>HF989219.1:19699-72787 GCA_000431275.1 Prevotella sp. CAG:755 | reverse complement strand
GGCCTGTCTACATAAGATAGGGGTCGGGAGGCCGTCGACCACGTAAAACACATTAATCATATTATAGTCGTTCCCTAACCGCTCAGCCTCCTTCCTGCCTGCCGAAATGCAGGCCACGACAGTTGCGGGTTCGGCAGAAAGCCGTAAATTCGCACATTATCCGGAGCGAGTGCCACGCCCGGACTTCAAAAACCAACAACAAGTCCCACATGAAACATATACTTTTTGTCTGCCTCGGGAATATCTGCCGTTCGCCTATGGCAGAAGAAGTGTTCCGCTCACTGGCCAACCGGAGCGGGCGCGCGGACGAGTTCGTCGCCGATTCCGCCGGCCTCATCGATTTTCACGAAGGCGAACTGCCCGACTCGCGCATGCGTGCGCACGCCTCCCGCCGGGGCTACCGTCTCACTCACCACTCCCGCCCGGTCCGGCCAGACGACTTCCGGAAGTTTGACCTCATCGTCGGAATGGACGAGCAGAACATCAAAGGCCTGCAACGCATGGCCCAAAGCGCAGACGATGCGACCAAGATTGTCCGCATGGCAGACTACCTCATCCATTCAGGCGCACCATACGTTCCCGACCCCTATTACGGCTCCGACAAAGACTTTGAACTCGTCATTGACCTGCTCGAAGAAGCCTGCACTGAGCTTCTAAATCGCTTGTGACCTACGATCACGTCACTCGAACCACTTCACAACAGCCCATAGCCGTGAAATCGCAAGCGGACAAACTGTCCGAATGCTCGTCCCGGATGGTAAAAAACGCTGTATTCTTAACAAAGCGCAACAGCTATCGGGCGAAATTAGCAGGTACGTTTAGCAAAAAAGTAGGAAAAACGTTTGGTAATCTTAAAACTTCTCCATACTTTTGCGACAAAGCAAAATGTTTACAACTATGGCAAACACTAAACGAGTTTACACTTTCGGAAACGGCAAGGCAGAAGGCCGCGCCGACATGCGTAACCTGCTGGGCGGCAAAGGCGCCAACCTGGCAGAGATGAACTTGATTGGCATTCCCGTTCCGCCCGGTTTCACAATCACCACGGAAACCTGCAACGAGTATTACTCCACGGGAAAAGCCGAGGTCGTAGCCCTGTTGAAAGACGAGGTCGAGGCCAGCATGAAACATATCGAGTCGCTGATGAACAGCAGCTTTGGCGACCCGACCAATCCCCTCCTGCTTTCCGTCCGCTCCGGCGCCCGCGCCTCAATGCCCGGCATGATGGACACTATCCTTAACCTCGGACTCAATGACGACGTCGTTGAGGGCCTGGCCAAGAAAACGAATAACCCGCGTTTTGCATATGATGCCTATCGCCGTTTCATACAGATGTATGGCGACGTGGTGCTCGGCCTGAAACCGCGAAGCAAGGAAGACATCGACCCATTCGAGGCCATCATCGACGAAGTGAAAGCCGAAAAAGGCGTGAAACTTGACAATGAGCTTGACGTAGACGACCTCAAAAAACTTGTCACCCGCTTCAAGGCAGCCATTCTGGCACAGACCGGACAGGAATTCCCGACAAATCCTGTCGACCAACTTTGGGGCGCCATCTGTGCCGTGTTTGACAGTTGGATGAACGAACGCGCCATTCTCTACCGCAAGATGGAAGGCATCCCCGCCGAATGGGGCACGGCCGTAACGGTGATGGCTATGGTGTTCGGCAACATGGGCAACACGTCTGCCACAGGCGTATGTTTCAGTCGTGACGCAGCCACGGGTGAAAACGAATTCAACGGCGAATGGCTCGTCAACGCACAGGGCGAAGACGTCGTTGCCGGAATTCGCACACCACAGCAAATCACCCTCAAAGGTTCGCGCCGCTGGGCCGAAATGCAAGGCATCAGCGAAGAAGACCGCAAAGCCAAATATCCTTCGATGGAAGAGGCCATGCCTGAAATCTACCAGCAACTCAACGCCATCCAGAACAAACTCGAAAACCACTACCGCGACATGCAGGACATGGAATTCACCGTTCAGGAAGGCAAGCTTTGGTTCCTGCAAACGCGTAACGGCAAGCGCACAGGAGCAGCAATGGTCAAGATTGCCATGGACCTGCTCCGCCAAGGACTGATTGACGAGAAAACAGCCATCGAGCGCTGCCAGCCTTCCAAACTCGACGAGCTGCTCCACCCCGTGTTCAGCAAACAAGCCCTTGCACGCGCCGAAGTGCTCACCCGCGGTCTTCCCGCCTCGCCAGGTGCCGCCACCGGACAGATCGTATTCTTCGCCGAAGATGCAGCCAAGTGGCATGCAGACGGCCACAAAGTGGTCATGGTCCGCATTGAAACCTCGCCCGAAGACCTCGCCGGCATGGCAGTGGCCGAAGGTATCCTCACCGCACGCGGCGGTATGACCTCCCATGCCGCAGTCGTAGCCCGTGGCATGGGAAAATGCTGCGTCAGCGGCGCCGGAGCCATCAACGTCGACTACAAAACACGCACCGTAGAAATCGACGGCACCGTCCTCAAAGAAGGTGACTACATCTCGCTCAACGGAACGAACGGCGAAGTCTACAAAGGACAGCTCGTCACCCAAGCCGCAGAACTGTCCGGAGATTTTGCCGCCCTGATGGACCTTTGCTCGAAATACACCCGCCTGCAAGTCCGCACCAATGCCGACACCCCACATGATGCTGAGGTAGCCCGCAAATTCGGAGCAGTCGGCATCGGTCTCTGCCGCACGGAGCACATGTTCTTCGACAACGAGAAGATTGTCGCCATGCGCGAAATGATCCTTGCCGAAACCGCCGAAGGCCGCCGCAAAGCTTTGGCCAAACTGCTGCCCTATCAAAAAGACGACTTCAAGGGAATTTTCAAAGCGATGGACGGATATCCTGTCAACATCCGACTACTCGACCCGCCCCTACACGAATTCGTTCCACATGATCTCAAAGGGCAAGAAGAAATGGCGCAAGCCATGGGCGTTACTCTTGAACACATCCGTCAGCGCGTCGACAGCCTCTGCGAACACAACCCGATGCTCGGACATCGCGGCTGCCGCCTCGGCAATACTTATCCGGAAATCACACAGATGCAGACGCGTGCCATCATGACCGCAGCTGTCGAGCTGAAAAAGGAAGGCTACAACCCGTTCCCCGAAATCATGGTGCCTCTCACCGGCATCCTCTATGAATTCGAAGCCCAAGAACAGGTAATCCGTGCCGAAGCCGAAGCCGTGTTCGAAGAGACAGGAATCACCATCCCCTACAAAGTCGGTACGATGATAGAAATCCCACGTGCCGCACTGACGGCCGATAAGATTGCATCGCGTGCTGAATACTTCTCGTTTGGAACGAACGACTTGACACAGATGACTTTCGGCTACTCGCGCGACGACATCGCCTCGTTCCTCCCGGTTTACCTCGACAAGAAGATTCTTTCCGTCGATCCGTTCCAAGTACTCGACCAAAACGGTGTCGGCCAACTCATAGACATGGCAGTCCGCAAAGGACGCTCCGTACGTCCGGAGTTGAAATGCGGAATCTGCGGAGAACACGGTGGCGAACCATCATCCGTCAAGTTCTGTCACAAAGTCGGCTTGAACTACGTCAGCTGCTCACCATTCCGCGTGCCTATCGCCCGTCTCGCAGCGGCGCAGGCTGCGGTAGAGGAACAAATGTAACCACCATAGCATTAGTAAAAACCGGCAAGCAGGCATGTCCTATAGCTTGCCGGTTTTTCTTCTAAAAAACGCACGATTTTTTTAATCACAGAGTATAAAATCGCCGTTTTATTCTTATGTTTGCCTCACGAAAACATAGGAAATATGCCACGAAAGACTTTTCAATTCGATTATGACGTTTGCGACCTGAAAGACCTATCCTCGACCGAAAGAGAGCTAATTGGAACTGCAAAAAAGGCCTGCGAAACGTCCTATGCCCCGTATTCGCACTTCCATGTAGGTGCAGCTGCCCTACTCGACGACGGCACGATCTTCATGGGAAGCAATCAGGAAAACGCATCGTTCACAGTAGGCACATGCGCAGAACGATGCACAATCTACGCCGCTCACGCCCATTATCCCGCCAGTCGCATCCGGGCACTCGCCATTGCAGCAAAAAACAGTGACGGCAAGTTCCTCAAACTTCCGATCACTCCTTGCGGCGCTTGTCGACAAGCCTTGCTAGAAACCGAGCAACACCAAAAAAGTCCGATACTCATCCTGCTTTACGGAACGACACACATATATCGTCTGGAAAAGGCAGCAGATCTGCTTCCACTTCATTTCGACAGCGAAGCTCTCGGCTAAATGAGGTAGGACCTCTCCAACGGCTTACGACTAGGCCAGACCAATTCTATTTACCCGACCGAAAAAGCGGAATATGCTTCATTTCGCGCATGATTTGACGCTGGCGCTTCATCATGTAGCGTGATGGAGAGGCTGAATTGTACTTTCTTGGATTGGGGAGTGTCGCCGCAACAAGCGCACACTGCGCCCGTGTCAATTCATCAGCCGTACACCCGAAATGCAACTGAGCTACTGCTTCCGCGCCATATATGCCGTTGCCCATTTCTATACTGTTCAAATAGACTTCCATAATACGCTCTTTCGACCAGAGAAGTTCTATCAACACTGTGAAATAGACTTCGAAACCTTTCCTTACCCACGTCGATTTGGGCCATAGGAACACATTCTTCGCTGTTTGCTGACTGATCGTGCTGCCTCCTCGCCGGCGGCCACCTTCAAGATGCTCCATATAGGCCTGACGGACAGCCTTGAAATCAAAACCGTGATGGCGGGTGAAATTCTGGTCCTCGGAAGCTATCACAGCGACCGGCAAGTACTTTGACATCTTTGTCAATGGCACCCAATGGTGGCGCAAACGAATCGGCTCGCCATCTCCGACCTGCTGCACGCAACGAATGACCATCAATGGAGTCAACGGTACAGGCAACCACCGGTATAACAGCACCGTGCCGACCGTAGACAGAAAGAAGAAAAGGAACAGCCAACGAAAGAGATGCAGCAGCGTGGCCCCTAACACATATTTTGAAATCGACATGTCTGTTGTGCGTTTACACTGAAAGTTCCCCCTCAAGCCTTGTCCAGGCCGAAGGGGGAACTAAATAAATTTACGAGTTTACGGTTCAGAACGGCAGGTCGTCTACATTGCCACCAGCACCACCCATCATATCCATACCGGCCGCACCACCGGAGGAAGCCGCCCCAAATCCTACAGATTCAGAAGCAGGTGCTGCGGGCTGTTCAACGGCCGGAGCAGGCTGTATTGAAGCCGCTGCAACCGGCTGTCCATCCGAAGGAACAGACACATTGCGATCCACTCTCCATGCCGACACGTCGTTATACCAACGGCCGTTATATTCGTGAGCATCTATATCGAAAGAAACACGTAACACTTCACCCAACTGCACATTCATCTGATTGAGTCGATCTTCGCCAAAGATGCGGAACACACACTTCCGGGGATACTGATCAAATGTTTCTATGACAAACTCCTGCGATTTCCACGCTGCACCCGTACGGGCCGACGTACCGCCACGAGCGGGCAGGACCGCGATGATTTTTCCTTCTATTTCCATTGTTTAAAGAAATGATTATTGCTATGTTTGGACGCGAAAATACAATTTTCTTTCCGAACCGAGCCTCACTTTGGTCGATTATTTCCGGAAAAACGAGCGAATACCACGCCTCGTCCGGAAGTGACATGCTGAGTATCCGGATCTACTATCGGAACTTCCACACCAGGGTCCGGAAGTCCAGGACTGTACTCATCCCACAGGATAAAAGCATAAACGTCACGTATGCCAGCCACTGAGAAATACGTCGTCACCATACCTTCGACATAGACAGGACATTGGTAATAGTCTGGGTGGTCATAGAGATTGACCATAGGGCGTATCTCCTCGGGCTCGAGCAGGACGGGCATGCAAAGTGACGCATCGGTAACGTCGGGTGCATCCGCAATGAGCATGTTCGTATTAGGCGCGTCTTCGGGTACTCCGAATACGCTCTGGCTCAACTGATTGCCCGCTATATAACCGACGATATAACCCTTCACCCCGACATAACAATCCATCATCAACTGCGCCTCGGCCACCGTGAGCGTATCGCCAACCATCACGCCGCCTCCGCCGTCATTGTCGCCGCCGCTCCCGCCTCCATCATCAGGCAGTTCGGTCTGACCACCGCCGTTTTCGCCATCTTCGTCAGGGATTTCCAATTTTTCACATGCAGCAAGCGACATGGCCAAAACCGCCAAAACCGCAACCGCAAATACTGCCGCACGCCTCATAGCTGCCCCTTGCTCGACGGAAGAACGAAATGGTCAAAGTCACGCTCTGCCGCCATCCTCACAGCCCGTGCGAAAGCCTTGAAAATGCCCTCAATCTTATGGTGCTCGTTCTGCCCTTCGGCATGGATGTTAAGATTCATCCTGGCTGCGTCACTAAGACTCTTGAAAAAATGAAAGAACATTTCTGTGGGGACATCGCCAATGCGTTCGCGCACAAACTCAGCGTTCCAAACCAGCCACGGCCGACCGCCAAAATCAAGTGCCACGCGACACAAGCTGTCATCCATCGGTAAGACAAAGCCATAGCGCCGGATACCACACTTGTCACCAAGGCAACGAAGCAGACATTCACCCAACACAAGAGCGGTGTCCTCCACCGTATGATGTTCGTCGACGTCAAGATCGCCGTGGACTTGGATATCCACGTCCATCGCGCCATGGTGGGCAAGCTGTTCGAGCATGTGGTCGAAAAACTTCAATCCGGTGTCGACATGGCAGAGCCCCGAACCGTCCAACCCGAGACGGACGCGGACATCTGTTTCGCGTGTCTGCCGGTGAACCTCCGCCGTTCGCTCTCCGCCAATGACACAGCGGGCAATGTCCGGCCACGTCATCCCGTCACCAAGAATCAGCGACATACAGCCCAAGTTACGAGCCAATTGAGCGTCTGTCTCACGATCGCCTATCACATAACTGTGAACCATATCATACTCACCCTCCATGTAGTGGGTGAGCATCGCCGTACCGGGCTTGCGAGTAGGCGCATTTTCTTCGGGGAAGTGACGATCGATATGGATCGCATCAAAAGTGATGCCTTCACCCGCAAGTGTGTCAAGAATGAACCGGTGAACAGGCCAAAAGGTATCTTCGGGAAAAGCGGGTGTACCAAGGCCGTCCTGGTTGCTCACCATGACAAACTCGTAGTCCGTCAACTGGCGTATACGACGCAGACAGTTGAACACGCCGGGCACAAATGAAAGCTTCTCGAACGAATCAACCTGTTCATCGGCAGGCTCACGTACGAGTGTGCCGTCGCGGTCTATGAATAGCGCTTTTTTCATTCCGGAACATATTTTCGTAAAGCTGACAATAATTCCACATTCTCTTGTGTGTTGCCTATGGTGACACGCAAGCAATTCCCACAAAGCGTCACGTGTGAACGGTTGCGCACGACAATACCTTTGTCAATCAAGTAACGGTAGATTGTTTCTGCATCCGTCATTCGCGCCAAGAAGAAGTTGGCACTCGTCGGATAGACCGTCTTGCAGATAGGTAGCTGCCGGAAAGCCTCTATCACGCGAGCTCGTTCTTTCTTCGTTCGCCCCACCCAGGCATGGACGTCATAGCTCCGCCGCAAAATTTCAATGGCTTTTTCCTGAGCCAGCGTACTGACATTATATGGATACTTCACTTTGTTGAAAAGTCCGACAATTTCTTTCGATGCATAGGCCAGCCCCAACCGAATTCCGGCGCTTCCCCACGCTTTTGAGAGAGTGTTAAGTATCACGAGATTGGGGCAGGACTCCAGTTCGGCACGCATCGGACGTTGGTCCGAAAAATCGGCATAAGCCTCGTCCACGACGACAATTCCGTCGAAACGACGGACAAGTGACAGCATCTCATCGCGATCAAGATCGTTACCAGTCGGATTGTTCGGCGAACAGAGGAAAATGGCCTTCGTGCGCGAATTAGCCGCTTCAAGCAGACGATCAGCCGAAAATCGGAACTGCTCATCGAGAAGCACGCGTCTGTAATCCACATCGTTGATGGCCGCACACACGGCATACATGCCATAAGTCGGTTCGATAGCGACAACATTGTCCAATCCCGGAACACAAAAGACCCTGTATACCAAATCAATAGCCTCATCGCTACCGTTGCCGACAAAAATACGTTCTTCCGGCACACTCTTCTCCTGCGACACGAGTTTTTTCAACTCCGTCTGTAAAGGATCCGGATAACGGTTATATGGTTCATTGTAGGGACTCTCATTCGCATCAAGGAAAACGTGTGCCACATGGCCTTTATACTCATCTCGGGCTGAACTGTAAGGTTCAAGCGACCATATATTGGGCCGCACCAATAGCTGCAAGTCTTTCATAAAGCAGCGTCCTCCTCCACGCTTCTCCGGCGCAAGGTCATCGCCATTCGGTGTGCATCAAGACATTCGGCCTCCGCCATCTGCTCGACGGCCGGTCCGATACGATGAATACCCTCCGGCGTGAGCTCTTGTAACGTCATCTTCCGCATAAAGCTATCCAAGCATAACCCGCTATAAGCCCGGGCATAACCCTTTGTAGGCAAAGTGTGGTTGGTGCCCGACGCATAATCGCCGGCGCTTTCACAACTCCAATTGCCCAAAAAAACAGAGCCAGCGTGGTCGATGCGCTCTTTCACGTCGTTATAGTCGCTGACAGCCAAAATAAGATGCTCAGGCGCGTAAGCATTGGTCAGCGCAATTGCTTCCTCCATGTCGTGAACTAAGAGAAGAAGACTGTGGTCGAGTGCTTTGCGAGCGATTTCGCGACGACTGAGCGCCGAAAGTTGACGTTCGACTTCAATTTGAACAGCTTCGATCAACGCAGGGCTTGTCGTCACCAGCACCACTTGACTGTCAACACCATGTTCGGCTTGGCTTAACAAATCTGCCGCTACGAACTCCGGGCAACTGGTCTCATCTGCAAGGACTTCCACCTCGCTCGGCCCCGCCGGCAGATCTATGGCCGTGTCATAAAGCGCCACCAATTGTTTGGCCGCCATGACGTACTGGTTGCCAGGACCGAAGATTTTGTCGACCTTGGGTATACTCTCTGTTCCTACGGCCATAGAGGCCACCGCCTGAGCCCCGCCCACGGTGAATACCTTGTGTACACCTGCTTTGTGCGCGGCATAGAGAATAGCAGGATGAACATGTCCGTCCTTGCCGGGAGGCGTAGTCAATACGATCTCGCGACAACCGGCAATTTGTGCCGGAACGGCAAGCATAAGTACAGTCGAAAAAAGCGGTGCTGTCCCTCCGGGCACGTAAAGTCCGACCCGCTCGATCGGCACGGCCCGCTGCTCACACACCACCCCCGGACAGACCTCCACCCGTATCGGTTCAAAACGTTGCGCAGCATGAAAAGCGTGAATGTTCTCATAGGCAATGTCGATAGCCTCGCGTAATGAAGCCGGGAGTGAATTTCCCGCAGCCACAAGCTCAGTTTCCGACACTGCGAGTTGCGTCAGTCGCACATGGTCGAACTGCTCTTCGTACTCGTAGACGGCACGGTCGCCATCAGACTTTATGCGCTCATATATGGGACGGACAACTTCAAGCAAGGACATGATATCCTGTACAGGCCGCTCCAATAACGATGTCCACGTGGAAGGTTCTGGATAATTGACAATTCTCATCATAGCGATCAAATTATCATTTTCTCAATCGGAACGACCAATATACCCTGCGCCCCGTTTTCTTTCAACTGGCCTATGATTTCCCAAAAACGCTCTTCGTCGAGCACCGTATGTACGCTACACCATGCATCGTCCGCCAACGGCATCACCGTCGGACTTTTCACTCCTGGCAAGACTGCAAGAATGTCGTCCACCCTGTCCTTAGGCACGTTCATAAGCACATATTTCTTCCCTTCTGCACTCTTCACGGCTTCAATGCGGAAAAGGAGTTCATCGAGGATGCTGCGTTTGTAACCGCTCATCAACGGATTGCCAATCATCACAGCTTCGCTCTCCATTACAACCTCAACTTCTTTTAGATTGTTGCTGACAAGTGTAGAGCCCGAGCTGACGATATCGAAAATAGCGTCGGCTATACCGATACTTGTCGACACTTCCACAGAACCCGTAATGACGTGAACTTCCGCATTGACTCCCTGCTCGTTCAAATAGCGGGTGAGGATGCGCGGATAGGACGTAGCTATACGCCGGCTTTCAAACCACCGCACATCCGTATAATCCACATCCTTGGGAACAGCCAACGACAGACGACAGGCACCGAAACCAAGTTTTCGTATCACTTCGGCTTCAGCACCTTGTTCTTCCAGTTCGTTAAGACCGACTACACCGATATCTGCAACTCCGTCCACCACAGTCTGGGGAATATCGTCATCGCGCAAATAGAGTATCTCTACCGGAAAATTCTTCGCCCTTACCAAAAGGGTTCTTCGCGCAGAGGAGACCTTCACATCGGCTTCACTCAGCAGCGCCATCGTATCTTCGTACAATCGTCCTTTTGACTGGACTGCAATTCTCAACATATCATTTGATTTCTCTGGTTCGACGTTTGTTTATCACGCCTTACTGACGCGGTTTCGCGCAAAAATAATCAAACATTCTCGTTCCTGCAAATGAAATCCGATTTATTACAGACAAAACGCCACCGTTAGGCGACTTAAAACGACATCCGTGCAAGAGTTCCATAATAGCCGGATAATGCGACGAGGAATCACCAACTTAGCATTTAAGACCTTGTCTGACATCTCTACTTTATATTATTAATGTGTACCACATCCATGAAACAGCGAGTCTCAAAGTTTTTCGCCTCTCTCGCGCAAAAAGACCATAATTTGTTTGGCAGTTTCAAAACAAACACCTACCTTTGCATCGCCTTTCGGGAAGAAAGGAATAAGAGACATCGCAGGCCGAAATAGCTCAGTTGGTAGAGCAATTCATTCGTAATGAATAGGTCGCCGGTTCGAGTCCGGCTTTCGGCTCAAAAGAAAGCCTGTAAGTATCTGACTTACCGGCTTTCTTCTTATCCCCACACCACCAAGAACCGCCTCTCATCCAAAACGTGCTCCCATTCCGAACAGTCTTGCACACCCGCAACAGCACTCTTCTCGACGGAAGACTTCCGCATCCTCTACCCTCGCCCTACATGCTATCATGAACAGACCTACGGCAGATTCATGCTGTCACCATCCGCCTTCTTCCTGTCTTTGGGCAGCATCCATACGCGCACGTTCGCAACATCGGTACACTTACCTTGCCCGGCAAGCATCTCTCAAAAAAAACAAACAGGAAATACAAATCTTCGTACGCCACATCACCACGGACGGGACGCAAGCCACAGACACCCTTCCAACTCTATCCGTAACCTCCAAACTGGCCGTCATACATCTCCGGGCAGTATCGCAACAGTCCGCACGACATCACATATACGTAAAAACATTGGGATTAGCAAGAAATGTATTCTTACTAATCCCAATGTGTGGGCAAAGATGGATTCGAACCACCGAAGGCGAACGCCAGCAGATTTACAGTCTGCCCCATTTGGCCACTCTGGAATTTGCCCTCCTTGTCTCTAAGACGGTGCAAAGATAGTGTTTATTTCTGCAACTGCCAAGCAAAATCGGCCATTTTTATCGCTGTAACCGCAAATTCCTCACCTTTGTTTCCAAGGCGGCCGCCTGTGCGCTCCTCTGCCTGCTCCAAATTATTCACAGTGAGCAGGCCAAACACCACAGGGACTTGCCCTTCAACATTTAACTTACTGATGCCTTGGGTTACAGCCTCACATATGTAATCAAAATGAGGCGTGTCGCCACGAATAACGCAGCCAATCGCGATGACTGCATCAAGCAATCCGCACTTGGCAAGTTGCGAACAGCCGTAAATCAGCTCAAAACTTCCCGGCACTGTCTTCAAAGTAATGTTCCCGTCCTTGACGCCGTACTTACTCAGTGCTTTCATAGCACCGTCGACCAGTTTTCCGGTAATCTCATGATTCCATTCGGCCGCTACAATCCCGATACGCATCGAACTGGCGTCAGGCACGGAAGCTGCCAAATCCTCAATTGTGAAATTCGCAGATGACATGGGCGTTACGCTTATTTGGACACGCGTTCGATATATTTGTCTATATCCTGTGCCGTGATGCTCGTGCCGTATTCGTTCTTGATCTGCTGGTACAAGGCGAGTGCTTCCGCCTTCTTATTCTGCGACTCAAGTATCTGGGCGGCTTC
The DNA here is from genome assembly GCA_000431275.1 of Prevotella sp. CAG:755. GTDB lineage: Bacteria > Bacteroidota > Bacteroidia > Bacteroidales > Bacteroidaceae > Alloprevotella. The sequence continues at coordinate 60,565 of HF989219.1, read as the reverse complement.
TTTCAGGCAGATAGGCGCCAAACTGTTGTGTCCGGAGAGTTTTGCGGCTTCTTTGAACGTAGCAACGGCCTTGTCGAGCTGGTTTGTCGAAGCGTAGCAGTTGGCCAGCGTATTGAGTGCGGCAGGCGAAATCGTCACATCGTCCTGCGTATCGAAAGCTTCAAGGTAAGGAATGGCTTCCTTGTCCTTGCCTTGTTGGGCGTAGCAGATGCCAGCATAGAAGTTAGCAAGGTTGCCGGCATCGGTGTGACCGTAATCCTTGGCTATTTTCTCGTAACCCACGAATCCTTGTTTGTCGCCTTTCAATGCCGTTTCGAAATCACCGGCAGCAAAATAATCCTCACCCTTGGCCAGCATCGTGGCAGCTTTCTCGCCCTGCGGCCCCCAATAGAACGCTTTGAGCGCGAAAAAACCGCCGATCAAGACAACCAAGACCACGGCGGCAATTATGATCGGATTACGATGTTTAATGATAAATGCTTCAGACTGCGCCACTGCACTGCTGGCGTCCAAAGACTGGCTTTTGCTTTTCTGTGTCATTATCGTTAAATGTTTTATTCGTTTAAGCGCGACAAAATTAATACTTTCTGCGTAACTTATAAAATAATCATCGTCTTTTTTGAAACCGTTGCATTTTCCACGCAGAGCGGAGACGTATTTCTGCGCATTATTATAAATTTGTCGGCCAAAGCATGAATAACGACAAATGGTTATCAAGAATCTATCCATCCTGAACTATAAGAACATCGCGCAGGCCGACTTGGCATTCTCGGATAAAATCAATTGCTTCATCGGTGCCAACGGCATGGGAAAGACCAATGTGCTCGACGCAGTCTACTACCTCTCGTTCTGCAAGAGCCACACCAACCCCATCGACGCACAGGTGGTGCGCCACGGCGAAGAGATGTTCATGCTTCAAGGACGCTACCTGACCGACGACGGGGAAACCGAGACTATCAGCTGCGGGACCAAGGTTGGCCGGCGCAAGACATTCAAGCGCAACGGGAAGGACTACCGGAGGCTGACAGAGCACATCGGCTTTGCGCCGCTCGTGATGATTTCGCCGGCCGACACATCGCTGATTACGGGCGGCAGCGAGGAGCGCCGACGCTTTGTCGACACGGTTATCTCGCAATACGACGCTAATTATCTTGATGCCCTTGTTCGCTATGGCCGCGCACTGGCACAACGCAACAACCTGCTCAAAGCTGAAAACGAGCCAGACCCGGACATGATGGAAATATACGAGGAAGAGATGGCCGCTTCCGGGACATATATATATAAGGAACGCGTGGAATTCGCCAAACGGCTCACGCCGGTTTTCCAAACCATGTACAGCCGCATAGCCCATGCCGATGAAGAAGTCAGGCTTACTTATACGTCACACTGCGAACGCGGCCCGCTGCTCGACCAGTTGCGACAGGCACGCTCCAAGGAGCGCATCGTCGGCTTCACGCTACACGGCATCCACAAGGATGACCTCATCATGGAGCTCGGAGGATTCCCCATTAAAAAAGAAGGGTCGCAAGGGCAGTGCAAGACCTACCTCGTCGCCCTGAAACTGGCCCAGTTCGCCCTGCTCAAAGAAACGGGCCGGCGCCAGACGCCGTTGCTCCTTCTCGACGACGTTTTCGACAAACTCGACAGCCACCGGGTTGAACAGATAGTCCGTCTGGCCGGCGGCAATGAGTTCGGACAGATTTTCCTGACCGACACCAACCGCGGACACCTCGACCGAATCCTGCAACAGGCCGCATGCGACTTCAAACTGTTCACCGTGGAAAACGGCACGATCAACGATGAAACGGTATAAGGAAGAAGACCTGGCATCGGTGGTCTACCGTGCCCTGCGCCTCGACGGCCTCGAAACGCCCCTGAACGAATACCGGCTCGTCCAGGCATGGCCGGATGTGGCAGGCCCGACCGTAGCGGCCTACACCGGCGCAGTGGAAATCCGCAACCAGAAGCTCTACGTGCAGCTCAAATCGCCCGCCCTCAGAGCCAACCTGCTCATGCGCCGGCGCGAACTGGTCGACAAGCTGAACAGCCGCGTCGGTGCGATGATCATCACCGACATCGTGTTCCGCTGAACCGGTGCCTCGCTGCACATCCCCATACAAGAGCGGCCGCCGGACGATATGGAATCACCCCGGCGGCCGCTCTTCTGTCCGCAGAACGGGACCGACTTACTCGAAATAGTAGAGGAATGTGGCCACTCCCTCCAAGGCTTTCTTCTTGCAGTCCTTAATTTCGATGGAAAACTTGATTTCGGCCTTGCAAATGCCACGGAGGTTGGAGATGGCTTGGAGCGTAGCCACGAGCCGCACGCTCTGGCCTGCCAATACGGCCTGCCCGAAACGCATCTTGTCCATCCCATAATTCACCATCATTTTCAGGTTGTTCACCTGGATAATCTGCTGCCAAAGATAAGGAAGGAGCGAAAGCGTCAGATAACCGTGCACAATTGTCGACTTATAGGGGCTTTCCGACTTGGCCCGCTCCACGTCGACATGTATCCACTGGTGGTCGAGTGTGGCATCGGCAAACTGATTGATGCGTTCCTGCGGGATTTCGAGGTAATCGGAGATGCCTATCACCTGCCCCGTCAATTTTGCAAAATCATCATAAGAATTAATGACTACTTTTTTCGTATTATCTGCCATATTCGTGCTTTTTATAGATGAATTGAACTGCAAAGATACACATTTTGGCTGAAATCTCCGCCGCCCGGAAAGTTAGAAAGTGTTTACCGCCGAACCAGCCGGCGACTGGGATTCCGGACCAGACTACCGACACCGCTTGTTCCGTCAGCCTTTCCGTAAATTCTGTCAGCCCCCTGAGATTTTCTGTCAGCCGTCCCGTTTTCGAAGCCGCACAGACTGATCCGGTCGAAGCTGCCATAAGCCCTTCACACAGGCTGCGCATCCACGACATACCGCCCACAACGCATTGCACCACGCCAGTGAAAAACGGCGATAACCACACAGCGCCCGTCAGACAGGCCGTAAAAACCTCGGGGAGCCTGTCGAAAGTTTTGTGCCTTGCGCTTTTCAGGGGCGAAAAGTACGCCGAATGGATTTAATTCCGTATTTTTGTAGCCATAATCGCCGTTTAGCGACTTACGCCGCCAATCAAAACATGGAAGTAGCTATCATTAAATACAACGCAGGCAATATCCGCTCCGTCGTCAACGCATTCAGGCGGCTGGGTGTCGAACCTGCCGTCACGGACGACCCGGCCGCCTTGGCCGCTGCCGACCGTGTGGTCTTTCCGGGCCAAGGCGAGGCCTCAAGCACGATGGCATATTTGCGCGCCCGGAGCCTCGACCGTGTCATCACCTCACTCCGCCAGCCCGTCTTGGGCATCTGCATCGGCCAACAGCTCCTATGCGCTCACAGCGCAGAAGGCGACACGGACTGCCTCGGCGTCATACCCGCCGGAGTAGAGCGCTTCGCCCCCCGGCATCACGACGAGAAGGTGCCACACATGGGATGGAACACGCTTCACAACCTCGCATCGCCCCTCTTTGCCCATGTCAGCGAGGGTAGCTACGTCTTTTTTGTCCACAGCTACTACGTGCCGTGCGGCCCGCACACAATCGGCACAACCGACTTCATCGTACCGTTCAGCGCGGCGCTGCGCAAGGACAATTTCTACGCCACCCAATTCCACCCCGAAAAAAGCGGGAAAGTCGGAGAACAGATACTGCGCAACTTCTTAGACCTCACAGAATGATCGAAATCATACCCGCCATCGACATTATCGACGGCTGCGCCGTTCGCCTCAGCCAAGGGGATTACGCCAGCCAGAAGAGTTACAGCAGCCACCCAGAGGAACTGGCCCGCCGCTTTGAAGACCTCGGTTTCCGGCGCCTCCACCTGGTGGACCTCGACGGCGCCCGCTCGCGCCACGTCGTCAACCTCCACGTGTTGGAGGCCATTGCCAGCATGACCTCACTGACCGTCGACTTCGGCGGAGGTGTCAAGAGCAATGCCGACGTCGAGAGCGCATTCAACGCAGGCGCAGCGATGGTCACTGTGGGCAGCCTCGCCGTGACATCACCCGACCGCTTCGCCCAATGGCTGCAAACCTACGGGCCGGAACGCCTTATCCTCGGGGCAGACGCACGCGATGGAAAAGTCAGCATCAACGGCTGGAAAGAAGACAGCCCGCAAGAACTTCTCCCCTTTCTGCAATCATATTGGGAAATGGGCGTCACGCAAGTGCTCTGCACCGACATCTCGCGCGACGGAATGCTCTCCGGACCTGCCGTCGGCCTCTACCGGTCGCTACTCGAAGCCAACCCCGCATGCCGGCTCATCGCCAGCGGAGGCGTCGGCAGCATTGACGACCTTTGGGCGCTCAACGAGGCTGGCGTGCCCGCAGTGGTCGTCGGCAAAGCCATATACGAAGGGCGTATCGACCTGACTGCTGTGAGCAAGGCTTTCAACTCCTAATCCCCCACGACTATGCTGGCCAATCGAATCATACCCTGTCTCGACGTCAAAGACGGCATGACCGTCAAGGGCGTCAACTTCGTCAACCTCAAAGAGGCGGGCGATCCTGTCGAACTGGGAAAGACATACAGCGAACAAGGCGCCGACGAACTCGTCTACCTCGACATCACAGCCAGTCACGAGGGACGGAAGACTTTCACACAGATGGTCGAACGTGTAGCGGCCGAAATCGCCATTCCTTTCACCGTAGGCGGAGGCATCAATGAAGTGGCCGACGTCGAACGCATGCTCGAAGCGGGGGCCGACAAAGTGAGTGTCAACTCTGCGGCACTGCGCAATCCCTCGCTCATCGACGAGACGGCGCGCCGCTTCGGTTCACAAGTCTGCGTGGTTGCCATCGACGCCCGCCAGGAAGCCTCAGGCGACTGGCAGTGTTACGTCAACGGAGGGCGCATCCCTGTGGGCCGCGGCCTCTTCGACTGGGCCCGTGAAGCCAGCGACCGCGGCGCAGGCGAGATTCTCTTCACCAGCATGAACCACGACGGCGTGAAGACCGGCTACGCCAACGAAGCACTCGCCCGCTTGTCCGACACACTCCCTATCCCAGTCATCGCCTCGGGCGGGGCCGGCACGATGGAACACTTCGCAGACGCCTTCACCGTAGGAAAAGCAGACGCCGCCTTGGCCGCCAGCGTGTTCCACTTCGGCGAAATCGCCATTCCTGCACTCAAACGTTACTTATCAGAACGCCGGATTCCCGTCCGGCTTTAACTTATAGTCATGATCAAAATAGACTTCGACAAGGGGGACGGCCTCGTCCCCGCCATCGTTCAAGACGCCACGACGCTGAACGTGCTGATGTTAGGCTACATGAACCGCGAAGCTTACGAAAAGACACTGGCCAGCAAGCGGGTCACGTTTTACAGCCGGAGCCGGAAAACACTCTGGACAAAGGGCGAGACAAGTGGCCATTTCCTCGAGCTGGTCAGCCTGAAAGTGGATTGCGACAAAGACACGCTCCTTGTCAAGGCAATCCCCCACGGCCCTACATGCCACCTGGGCTCAGACACATGCTGGGGCGAAACGAACAAGGCTAATCCCATCACATTCCTCACTGAACTGCAAGATTTCATCGAGCAGCGTCATCGCGAGATGCCCGAGGGCTCATACACCACAAGCCTCTTCAAAGACGGCGTCGGCCGCATGGCACAAAAAGTCGGAGAGGAAGCGCTCGAAGCCGTTATTGAAGCCGTGAGCGGAAACGACGAACGCCTCGTTTACGAAGGAGCCGACCTGCTCTATCACCTCATCGTGCTGCTCACATCCAAAGGATTGCGCATCGAGGACCTCGCTGAGGAATTGTCCAAACGTCACAATCCAAACTGGAAAAAGCACTGAGCACGTCGCCGCAAACGGGCCATAATCCGCACAAAGCACGTACCGTTGCATAAAAAGCCATAAAACGAACAAATATGTTGGTAGAGTTAAAGGACGCAGAAATAGGACACGAGGACATCCCTATCCTATCACACGTCGGCCTCACCGTCGATGAAGGAGAGTTTGTCTATCTTATCGGAAAAGTCGGCACAGGAAAGAGCTCCATCCTGAAAACGCTTTATGCCGAACTGCCCCTTCGCACCGGAGAAGGCAGCGTGCTCGGCTATAACCTCAAAAAGATGAAAAGCCGCAAGGTGGCCGACCTCCGCAAGCAAGTGGGCATCGTCTTCCAGGACTTCCAACTCCTGACAGACCGCACCGTCAGAGAGAACCTGGACTTCGTTCTCCGCGCCACCGGCCACAAGAAAAAGGCAGAGCGGAAAGAACGCATCCAGGCCGTGCTCGAAATGGTGGAACTGACCGAAAAACTCGACAGCTACCCGCACGAACTCAGCGGCGGCGAACAGCAACGAATCGCCATTGCCCGAGCCATATTGAACGACCCGAAAATCATTTTCGCAGACGAGCCCACTGGAAACCTCGACCGCGACACGGGCGTCAAGATCGTCAACCTGTTACGCGAAATCTGCGAGCGTGGTACGGCGGTCGTCATGAGCACACACAACTGGGACCTTCTACAAAACTATCCCGGCATCGTCTACCGCTGCGAAAACGGGACGCTTTCCGAAGTCACCCAAGAGTTCAACAAACCCATCATCATGGGCGACACGACACCGTCGCCCGAACCCTCAGAACACTTAACAGGAACACAAGAATGAAAGTACTGAAATTCGGAGGAACCTCTGTCGGAACTCCACAACGCATGAAAGACGTCGTCGGCCTCATCAACGACGGCAAACAAAAGATTGTCGTGCTCTCCGCCATGTCAGGCACGACGAATACCCTCGTCGAAATATCCGACTACTTCCGCAAGAACAACGCGGAAGCCGCCAACAATATCATCAATCAGCTGCGAATCAAATACAAGCAGCACGTCAAGGAACTCTACACCACGGAAGAACAGGCCACCAAAGCACAAGCCGTGCTCGACGAAATCTTCACTACACTGCGTTCTTTCTCACACAAACCTTTCAGTGATGCTGACGAAAAGGTTGTCTTGGCGCAAGGCGAGATTATGAGCACCAACATGGTCACCCTCTACATGCAGGAACAAGGAATCAAGACGCTGCTCATTCCGGCACTCGACTTCATGAAGCTTGACACCAAGGACGAGCCTGACACCCACTACATCCAGGAACATCTGGCCGCCATCCTCAAACAAGCCCCCGGCTACGACGTCTACATCACGCAGGGTTTCATCTGCCGCGACTCCGAAGGACGCATCGCCAACCTCCAACGCGGCGGATCAGACTATACGGCCTGCCTCATCGGGGCGGGACTGAAATCAGAAGAGATACAGATATGGACGGACATCGACGGCATGCACAACAACGACCCGCGCTACGTGGAGAACACAGAGCCCGTCCGGCAGCTCAATTTCGACGAGGCAGCCGAACTGGCCTACTTCGGCGCAAAAATACTCCACCCCACATGCATCCAGCCTGCCCGCTTCGCCGGCGTACCAGTACGCCTGCTTAACACGATGGAGCCGACCGCGCCCGGCACCATTATCAACAACGAGATGCAAAAAGGAAGCATCAAGGCCGTCGCCGCCAAAGACAACATCACCGTTATCAAAATCGTGTCGAACCGAATGCTCCTCGCCACGGGCTACCTGGCCAAAGTGTTCGAGATATTCAGCAAGTACAAGACCAGTATCGACATGGTGACGACCTCCGAGGTCGCCATCTCGCTCAGTATCGACAACACATCGCGCCTTGTCTCCATCCTCGAAGAGTTAAAGGAAATAGGAACGGTCAGTGTGGACTATCACATGACCATAGTCTGCGTCGTGGGCGACTTTGCTTACGACTACGTCGGCTATACGTCACGCGTGATGCAGGCCCTTTCTTGCGTGCCAGTCCGCATGATCGCCTATGGCGCCAGCAACCATAACATTTCCTATCTCGTCCATGAGAGCGACAAGCAGAAGGCCCTGCAAGCCCTGAGCTCTGCTCTTTTCGCACACGACAAACAAAAGTAAACGCGACACAATGACCACAGACTTCCCCATTGGAGCCTTTGAGCACGTCGCAACTCCATTCTATTACTACGACACTGCGTTGCTTCGCGCCACATTGGCCGAAATCAAGCGGGCAACAGCCGGTGACGCTGCGTTCCATGTGCATTATGCCGTCAAGGCCAATGCTAATCCCACTCTGCTCCGCATCATCGCCGAAGCCGGATTTGGTGCCGACTGCGTCAGCGGAGGAGAGGTCAAAGCCGCCTTGGCTGCCGGTTTCCCGGCCGAGAAAATCGTATTCGCCGGTGTCGGAAAAAGCAACTGGGAAATCCGGCTTGGCATTGAAGCCGGCATCCATTCGTTCAACGTCGAGAGCATGCCCGAACTGGCCGTCATCAACGATCTGGCCCTGCGGGCCGGACGGCGGGCACGGGTGGCGCTACGCATCAATCCCAACGTCGACGCCCACACACACGCCAACATCACGACGGGGCTGAACGAGAACAAATTCGGCCTCGCCATGGAGGACATGGAAGCCACCGCCAAGGAAGCCACCAGCCTTCCGGGCATCGAACTCGTCGGACTGCACTTCCACATAGGCTCGCAAATCGAGGATGTCAGGACGTTTGTTCCCCTCTGCGAGCGCATCAACGACTTGCAACAGCGCCTTGAAAAAGAAGGGATCAAGCTCCCTTCACTCAACGTGGGCGGCGGACTCGGCATCGACTACCAGCACCCCGACGAGCACCCCGTGCCCGACTTCGCGGGTTATTTCGAGGTTTTCCGCAAGCACCTCCACCTTCGTCCGGGACAGTCGCTCCACTTTGAGTTGGGGCGGTCGGTCGTCGGCCAGTGCGGCAGCCTCGTGTCACGTGTGCTGTACGTGAAAGAGGGACACCAGAAAAAGTTTCTCATACTTGACGCCGGTTTCACGGACCTCATACGTCCGGCACTCTACCAAGCCTACCACAAAATTGAGAACCTCACTTCGCGCGAGAGCCGCAAAGAGACCTACGACGTGGTCGGCCCCATCTGCGAGAGCAGCGACGTCTTTGCCAACGGGCTGACGCTACCGGTCGGCCATCGCGGCGACCTCGTCGTGCTCCGTTCGGCGGGTGCCTATGGCGAGGTGATGGCTTCGGGCTACAACTGCCGGCCCCTGCCGAAAGGCTACACCACGGAAGACCTCTGCCCCGACGTGGAATGATTTTCAGCCTGCTATAACTTTCGGCGGCGCGTCTTTTCCCTCGGAAGGCGCGCCGCTGTCATACGGTCCGGCTGCGGCCTCCAACGGCCAGCCGGATAGAAAAAACAGTCAGCCGGACAGGATTTCCTGTCCGGCTGACTGTTAAGACACGCCCTCTCAGAAGCGCACCATGAGCTCGACCACGGCTTTGTCGCGCTCGCTCGGATCGGGGATAGCGCCTGCGTCGTAAAAGTATTTCTCGTAGTTCAGCCTGAGTTCGGCGGCAATGGGACAGCGGATACCGAGTGTCACGCCGCCCGTCACACGTTGGCGTCCCCAGTCGGTGATGAGTGGGCGATGCGTATCCTCATCAAGTGCCACACCGTCCCAATGGTCCTGCATCATGTCGTAACGCGCAAGGATGGAAACCCGGCTAAGGAAACCGCGCGTAGGGATAGAATAAACGGCAAAGGCGTTGAAGGCATTGACGTCGCTGAAAGCCTTGTCAGCATAACGTTTGTAAAGGTATTCAGCCTCAACATGCCATCGCCCCTGTTCGACATACGTACCAATGTCATACATGTAAAGCGACGTTTGGGCCGGCCGCGTCTTCTGCATACTCACTGTCACGTTCCATCCCTTGACGGGGAAAGCTTGTACTTTGGCCGAGAAACTCACGGCCTTGTTCCACTCTTTCTGTTCCGTCAGCCCCTTTCCGTTGAAAAGGCCGGCCTCTGCCACAAGGGGAATGCCTTGCGGCTTGTATGCCGCGGCAAGGCCGACATCGCGGACATCGCCCACCTGCTTGGCGATAAACGAACGGTTGGGAAAGTACTGCACATGAGGCGAACGGTGGGCGTCGATAGTGAACGGAACACGCATTTGTCCCAACGTAAGCGCACCCCAATCCGCCGGCTTGATCTGGGCGTAAGCGTCGAGCATCCGGATGTTTCCCTGATCCGAGAGGTCAATCTCGGCCTTATAAGCCACATAACGTCCCACATCGCCGGAAAGGCTGAAACGGGCATTACGCACTTGGAAACGCCCCGAATGAATCTGCGGCTGGTACTCATATTTTGCCCGGACCGTTCCGTGGATTTCGGGCAGATAGTCTTTGAAACTCCGGGCCTTCGTGCTGTCGGCAGCGTCAGCCGTCTGAACAAGACCGGCTAACAACAGGAGGAGAATGACAGGTTTTCTCATGATTGTCGTAGGTTTGGGGTTATTTTCATGACGCCGCAACTCGGGTCGCTGCAGCAGGGGTCAATGAACGAACTTATAGAATCCGCGGATAAGGTGACGCAGGCTGCTGAGCAACTCCTGCGATTCCTGCAAAAGGTTGAGCAATACGAGCGAGGTGCGCAGGTTCGTACCTTCATCCTGCATCTGGTCAAGCAGTTCCTTACGCAAGCGCGAAAGTTCATCCTTATAGGCCTCAACCTCAGCCAAGAAGTGCTCGACGGCCGTAAAGTCGCGGTCGCGGATGATGGCCTGTGCCTGACGCATGTAAGCATCCACTTGCGAACGGACGCGTTGCAGATTGGCGCAGTCAGCGTCCGAGAGCGGAGTGAAGTTGTTGTCGACATGCTCCTTGCAGGGGTCGGCCATACGGCGCAGACAATACATCACCTGTTGCACGGCGTTTGTCGATAGGTGGAACCATGTGTTCCGTTCGATGGCTACGGCGGTGTCGATGCGGCGCAGGCCCACCATCTCCTTCTGGCGGAGTTTCCGGATGTCCTCCTTATGACGGTTGATCTGTTTAAGCGTCCGGCGCAACAGCCGCAGGTTGCGGCCGATCATGCCGTCGATGATGCCATCGTACTCCGTCATGCTGGCTTCGAGTTGCTTCACCTGTCCTTCTGCCACGTGTTGTTTGAGCAAATCCCAAGTCTGGGCCTTATCTTTCGAAGTGATAATGCGTGCGAAAAGAGTGTCTCCCTTGTCTTCTTTCACCTTCTTGCCGTAAGAGATGTTACTGCGCACAAGCAGGAACACAGCCACGGCGATGAGGACCACCATTACCACGACGCCGCCATAGAACATCAGCAGCGTGATGACAGCGCAAACCGTGAAGGCCACAAAAGCCGTCAAGAACCAACCGCCGATGACCGAAAGCACGCCCGTGATTCGGTAAACGGCACTTTCGCGGCTCCAAGCGCGGTCTGCCAACGAAGAACCCATCGCCACAATGAATGTCACATAAGTCGTTGAAAGCGGCAGCTTCATGTTTGTTCCGAAGATGATGAGCAGGCCGGCCAGCACCAGGTTGACCGACGCACGTACCAAGTCGAAGGCCGCGCCGTTCTGGATGATGACCTCATCCTTGTTGAAACGGCTGTCTATCCATGCTGCCACGGGTTTCGGCGTATAGCGTTGCACCCACTCTGCCGCCGTCGTGAAGTGGCGCACGATGAGACGTGCCATGGCCGACGAGCCAAACATCTCCTCTCCTTCCTCCTGACGCGCCAAATCGACCGAAGTCTTGATCACGTTATGTGCCTTTTTTGACGTAGCCAAGGCATAAACCATGATGAGTCCTGCAAGAAAGAGGAAGATGAACGGCGTCTTGGCCGACGATTCGAGCGACGACATCATGAACGAATGGACATTGGCCCCGCCAGCATTGGCGGTGAAGTCGAGATAGGCAGAATAGCCAGCCAAGGGCACACCGATGAAGTTGACAAGGTCGTTCCCGGCGAAAGCCAAGGCCAAAGCGAACGTTCCGAGCAACACTACGACCTTGAACACGTTGACATGGCACCAATGAAGCGCCTGCATCAGGACTGTGAAGAAGACAAAGCAACCCAGCACGAGCCACGCCGTATTCCGGTCCAGCCAAGCCAGACTTGCGGGCGTCATGAACGGCGCCATCTCCAACCCCTTGATAAGGATGAAATAGGCCAACGACGTCGCGGCAATGCCACCGAAGATTCCGATGGTCCATTTCAAGTGCTTCACATAATTAAAAGTGAAGATAAGACGCGAGATGTACTGCACCACTACGCCCACAATAAAGGCAATGGCCACCGAAAGGAAGATGCCGAGAATGACAGACAGGGCCTTTTCGGTGTTCAGCAGTGTCCCGAACGAGAGCAGCCCTGTCGGGTCGGCCAGGATCTTCAATAACGCCAAGACGAACGTACCGCCCAACAACTCAAAGACCATCGAAACAGTCGTCGAGGTAGGCATGCCCAGCGTGTTGAACACATCAAGCAACACCACGTCGGTCACCATCACCGCAAGGAATATGCACATCAGTTCGTAGAACGAGAAATAAGTCGGCTGGAAGATACCGTGACGCGCAATGTCCATCATGCCGTTCGACATCGTAGCTCCCGCAAACACGCCTACCGAAGCCACGATCAGGATGGTGCGGAACGTCGCCACGCGCGCACCGACTGCCGAGTTCAGAAAGTTGACAGCATCATTGCTCACGCCCACGAGGAGGTCGAAGACAGCCAGCATGAAAAGGAAAATAACGATTCCCAAATAAACCAGTTCCATGGATTGAATGATTAGTAATGTTTGTTAGCTTTTTTAATGCTGCAAAGGTCTGCCTTACTCATGTAGCCCAAGTTACAAAACTATTACAAAATGATTACAAAGCATCCGGCACCGGGTGCGGATTTCCCCAAAAACACCCTCCCGCGACAGTTGGCAGCAAAAGCCATCCGAAAAGCCACAATACCTTCATCCGATTTTCTGAATGGGACAATCCCTATCAGTTGGCACTTTTTCTTGGCGCGACGACACTGACCAAAACGGCAGAAACTGCTCTAACAAAAAAGGACAGATATGCTCGCGGCCTGTTCCTTCTATTGGCTCAAAACACTCAATCCAAAGCAAAGACTCTGTCCCTTGGCCCGACATGCGCATTCCTCACCTTGCAGCCCGCTTTGTCCGGCTTTCCGTTGATTGGCCGTCTTGCAAACCGGTACAATCCTTTTAGGCTGGAAAACGGGTTATCTTCGTAATGACTCACGCTACGTCCCGCCTTCGCCAAGTTCAAGCATAAAAAACGGGCATCTTGACAAATCGTCAAGATGCCCTTGTGGTCTGTGGGCGCTGAGGGATTCGAACCCCCGACCCTCTGCTTGTAAGGCAGACGCTCTGAACCAGCTGAGCTAAGCGCCCGTTATGCTTACCCGTAAAGTGTCTTGCGTAAGTGGTGGGCGCTGAGGGATTCGAACCCCCGACCCTCTGCTTGTAAGGCAGACGCTCTGAACCAGCTGAGCTAAGCGCCCTGTCTGTTGTTCGGAAAAGCGATGCAAAAGTAAGACTTTTTCCGATATGTTCCAAACGTATCACCGTTTTTTTTCGTCGCCATCTTGAAAAACCCGTTTCCTTTCTGATTAATCCAGGTACGGTGGAAGAAATTGCTACCTTTGCCACACATTAAATATATATAACATGAAAAAAGACGTTGTGCTCACCCTGTCATGCGGCGGAGCGCGCGGGCTGGCTCACATCGGCGCCATCCACGCACTCGAAGCCCGAGGCTACTGCATACGCGCTGTGGCGGGTTGTTCAATCGGCTCTGTGGTCGGTGCTTTCTATGCGATGGGACGGCTCGACGCCCTCGAAAGCTTCATGCGGACTGTCTCGACGGAAAACATGGCCAACTATCTCGACTTCACCCTGACCGAGCAAGGTTTCATCAGGGGTGGACGTTTCATCGAAAAGCTGAAAGAACTTGCCCCCGACTGCGCCATCGAGTCGCTGCCCGTCAGGTTGTCCATCGTGGCGGCCAATCTCACGACCGGCCGCGCCGAAGTGTTCACGCGAGGCAGCGTCTACGAGGCTATCCGTGCCTCAATAGCCATCCCGGCCGTGCTGACACCCGTGGAAAAAGAAGGCGTGCGGCTCGTAGACGGCAGTGTGGTCAACCCGATTCCGGTCGACCTGGCCCTTCCCGGCCGCCGCGAACTTAGCGTCGCCGTCAACCTTTACGCCTACGGTAACGAGAACATAGCCAACCGCCCGCACACGCACGGCACCAAGGCTCCGACACCCATAGCCTACCTGCGAGAGAAATATAAGGCAGTACGCTCGTGGCGCACGAACCTGCTGGACAACGTTTTCAGCAATTCGGGCGGCCCGGCCGGATACGTGGGCACAATCCGCTCGATCTTCGACCTGATGACGCAACGCCTCATCGCGCAAACCTTGGCGGCACACCCGGTGGACGTTGTTGTCGAAGTACCCATGCTGTGCGCTTCGGTGTTCGACTTCCCGCAGGCCGACGCTCTCATCCGTCTCGGACACAAACAGGCCGACTGCGCACTGAACGAATTTGAAAAGCACCGCCCACGGCTCCTCAGCCTGCCTTGGAGCCGGAGAAAGAAGCACCGGGGGGACACGAATCGGATTTAATTCGTACCTTTGCAGCCACTAAGGAACAGGAGGCCGGTCTGCCGCGTGCGTCCCAGTGGCGCAGGAGGAAAGTCCGGGCAACACAGGGCAATCCGCTTCCTAACGGGAAGTCGTCCGCAAGGGTGAGCGAAGGCAGAAGAAAACAACCGCCGGCGCCACACGGCGTCGGTAAGGGTGAGAAGGTGGGGTAAGAGCCCACCGGCTGCATGGCGACATGCAGGCCGTGCCTGCCGGATGTTGAAAGTTCATGTAAACCGGCGACTGAGGGTGACCCGCCCGAGCAATGCGCCGGAGGGTAGAACGATAGAGCCTGTCGGCGACGGCAGGCCCGGATAAATGGCAGACACCGTCCAATACGGGCGGTACAGAACCCGGCTTACAGGCCTCCTGTCCTTTTTTACGCACAAAGCGCGACAGTGTCCGCATTCCTGGACGCCATCGCGCTTTTCCATTTCCAGATTCAGCCGTACACGTCGGCCGAGGCGGGCAGACAAACCGCAGTAACAGAAAATCCTGTCGCCCTGACAGTTTTTTCTGTCACTGCGACAGGATTTTCCAAGCCTGCATTCCAGTGGGGCAATCCGCTCAACGGATCATATCGCAGCCCATATAGGGTTGCAGAGCCTTGGGGATGCGTATGCCGTCAGGCGTCTGGAAGTCTTCGAGCAAAGCAGCCACCACGCGCGGCAGGGCGAGCGCCGACCCGTTCAGCGTGTGGCAGAGCTCGATCTTCTTGTCCGCACGTCGGTAGCGGCAGTGCAGACGGTTGGCCTGGTACGTATCGAAATTAGACACGGAACTTACTTCCAGCCAACGCTTCTGCGCTTCGCTATACACCTCAAAGTCATAGCACAAGGCCGCCGTGAAACTGATGTCGCCGCCACATAGCCTCAGGATTCGGTACGGCAATTCGAGCTTGACAAGCAAGTTTTCAACATGGTCGAGCATCTCCTGATGCGACTGTGCCGAGTGCTCAGGCTTATCGATGCGGACGAGTTCGATTTTCGAGAACTCGTGCAGGCGGTTAAGGCCGCGCACGTCCTTTCCATAGGAGCCGGCCTCGCGGCGGAAACATTGCGTGTAGGCGCAGTTCTTGACCGGAAGGTCTTTCTCATCGAGGATTTCGTCGCGGTATATGTTCGTCACGGGCACCTCGGCCGTCGGGATCAGGTAGAGGTCATCCAAGTCACAGTGATACATCTGCCCTTCTTTGTCGGGCAACTGGCCGGTGCCGTAACCCGACGCTGCGTTGACCACAGTGGGAGGCATGATTTCCGTGTAGCCGGCGGCACGGGCCTCATCAAGGAAAAAGTCGATCAGCGCACGCTGCAAGCGGGCACCCTGGCCTATGTAAACAGGGAAACCGGCACCTGTGATTTTCACACCGAGGTCAAAGTCTATCAGGTTGTACTTCTTGGCAAGTTCCCAGTGCGGCAGCGGATTTTCGGGCAGCACGGTGTCGTGCCCGCCCGTTTTGACAACGAGGTTATCCTCCGCCCCGTTGCCTTCGGGCACAATGTCGTAGGGCACGTTCGGTATGGTGTAGAGCAGCTGGTTCATGTCAGCCTCAGCCGTCGCCATCCTGGCTTCGAGCTCCTTAGTCTTCACTTTGATGTCCGCCACTTTCTGCTTGGCAGCTTCGGCGTCTGCGGCTTTGCCTTCCTTCATGAGAGCGCCAATGCTTTTCGACAGCGCCTTCACCTCTGCAAGGCAACTGTCGAGTTCAGCTTGCGCCGCCTTGCGCGCATTGTTGAAAGAGAGCACCTGTTCGATACATTCGCGCGCACCGCCGAAATGCTTTTTTTCAAGCCCGCGGATGACGGCTTCCTTATCGTCTGTGATTTGTTTGATAGTAAGCATAACTCTTGTTGTAGCTTTTAGACATATTTAAAATTATGGGACAAAAGTACGGATTTATTTTTGATAAAACGTTACCTTTGCCTGACTTACGACTGAGCCTATGCTAACTTTTCCTCCGGCTAAAATCAATCTCGGCCTATACGTGGTGGAGAAACGTCCCGACGGCTATCATAATCTGGAGACGGTTTTCTACCCTATCCCACTGTGTGACACGCTCGAGACAAAGCCCCTGCTCCACTCCAACGCGCCCTACGCCTTCCAGCAAGTCGGACTGCGGATCGACGGTGAGGCGGCGGACAACCTCGTCGTACGGGTCTACCTCTCGATGAAGGAAGAATTCGGCCTCCCAGCCCTCGACATCTACATGGACAAGCACATCCCCACCGGTGCCGGGTTGGGCGGAGGAAGCAGCGACGCGGCTCACATGATGAAGCAACTGAACGAGCAGTTCGGCCTCGGACTGAGCGCGACGGAAATGGAACGGCGGCTTTCGGCCTTTGGGGCCGACTGTCCGTTCTTCGTGCGCGAACGCCCCGTCCTTGCGACCGGCATCGGCGACAGGTTCACTCCCCTCACACTCTCGCTGAAAGGGTGGACGCTCCTGCTCATCAAGCCTCCGGTCCACGTTTCCACTCGCGAAGCCTACGCCGGCGTGACACCCCGGCGTCCCGACACGGAATTGGCCGACGTCATCGCGCGCCCTGTGACGGAATGGCGCGGCCGCCTCGGCAACGACTTTGAGGAAAGCGTCTTTGCGGCGCATCCCGAAATCGCAGCCATCAAGCAGACGCTCTACGACTTCGGCGCCGTTTATGCCGCCATGAGCGGCAGCGGCAGTGCGGTCTTCGGGCTGTTCTCCCATCCGGTCGAAAGCGCCAAAGTGGTGTTCAAAGATTGCTATGTATTCCAACAACGCCTCAGATGAACGCGATTTTCTATTTCAGCGGAACAGGAAACAGCCGATATGCAGCACAGACCCTGGCACGCCTGACGGGCGATGCCCTCTACGACATGACACAAGCTTCCGACACCGTTCGCGGCGCCCTGCGCTACGACCGCATCGGCTGGGTCTTTCCCGTCCATGCCTGGGGCCTTCCCCGTTGGGTACGCCGGTTCATACAGTCGCTCCCCGAGGGCTTCGCCGCGCCGGAAGCCTACGTCTACGGTGTCATGACTTGCGGCGACGACATCGGACTGGCTGACAGGGAACTCCGTTCAGTCTTGCAGACCAAGGGGATGGCCCTGCGTGCCGTCTTCTCAGTGCAGATGCCCAACACCTATGTCTGCCTCCCGGGTTTCGACGTCGACAGCGAAGCAGTCGCCGGGCATAAACTCGACGCATCTCGCCTCACGCTCGACGCCATCGCGGCCGACATCCTATCCGCCCGCCGGGGCGTCAGCCGCGTCACTCCCGGCCGCATGCCCTGGATGAAGTCGTGTGTGCTCAGGCCGCTGTTCAACCGTTTCTTTGTCACCGACCGCTATTTCCACGCCCAACCTTCGTGCAACGGCTGCCACGCATGCAGCGCCCACTGCCCCGTACGGAACATCCGGCACCGGCCCGACGGACGCCCCGAGTGGCTCGGACACTGCACAGGCTGCCTGGCCTGCTACCACACCTGTCCGCAACATGCCGTCCGCTTCGGGCACACCACCCGGCATAAAGGACAATACACCTGCCCCACCGACGGGCAGCCCCGCCGCAGTGACCGGAAAAACGAAACGGCTGACAGAAACGTCCCGACGGCTGACAGGAAAAACGGCCAGTGCGCGCGTCATCTCCCCGACCATACCCAATCCATTATACATAAACCTTAAACCCATCAGACGCATCATGAAGAAAACCTCACTGCTCATCGCGACACTCCTGCTGGCCTGCGGATTGCCGGCCGGCGCGCAGTCCGTCGCGCTCAACATTGTCCCCACGCCACAGGAAATCGTGCATGGAACAGGCCATTTCACCTTGGCTCCGACCACCACGGTCGTCCCCGAAGGAAAGGGAGCCAAAGACGTGGCCGAAAGCCTCATCGCCCGTCTTAATGCCGCCACCGGCTACGACATCCAAATGGCCAAAAAGCCGAGCGCAGGCTCCATTGTGCTGAAAATAGACAAATCCGGCTTCAAGCCCGAAGCCTACCGCCTCGTCGTAGGCCAGCCGGGCGTTGAAATCACCGCCAGCACAGACCGCGGCCTCTTCTATGCCACACAAAGCCTCATGCAGCTCTTCCCGCCACAGATTGAAGCTGCCACCCCACAGGCTGGCGTCAAGGCTTGGACAGCCCCCGCCGTCGTCATCAACGACGAGCCGCGATTTCCCTACCGCGGCATCATGCTCGATCCCTGCCGCCACTTCATCCCCGTCGACGTGATGAAAAAGCAAATCGACATGCTTTCACACTACAAGATTAACACGCTCCACTGGCACCTGACCGACGACCAGGGATGGCGCGTCGAAATCAAGAAATACCCCAAGCTGACAGAGGTCGGCGCATGGCGGACGGAGGGCGACGGAAGCCGTCATGGCGGCTTCTACACACAAGACGAGGTGAAAGACATTGTAGCCTACGCCGCAGCCCGCCATGTCGAAATCATCCCCGAGCTAGAAATCCCGGGTCATGAACTGGCCGCCATTGCAGCCTATCCGTGGCTGTCGTGCCGGGGCGACTCCATCACGCCCCGTATCATCTGGGGCGTCGAAGACATCGTCATGTGTCCCGGAAAGGAGACCACGTTCGACTTCCTCGAAGACGTCATCGACGAGCTCGCCCCACTCTTCCCGAGCAAATACTTCCACATCGGCGGCGACGAGAGCCCCCGCATCGAGTGGGAACTATGCCCGAACTGTCAGAAGCTGATCAGCAAACTGGGTTACGTCGACGAGAAAGGCCGTCCCAAAGAAGCACAACTCCAAAGCTATGTCGTAAGCCGCGTGGAGAAGTACCTTGAAAAGAAAGGCAAACGCATCATCGGCTGGGACGAGATCCTCGAAGGCGGAGACCTCAACAAGACGGCAACCATCATGTCCTGGCGCGGCGAAGACGGCGGCATCGCCGCCGCACGCGCCGGCCACAACGTCATCATGACGCCCAGCAGCCACGGGCTGTATATCAATTTCTACCAAGGAGACCCGAACGTAGAGCAAACCTGTATCGGCGGGAACTCTTACCTCGAACGCGTCTACAAGTACGACCCTGTGCCCAAAGTGCTCTCTGCCAATCACGCCGACCGCTACGTACTCGGCGTACAGGGTAACCTCTGGGCGGAATACATCCACACGCAGGGGCAACTCGAAAACCTGCTCTACCCTCGCGCACTGGCGGTGGCCGAAATCGGCTGGACGATGCCGGGCCGCAAGAACTACACCGACTTTGTCCGCCGTATCGACACCGACGCAGCCCTGCGCCTGCAAGCCCACGGCATCGGTTTCCACATCCCCCTGCCTGAGCAACCGGGCGGTTCGTGCAGCCACCTGGCGTTCAGCGACACAACACACGTTACGCTGAGCACGACACGCCCCGAAAAGATAGTCTACACGCTCGACGGCAGCCAGCCGACGGCGTCGTCGACGACCTACACCGGACCTATCGTCCTGACGCAAAGCAGCACGATCAAAGCGGCCGTCATCCTGCCATGCGGACTCATGAGCCCCGTCCGCACCATTGAGGCAGACAAGCAAGTACCCGCTCCGGCTGTCACGTTCGACCGCACACCGCGCAAAGGACTCGACCTGCGCCTGGCTAACGGCGACTTCATGTATGTAGCTGACCTCGACACGGTCAAGCACTGGTATCACAAGGCTGCCGCCACCATTGAGGCCGTCCGCTCGCAGACGCTCGTCCCGGGCAACGTCCGTGATGTCGAGAACTACGCCGCCGTAGCCGAAGGCTATGTCTACATACCGGAAGACGGCATTTACGAATTCTCGACCACCAACACGCAGTTCTGGATCGACGGTGTGAAACTCATCGACAACGACAGCGACCGCATCAAGCGCCAAAGCCGCGAGAACGCCCAACGCGTACTGGCCAAAGGCTTCCACCCGATCAAGGTCATCTTCACCGGAGGCATCTATGGCGGATACCCGACCTACTGGAACGACGGGAAAGTGAACTTCCGCACCCCGGGCGGGAAATGGCAAGCCATCACGGCCGACATGCTCTTCCGCAAATAATCACCGTCCCTCCTGACGGCCTACGCACACAACCGCCGCCCCTCCGCATGAGGAGCGGCGGTTTTTTATCCGCTCACCAAGCGGAGACCAGAACGGTTTCCGGGACGGGAAGATACAAGGTGGTTTACTCAGGTCGTCAATTTGACTTCACGCATATTCCACGCCCTACATTTCACACATTAGCATAAAATTTTTGTCAGTTATCCGACTTTTTGCCGCAATATAAAGAAAACGCCTTATATTTCCACAATAGAACCAGTCAGAAACGACCAACATTCCAACAGGCGGCCAACTTCTCCCGCCGTCGTTTTGGTCGCAGCCACATTTTTTACTACCTTTGCCCGACACTACGATTAGAAACAGAAACGACTTTCAAGTCATGGAGTTAGCAGCAAAATACAATCCCGAAGAAGTAGAGAATAAGTGGTACCAGTATTGGATGGACCACAAGATGTTCAGTTCAAAACCCGACAACCGGCAGCCGTTCACCGTAGTCATCCCTCCGCCCAACGTGACAGGCGTCCTACACATGGGACACATGCTCAACGAAACGATTCAGGACATCCTTGTCCGTCGGGCCCGCCAAGAGGGGAAAAACGCATGCTGGGTACCAGGCACAGACCATGCGTCCATCGCCACGGAAGCCAAGGTGGTGAACCGCTTGGCTGAACAGGGCATCAAGAAAGCGGACCTCACGCGTGAAGAGTTCCTCAAACACGCTTGGGACTGGACCGACGAACACGGCGGCATCATCCTTAAACAACTGCGGCGCGTCGGCGCATCATGCGACTGGGACCGCACGGCCTTCACCATGGACGAAACACGCTCGAAAAGCGTCATCAAGGTATTCGTAGACCTTTATAAAAAAGGCCTTATCTACCGCGGCGTCCGCATGGTCAACTGGGACCCGAAAGCCCAAACAGCCCTATCAGACGAGGAAGTGATCTACAAGGAAGAGCACAGCAAACTCTATTACCTCCGCTATATGGTGGACGACCCGCAAGCCAACGGAGCTTATGCGGTCGTAGCCACCACGCGTCCAGAAACCATTATGGGCGACACGGCCATGTGCATCAACCCCAACGATCCGAAGAACCAGTGGCTCCGCGGCAAACGGGTGATCGTCCCCCTCGTCGGCCGCTCCATTCCGGTCATCGAAGACGAATACGTAGACATCGAATTCGGCACGGGATGCCTCAAAGTGACGCCCGCCCATGACGTCAACGACTACATGCTCGGCGAGAAACATAATCTCGAAAGCATTGACATCTTCAACGACGACGGCACACTCAGTCAAGCCGCCGGCCTCTACGTCGGCATGGACCGTTTCGAGGTGCGCAAGCAAATCGAGAAAGACCTGGAAGCTGCCGGACTGCTCGAAAAAGTAGAACCGTACACGAACAACGTAGGATTCAGCGAACGCACCAACGTGCCCATCGAGCCCAAGCTTTCCATGCAGTGGTTCCTTCGCATGCAGCACTTTGCAGAGATCGCCCTTCCGCCAGTCATGAACGACGAGATCAAGTTCTATCCCGCCAAATATAAGAACACCTATCGCCACTGGCTGGAAAACATCAAAGACTGGTGCATCAGCCGCCAGCTATGGTGGGGCCACCGCATCCCGGCCTACTACCTGCCGGGGGGCGGCTACGTCGTGGCCGAAACGCCGCAAGAGGCTCTCGAACAAGCCATCGAAAAGACAGGGAACAACGCACTGACACTCAACGACCTGCACCAAGACGAAGACGCCCTCGACACGTGGTTCTCGTCCTGGCTCTGGCCCATCTCGCTCTTCAACGGCATCCTCGAACCGGGCAACGCGGAATTCAGCTACTACTACCCGACGAGCGACCTCGTCACCGGCCCCGACATCCTCTTCTTCTGGGTGGCCCGCATGATTATGGCTGGCTACGAATACACCGGCAAACCGCCTTTCCGCAACGTCTACTTCACCGGCATTGTCCGTGACAAGATCGGTCGCAAAATGTCGAAATCGCTGGGAAACTCGCCCGACCCGCTCGCGCTCATCGACAAGTTCGGTGCCGACGGCGTACGCATGGGGATCATGCTGGCCGCACCGGCCGGCAACGACATCCTCTTCGATGAATCCCTCTGCGAACAAGGCCGTAACTTCTGTAATAAAATCTGGAACGCTTTCCGCCTGATCAAAGGCTGGGAAGTGGCCGACACTGAACAGCCCGAGACCGCACGGGTGGCCACCCAATGGTTCGCGGCGCAAATCCACAAGAGCCAAGCCGCCATCGACGACCTCTTCTCGAAGTACCGCCTGAGCGAAGCGCTCATGGAGACATACCGCCTCTTCTGGGACGAGTTCTCGAACTGGTATCTCGAAATGGTGAAGCCCGCCTACGGCAGCCCAATCGACCGGAAGACCTACGAGCAATCCCTCCGGTTCTTCGAGACGCTTGTCCAGATGCTCCACCCATTCATGCCGTTCATCACCGAAGAGCTCTGGCAAAACCTGTCAGACAGGAAAGAAGGCGAGACTATTATGACTGTTCCCATCGCTCATACCCAACCAACAGCATCAGAACTGGACCTCGTAGGGCGCATCGAGGAGGTGAAAGCTATCGTCACGAACGTACGCAGCATCCGCAGCCAGAAAGGCCTCTCGCCCAAGGAACCGCTCACGCTGGAAATCGTAGACGAGGAAGCCGTAGCCGAATTCGAAGCGGTCATCGCCAAGATGGCCAACATCGACACGTTCAGCCGCGTGTCCACCAAAAGCGACGGGGCTTCGGCTTTCATGGTCGGCACACTTCAACTGGCCGTTCCATTAGGCAGCCTCATCGATGTAGATGCCGAAAAAGCCAAGATCGAAGCCGAGCTGGAACACTTGGAAAAATTCCTCGCAGGCATCAGGAAAAAGCTCTCGAACGAAAAATTCGTGGCTAACGCACCCGAAAAAGTAGTCGAACTGGAACGCAAGAAAGAGAAAGACTCCGAAGAAAAAATCAAGTCGCTCAAAGAAACTTTACAGGGACTCAAATAAGACACATATCCAACAAACAATTTTAATGTATAATCTATGAAACGACACGTTATTCCCGTTTGCCTGCTGTGGGCGATGGGCGGGCTGTGCACGGTCCCCACATATGCGGACGAAGTGTACACTATCTACCCCGTCCCGCAGGAACAGATTGCCGTCGACGGCCAAGTTTCGCTCACCCCGACCGTCAACATCGTCTGTGACCCCACGATTGACAAATACACCAAAGACAGAGCACAGGAGGTTTTGACAGCGCACGGCATCACGGTAAGCTTCACCGATGCCGCTGTGTCAGGACAGACGAACATTTACTTAGGCGTGGCCGGCTCGGAAGGCGTGGCCGACCAGAAAGCGACAGAACTTGGAATCGACCGTAGCGTACTGACTAAGGCCGGAAAATTCGACCGGCACATTGTCTCGCTGACCTCAGACGGGGCCAACGCCCAACTAGTCATTCTTGGCGAGAACACAGATGCCACGTTTTACGGCCTCGCCAGCCTCGAACAAATGCTCGACAAGGGCACAGAAAACCTGCCCTGCGTCACCATCAATGACTACGCCGACCAGCAGTCGCGCGGACTCGTCGAGGGATATTACGGCTACCCCTACACGGTTGCCGTAAAGAAAGACATCATGAAGTTCATGGCCCGCTACAAGCTCAACACCTACCTCTATGGAGCCAAAAGCGACCCTTATCACTCCGGCTATTATCTCGATCCCTACCCGACGACCATCACCGAACAACAGGAGAAGAACGGCTGGCTCACCCAAGACATGTTCAAGGAACTGACCTCCACGGCACATGCCACGAAAGTCAGCTTCATCTGGGCCATCCACCCGGGACTTAATACGAAGACCGACCAAGACGTCACCGACGTAATGAACAAGTTCAAGCTCATGTACGACTTGGGTGTCCGCCAGTTCGGCGTGTTCACCGATGACGCCGGCGGCTACGACAACCCCGACAACTTCCCGCTCTACACGCAGTTCTTCACCAACCTGCAAAACCAGATAGACGCCACATGGAACACACCAGGCGCTGCTCCGGCCGACACGGTCAAGCCGCTTCATTATGTACCGCACGTCTATAACCTCACTTGGACCAGCCAGGACAATCGCCAAGCTTATTTCAAGGCCCTCTCGGAAATTCCGGAAAAGATCGTGTTCTACACTACCGGTTATGGCGTATGGACAGTGCCTAACAATAACGACCTCAACACGATGAAGAACGAGTTCGGCCGCGACGTGGCATGGTGGTGGAACTACCCCTGCAATGATAATGGCCGTTCTGACAGCCAGATATTCCCCTCGGACATGTACTCGAACTTTATCGACATGACGCAGGTCAACGACAATTCGCGCATGCCGACGTCGCTCGAACACTGTGCAGGCGTACTCAGCAACCCCATGCAACAGGGTGAGATTTCAAAAATAGCCCTTTTCAGCGTAGCTGACTACGCATGGAACAACGACGGCTTCGACAACATGAAGAGTTGGGAGGCCGCCATTCCCGCCATCATCAGCGAGGACTACGCTCCTGCGTTCCGGACACTCGCCCCATACCTGAGGGACAACGACCCGAGCGAACTCACCACCCTCATCCAGCGCTACAAGACCAGCATCGAACGCGGCCAGGAAGCCGACGCGGCCAGCCTGAAAGCCAAGATGGACGAGATCATCGCCGCCTGTGAGACGGTAGCCGGCATGGAGACCAGCGAAGTCGAGTCAGACCGCCTCTTCTTCAACGACCTCCGCCCGTGGCTCAACCTTGTCCACGACATGGCCACGACCGTCAATGATTTCCTCGAAGCCAAGGATGTCGACAACCTGACGGACAAATGGACAGCCTATCTCGCCGCACAAAAGAAAGCCAACGCCTTCGCCACCGACTCGCGCTACACCGTCGAAACGCTCGAAAGCATGGGAACCAATCCCACTGTGGGCAGCTACCAGGTGAACGCATCGGCCGTGACGCTCAAACCGTTCGTTACCGAATGGATGGGCAGCAAGGCCTTCAACGACATGTTCCCCGAGCGACAGAGCATCGACGCGCCCACGGCGTACACCACAGCCGACGGCATCACCCCGCCGCGCGTACAGAGCAATCAAGCAGGCGTGTGCATGGCCACGAGCACCACTTACACGCTCGCTCCCGGCGACCTGCTGGCCATTCAGCTCGTTGCTCCCGTGCATGTCTATAACCTCACCGTGGCCGATACTGTCTATAACCACTTCGACGTTGTCCACTCACAGAACGGAAAAACATGGAGCACATTGGCCCAAGGAGCCGTCCTCGACACACCCTGCAAGTATATCGGCCTACGCAACAAGACGAACGAACCCCAACCGCTCCGTCCCAACCGCGCCACGTTCCGGTTCGAAATCCCGCAACCGGCCACAGTGTCCGGAGCCACTATCCCCAGCGGCGAAGTATGGCAGAACCACACGAGCAACTACCTTTACGACGGCGACTACTCGACGTTCTGTGTCCTCAACCGTAACCAGATCAACAATGACGCCTACCAGATCACGCTCAGTAAGGCAACACCCGTTTATGACGTCCGCGTTTGCGTCGGCACGACCAACGGCGACTACATGAACTCGGCTTTCGTGCAAACATCCAATGACGGCCAGCGTTGGACCACGCTCCGCATCAAAGGCACGAACATCACCAATTTTACCATGGAGAACGAGAATGTAGTGAAATACTCCGACGAGATGTCATACTGCGACTTCGAAGCCGACGGCGACAGCATCAGGTATGTACGCCTTCTTGTCCGCAATGCCAACACAAGCAAGTGGCTCCGCCTCTACGAGATTGAGGTGAACAAACTCTACAACGAGTTTGGCGAAGTGCCTACGGCCATGACCAACACCGGTATTGGCGTCACGGAGGTGTTCGACAACCAGCCATCGACCTACTATTCGTCGCCACGCACAGGCGAACTGACCTACAACTTGCAGCATCCGAACCTCGTGGACAACGTCACCGTATTCGTTGACGCATCGAGCGACTACGACGCCACCGTAACGGCCACGCGAGACGGCGAGACATGGATCGAACTCGGCGAGCTCACCGGCGCAGTCACCAGCTTCTCGCTGGCTGACGCACACTGCACCGACGCCATCGCCGTCAAGCTCAGATGGACCGGAGCGTCGCCCATTGTCCACGAAATCTGTGAAGAAGCCAGCACGGTTCCCGTAGGCATCGACAAACCGACTGCCGTCACAGGGTCGGCCGAAGGCATTGAACTCACGAACAATGGTGGACGCCTGACAGTGAAATCCAACGACGCCATCAAGTCTGTTGCCATTTATGGCATAGACGGACGCGTACTGGCCAACGTGAACGCCCACGGCAAGAGCCTCATTACGCTTCCCCGTGTCGCTTCACAGATTGCCTTGGTCAACGTCAAGACAAACAGCGGGCAAAGCGCGTCATACAAAGTCAGCATCAACTGACACCGACAGCCCCCTACCGCAACACCACACAGACTCCCGCCCGCGCGCCACACAGCCGGGCGGGAGTTTTTATGTCCCGGACGGCAAGGAGTGTCCGGCGCCAACCTCCCGGCGGTCAGCTCCGAGGCGTCCCCGCACCTGCTGAAAGGCACAGCTGCCCCGCACATTGCCAACACATGGCCTGCCCGTTTTTCCGACCGCAGTGACCGGATTTTCAGTCAGGGCGACGGAAAATCCGATCGGCCGCCCCTGCCTTCCACGCCGCCAGCCCCGCAATCGTATCAGCACAGCCGCGGAAAATCAAGTTCCGCCACACGTCCCGCCCCCGCCACGACACATTTTGAAGAGTTTACTCAAAATTTCCAGGAATATGATTTGGAACTTTAAGAGGAATGTCGTATCTTTGCACCGCGTTTGAGAGAAAACGCGGAAGGAAGTTTGGGTGAGTGGCTTAAACCAGCAGTTTGCTAAACTGCCGTGCGAGTAATCGTACCAGGAGTTCGAATCTCCTAGCTTCCGCGAACATAATGGCGCTTTCATCTAACGGTTAGGATACATGCCTCTCACGCATGGTATACGGGTTCGATTCCCGTAGGCGCTACACTGGCTCTGACGCCCCATCGGGCATCAGAGCTTTTTTCATGCCGCCGGAACTCGCAGGAGACGACGGCGGCCTGCATCTTCAACCCACACAAACGTAACGACACAACCGCGCCATGCCCACAGCAAATCCCAGCCGCCGCCGTCCACGCCGCAACGGTCTTCTGGCCCTTACCCCACTCATGCTCTTTGCCCTGCTTTTTGTCGGCACAAGCCTGGCCGCCGCCGACTTCTATGCCATCCCCATGTCCGTCGTGTTCATCGTCACTACGGCCTATGCACTGGCCATCACGCGCGGCATTGCCACAGACAAGCGGCTGGCTGTCTTCACGCGCGGAGCCAGCGACGCCAACATCATGACGATGGTGTGGATATTCGTTCTGGCAGGCGCCTTCTCGGCCTCGGCCCAAGACATGGGAGCCATCGACGCCACAGTGGCCTTGGCACGCAATCTGTTGCCGGCAGATTTCTTGCTGGCCGGACTCTTTCTGGCCTCATGCTTCGTATCGATAAGCATCGGCACTTCGGTCGGGACGGTTGTCACCCTCGTTCCCATAGCTGCGGGGCTGGCACCGGCACTCGGCGCCGACCTTGCGCTGACAGTGGCCGTGGTGACCGGAGGCGCCTTCTTCGGCGACAACCTCTCGTTCATCTCGGACACGACCGTGGTGGCCACCCGCACTCAGGAGTGCCGCCTTGACGACAAATTCAAAGTCAACTTCCGCATCGTGCTTCCCGCCGCCCTGCTCACGTTGGCCTTCTATACCTACCTTGGCTTCCAGAACCAAGCTCCGGCACAAGCCATTCCGGACTATGATCTCCTGAAAGTCATGCCGTATGTGGCTGTACTGGTCATGGCGCTTTGTGGAATGAACGTGCTTTTCGTACTCGCCATAGGCAACCTGCTCACCGGACTTGTCGGCCTGCTGGATACTGACGGTTTTTCGGTCGTCAGCTGGTTTGCCTCGATGGGCAAAGGCATCACGTCGATGGGCGAGCTGATCATCATTTCCATGATAGCCGGCGGCCTGCTTGAGCTCATTCGCTACAATGGCGGCATCACCTACATGATGCGCGCCATCACGCGACACGTCAACGGAAAGCGTGGCGCGGAATTTTCGATAGCCGCGCTCGTCGGGTTAGCCAACCTTTGCACGGCCAACAATACGGTGGCCATCCTTTCTGTCGGCAAGCTGGCCAAACACATCGCCGAGCGATACGGGGTGGACAAACGGAAGAGCGCCAGCGTGCTGGACACCGTCTCCTGCTGTGTGCAAGGCGTACTGCCCTACGGGGCACAGTTGCTCATGGCGGCTGGCTTGTCCGGCCTCAGCCCGGTAGGCATTGTGCCCTACCTGTACTACCCGATGCTCGTAGGTTTATGCACGATAGCCAGCATCGCATTTCGCTACCCCCGGAAGTACAGTTAAAACAAGCCGCGGCCTCCACCGGAAGAGTGTAGGCCGCGGCTCATCAGAAGGGGGGAGGCTTATTCAAGATCCCTGTCGCCTTCCTCCATCCTCTTCCGGGCCGCTGCGACATACTGCGAGGGGTCCAAGCCGGGAAACACGTTCTGGAAGAGGTCACGTGCGCGGTCCGGACTCAGTTCGCAGGCTTTTTCCAAAAATTGGAGGTACTCCCGTGTGTGTCCGAGTTTACGGCTGACATATGCACGATAGGCATACAGTCCTTTCCCGGCTATGCCGTCTTCATTTTCCAGGCGTTCAAGCATACGCGAAGCCATCTCGGCATAACCATAATCTGACAACACGAGCGTGAGGTGCAACCGCACACTGACGTCGGCCTGCCCGTCATCGAACAGGCCGGCTGCCCGTTGCAAGGCCTCCTGCTCGCGACCGTCGGCAAAGTCGTTGTGCACATACTGCAAGTCCAACAGCGAGGCATCGCCCCCCAGACGGACAACCTGTTCAAGGCATGAGAGGGTTTCCGCTTCGTCGCCCAACAGGCTGTAAGCATAGGCCAGCTGCCGGTAAATGTCAAGCAGGTAGTCCGTCGAGCCACCAGGACTGAGGCTTCCGGCCTTTTTCAGGCGCACCAGTGCCTCTTCGGGCCGGGACAAGGCATTCAGGCACATGCCGTCGAGCAACAGGAAATCGACGTCGCTGCCATGAAGTTCCAACCCGGACGACAACACCTCATGAACAGCTGCGTAATCATGCAATTCGTAGAGGCTCTTGGCTTTCACGCGCAGGGCCGAGGCATCTTGCGGCCAGATGGCCAGTGCATAGTCCGCGCTATCGACGGCTTTCCGGTATTCCTGCTTCTCGAACTGCGCGCTGGCCAACACGCCCCAACATGCGCCGTCGTACGGGTCCAAATCCAGACATTGATTGGCGACAGCCACACTATCATCATACCGCCCTGACTGCAAATGGCAGAGCGACAGCAAATAGTAGTAGTAAGCCCGGTCAAACTTCAAGTCTTTCAGTTTGGCCAGCCAGGCAGCCGCCCGTTTGGGCTGCTCGTAGTCAAGAAGCAGGGCCGCCACGTCGAGCACATCGTCGATATCTTCCAAGTCGCCGGGCGCCGTGAAACTTTCGCCAAGATAGCTGTCGGCCTTTTCAAACTCAAAATTATACAACAGTATCTCGGCGTGCAGCAACTTGGCGTTGTAGTCTTCGGCGTCGTGGATGGAGGCCTCGACGTTCTGGGCTTCCTGGATGTTCCCCTCGTCGATGTACTTCTTCGCCAGCTGGACGAGCAGGCGCGTATGATCAGGATGGAGGGTCAAAGCGTAGGCCACACACGCGTCGGCCTCGTCCAGGCGGTCGCGCGAGAGGTAGTAATCGACGATGTCGGCAAAGTCGTCGGCATCGAGATAAACGTGCTGACCGTCCGCACATGCCTCCTCGTAACGGCGGAGGACGCGCTTGAACTCTGGGTCGTCATAATACGACGTGCTGCTACTCATCAATGTTTTCTCCCAACTGCTTTTGTTCGTTTACTTCTTACCATTCCGGCTCCCCCATGTGTCTTTCAGGTTCACCGTGCGGTTGAATACAAGATGGCCAGGCGCAGAATGCGTGTCGGCAAAGAAATAGCCGATGCGCTGGAACTGCAAATAAGTCCCGGCAGGAAGCCCGGCCACGTATTGTTCCACATAACAGTTGCCGAGCACGGTCAGCGAATCCGGATTGAGCAACTCACGGAAATCACGCTCGTCGGCCGCAGGGTTCTCGACGTTGAAAAGACGGTCATAGAGGCGCACCTCGGCAGGCAGGCAGTGGCGGGCGCTCACCCAATGAAGCGTCCCCTTCACCTTCCGGTTCGCCCCGGCCAGGCCGCTACGGCTTTCGGGGTCATACTCGCAGTAGATTTCCTCCACTTCGCCGCTGGCATTTTTCTTGCACCCCGTACACTTCACGATGTAAGCGTTCTTCAACCGCACCTCCTTGCCCGGGACCATACGGAAGAAGTTCTTGGGCGCCTCTTCCATAAAGTCGTCGCGCTCCATCCAGAGTTCGCGGCTGAAAGTGATGGTGTGCGTTCCGTCGGCAGGATTTTCGGGGTTGTTGACGGCTTCCATCTCTTCGCTCCGGCCCTCAGGATAATTCGTCACAACAAGCTTGACAGGCCGCAACACAGCCGAGACGCGGGTGGCCCGGCTGTTCAGGTCCTCGCGGGCGGCAGCCTCGAGCATGGCATAGTCGTTCAGGGCGTCGAACTTGGTGTAGCCGATCATGTCGATGAACTTGCGGACCGCCTCGGGCGAGAAGCCCCGGCGGCGGAGCCCGCAGACCGTCGGCATGCGCGGATCGTCCCATCCGTCGACAAGGCCTTCCTTCACGAGGGCGAGCAGCTTGCGCTTGCTCATGACGGTATAGGTCAGATTCAGGCGGTTGAACTCATATTGCCGGGGGCGATGGTCTTCAAGGTCACGGCCCTCCTTCAGCTCGTCGATGAAATAGTCGTAGAGCGGGCGGTGAGGGATGAATTCCAACGTGCAGATCGAGTGCGTCACGCCCTCGAAGAAATCGCTCTGCCCGTGTGCGAAATCATACATGGGGTAGGCTTTCCACTGCGTGCCGGTACGATGGTGCTCTTTGTTGATGATGCGGTAGATGATAGGGTCGCGGAAGTGCATGTTGGGATTGGCCATGTCGATCTTGGCACGCAAGACCATGGCCCCTTCGGGTATTTCGCCCGTGTTCATCTTTTCGAAAAGCGCGAGGCTCTCCTCGACAGGCCTGTCGCGGAAGGGGCTTTCCACGCCCGGCTGCGTCGGCGTCCCCTTCTGCTCGGCGATCTGCTCGCTCGTCTGCTCGTCGACATAAGCCTTGCCCTCCTTGATGAGCCGGACGGCGAAGTCCCAAAGCTGCTGGAAATAGTCCGAGGCATAATAGACATGCCCCCAGTGGAAGCCAAGCCATTCGATGTCCTTCTTGATGGCTTCGACATATTCCGTGTCCTCCTTCTGCGGATTCGTGTCGTCAAAACGCAAATTGCAGACACCGCCATATTTTTGCGCAATGCCGAAATCCATGCAGATTGCTTTGGCATGGCCGATGTGGAGGTAGCCGTTGGGCTCAGGCGGGAAGCGTGTCTGCAAACGCCCGTCGTTTTTTCCGGCTTTCAGGTCGGCCTCAACTATTTGTTCGATAAAGTTCAGACTTTTCTTGTCTTTCGCTGCGATAACGCTCTTGTCTTCCATTTTCTTTCAATACAGTTTTTGGAGTGTAAAAGTACTGCTTTTTTTTTGCCTGTCCCCCTTTGGATCATAGATTTGAGGTAAAAAAATTCTCCGATTGGCAAAAGAGCGGCCCTCCGCCACGGCTTCGCGCCCCGCGCCATGGGCCGTGGTCCCCAAGCTGGGGATAGGCTGACAGCGCGCTGCGCGGTGCATTTTACGTTTTACGTTTTACGTTTTTACGCTCCCCGCGCGCGCGATGAACGACAAAAAAGCGGCGCCCCTGTGCGGAGCACCGCTTGCGAGAGAGCCAACGCCTTTTGTCACAAAGGCGGATAGCGGGCTGAGCGTCCGGCGTTGAACGCCTCAGGCGAAGTGGTGATGTCGCCGACCACCATCATTGGCGTGCGGCAGAGCAGGCGCCACAGGCTTTTGCGCGGCCCTGCCACATGGCCTGCGGCCACCACGACAAAGGCCGAGAGCCTCGTGTCGAACACCACGGCGTAGCGCAGGCGGCTTCCCGGGCGGCAGGGGGCATTATGGGATGAAACTTTTCGTGGACTACGACCTGACACCGCTGCCGAGCCGGGGGGGGCAGCCGGGAGCCGATGAGCGCGCTGGCGGCGGGGGCGGCGTTCTGAACAAACGGGGCCCGCCCCATGCCATGCACAGGCGCGCCGCACCTCACGGGCGGGCAGCCTTTATATATACCCGCATCTGCTCCCCGTCGTCGCCCCTTGCCATGCACAGGTGCCCCCAGCCGTAGCGCTCGTAAAACGACGTGTGCTCCGTGATGAGGTAGAGCGTGCCGACACCCCTTGCCGCCATGTCCTCGCAGATGTGCTCCAGCAAAAGCCCCGCGATACCGCAGCGGCGCAGCTCCGGCTCGACATACAGGGCACAGACGTTCGGCGCCAGGTCCTTGCGGTCATGAAAATCATTGGTGATCACGCCGGCTCCGGCCACAATCCGCCCCGGCTCCACGCCGGTCACGATGTACCACTGCGGGACAGGCGCAGCTCCACGGATGCATTCATCAATGCTCGCCAGATATTCCTCCAAAGGGATTCCCCATCTCGCCGCGAACCACCGCGCCGCCGGCATGCGCCATCTGGGCTGCGAACGGAGGGAGATGATGTCGTATTTGTCCATCGGTATAAAAAAAAGAATTTTCAGAGCCGCGAAAATAGCGAAAAAAAGGAAAACAAAGAAAAGGGATGACGCCATTCCCTTCTCCCTCCCCCGGGGCCGCCTTGCGTGAAAATGCGGAGCGGCCCTTTTTTTGCGCGCGGGGAGCGTAAAAACGTAAAACGTAAAACGTAAAATGCACCGCGCTGCGCGCTGTCCGCCTTCACTCATACAGGGCCCCCGCCCAGCTCTTCCATCCCCGTCTTGCCGTCCCTGCCGGCTGCCGGGGATGCATTCTGCCGCAATTATTTCGTCCATTCCGCAGGAAATTCGTAAGTTTGCACAAAAACATCGAAACGATGGGGATATTTAGCTTTTTTTCGAAGAAAGAGAAGAAAGAAGTGCTCGACGCCGGCCTTGAAAAAACCAAAGCCAGCGTGTTCAGCAAGCTCACCCGAGCCATCGCCGGGAAGTCGAAAGTAGACGACGAAGTGCTCGACAACCTCGAAGAGGTGCTCATCTCGTCGGACGTAGGCGTCGACACGACCCTCGAAATCATCGGCCGCATCCAAGAGCGCGTGGCGCGCGACAAATACGTAAGCACATCTGAGCTCGGGCGCATCCTGCGCCAAGAGGTGGCCGCCCTGCTGGCCTCGCACGAGACGGCGCCCGCCGCCACCGGCGCCCCGAAGCCTTACGTCATCATGGTCGTAGGCGTCAACGGAGTGGGCAAGACCACAACCATCGGCAAGCTCGCCTACCTCTTCACGCAAGCCGGGAAGAAGGTTTACCTCGGCGCCGCCGACACGTTCCGCGCCGCTGCCGTCGAACAACTCTGCATCTGGGGCGAGCGGGTGGGCGTCCCCGTCGTCAAGCAACAGATGGGCAGCGACCCGGCCAGCGTGGCTTTCGACACGCTCAACTCGGCCGTGGCGGGCGGGGCCGACGTCGTGCTCATCGACACGGCCGGACGCCTGCACAACAAGGTGGGGCTCATGAACGAGCTCACGAAGATAAAGAAAGTGATGCAGAAAGTCGTGCCGGACGCCCCGCACGAAGTCCTCCTCGTGCTCGACGGCTCGACAGGACAGAACGCCTTCGAGCAGGCAAAACAGTTCACCCGCGCCACCGAAGTCACCGCCCTGGCCATCACCAAACTCGACGGCACAGCGAAGGGAGGCGTGGTCATCGGCATATCCAACCAACTGAAAGTGCCCGTCAAATACATCGGCCTCGGCGAGAAAATGACCGACCTGCAACCCTTTGACAGCCGCGAGTTCGTCGACTCGCTCTTTGGCGACACCCAATTATGACCCCATGAAGAAGCAAACCGTCGACATCATCACAATGGGCTGCTCGAAAAACCTTGTCGACTCCGAGCACCTCCTCCGTCAGCTCGAAGCCCTCGGTTACAAGGCCTACCACAACCCCGAAGAGACCCATGGCGGCATCGCCGTGGTCAACACCTGCGGCTTCATCGGCGACGCCAAGGAAGAGAGCATCAACATGATCCTCGAACTCTGCCAGCTCAAGGAAGAAGGCCGGCTCAGCCGCGTCTACGTGATGGGGTGCCTCTCCGAACGCTACTTCGAGGAACTGGGCGAGGAAATCCCACAGGTCGACAAGTTCTACGGCAAGTTCAACTGGCCCGACCTGCTGCGCGACCTCGGCGAACGTTACGACGAAGACATCGCCCTCGAACGTGTCCTGACCACCCCGCCCCACTATGCCTACGTCAAGATTTCGGAAGGATGCGACCGCAAATGCGCCTACTGCGCCATCCCCATCATCACCGGCCACCACATCAGCCGCCCCATCGACGAGATCCTCGACGAGGTGCGCAGCCTCGTGGCCCGCGGCGTAAGGGAATTCCAGATCATCGCACAAGAACTCACCTACTACGGTGTCGACCGCTACGGCCGCCAGCGCCTGCCCGAACTCATCGACCGCATGGCCGGCATCCCCGGGGTCGAATGGATACGCCTGCATTACGCCTACCCCGCCCGTTTCCCGATGGACCTCCTGCCCGTGATGCGCCGCCACCCCAACGTGTGCCGCTACCTCGACATTGCCCTCCAGCACATCAGCGACGGCGTCCTCAGCCGCATGCGCCGCCACACCACCAAGGCCGAGACCTACGAGCTCATCCGCCAGCTCCGCGAACAGGTGCCCGGCATCGCCATCCGCACCACGCTCATGGTCGGTTTCCCCGGCGAGACCGACGAGGAGTTCGCCGAACTCGTCGACTTTGTGCGCACCGTACGCTTCGACCGCATGGGCGCCTTTGCTTACAGCGAGGAAGAGGGCACCTATGCCGCCGAACACTACACCGACGACGTCCCGGCAGAGGTCAAGCAACAGCGCCTCGACACCCTGATGGAACTGCAAGCCGGCATCTCGGCCGAACTCGGCGAGGCCAAGGTCGGACAGACGCTCCGCACCGTCATAGACCGCGTCGAGGGCAATTTCTACGTCGGACGCACCGAGTTCGACTCGCCCGAAGTCGATGGCGAAGTCCTCATCCCCATGAACGGCACGCCGCTCACAGTGGGCCGCTTCTATCCCGTCACCATCCAAAGCGCCGACGAGTACGATCTCTACGGCACCGTCGCACAAGAATCAGCCTCATGAACAACAAAGAGTTCATCACAGCCCTCGCCGCACGCACTGACATGACCGCGCGCGAAGCTGGCAAACACGCAGCCACCCTGATGGCCGAACTGGCCCGGTCGCTCGACGAGAACGGTGCCCTCACCGTGCAGGGCTTCGGCAGCTTCGACGTGAAGAAAAAACTCGAACGCGTCATGGTTAACCCCACAACGAAACAGCGCCTGCTTGTTCCGCCCAAACTCGTGCTCACGTTCAAAGCCAGCCAGTTGCTCAAAGAAAAAGTCAAAGAATAAGTCATGGACAAAAAAGCCACGCTCCAAGAACTCCTCACCGCTTTCGCCACCAAATCTGGCCTGCCCCGGCGCCGCGCCGAGGCTTTTGTCCGTGCTTTTTTCGACGTTATTGCCGACGCCCTCGCCAGTGAAAAATTCGTCCGGGTCAAAGGACTCGGCACATTCAAGCTCGTGGCAGTCAGTGAACGCGAGAGCGTCGATGTCAACACCGGCGAACGTATCCAAATCAGCGGCCACACCAAAGTAAGCTTCACACCCGAGGCCGGACTGCGCGACCTCATCAACCGGCCCTTTGCCCACTTCCAGACCGTGGTCATCAATGAAGGAACAGACCTCAACGCGCTTGAAGCTGTCGACACGCCGGAAATAGAGGAAACCGGCAACGACACCCCCGAAGAACCACAATCTCCAGCGACAGAACCGACAGACAACACCACGGCAGAGGCGGAAACACCAGCAACCGACAACGAAGCGGAGCAACCTGCTTTCGTTCCACCATCCGCAGTAGATTATTTTGCGGAATATCCCCTCGACGATGCGGACGAGGAAGACCCGTCGGCCGCTGTCATCGCCGATGACACTGCAAAAGACAGTGAAACGTCAACAACGGATGACTCAACAGGATACAGCGACACAGAGGCGGCTCATGAAGCGCCCCAAGCCGCTGCCGCAGCGAACACTCATCCCGAAGGGGAAGAAGGCCTCACGGAAGCAGCCGCACTGCCCGACGAAGCACACTCCGACATAACAGACACTGCACCCGTACAAGCCGAGACCGGCCGGACAGTGCCCCAAGAAGGGAGAGCAGACAAGGACACGTCCGAAACCGGCACCACCTCCGTAGAATCAGTCGATGGTATCCAGCCCCAAGACGAGGCCACGAAATACCACGAAACCGCGGACGCCGAACCCCGACAAACAGCAACCGCCGACCGGCCGGACAACAGCCAGACAGTTCCTCCCGTCACTCCGGCAGGTCCATCAAGCACCAAGTCCACATTGCCGCCTCAACCACCCACGCCACAGCCTCCTATGCCGCGTGACGTCAACTGGTGGAAAGTGACGGTTGTCGTTATCGGAATTCTTTTCCTCATGATGCTCAGCTACTTCGCAGGTTACTTCCGCCTCTTCTGCCCCTGTGAGCGGCTTGATGCCCTCCACCGCCTGTGGACCGAGCAGACGGCTCCACCCTCTCCTACCGCACCGGCGACGACTGCACCCACCGACACCATGCGTCACGCAACTGCCCCGCACGACACCACGGCCCTGCCCACCGACACCGTCGCCTCATCCTCCCAAGCTCCAGCAGCGACAAATACGACGCCCCCTTCCGCACAACCCACGGCACGCCCAGCTCCGCAAGAGAAACAGCCTCAGGCTGACGCCCAATCCCGCAAGAAAAACACCCAGGCCATTCCGCAGCGACGCAAACGCACCGCCCCACGCCACCAGAAGTACATCATCACCGGTACGCGCGACACTTACGTTGTCTCGCAGGGCGAAACGCTCCGCACCATCGCCGAGCACGTCTACGGCAGCCGCGGATATGCCCGCTACATCATCGAACACAACCACATCACGCATCCCGACGATATTCCCGTAGGGCTCACCATCCGCCTGCCCGAGCTCGAACTGAACCCAGACTACCGGCCCTAAATCCTCGGCCTTCATCCGTCACAAACGAAACGGTCACATAGAGACATCCGTCACTTGTGAAGCGTTCAATCACCTGACGGGCTTCTGCCTCCTTGCACTTCTCCAGAAAATTCCTGTTTCCCCTCAAAACTTCCATGCCACGCGGAAGAGTAGGTCACTCTTCGTGGGCGCGTCGATTTGTTGCGTGCCCGAACTGATGACATCGCGGTTGAAATACGCTGTCAGGCTGTAACGCAGTCCAAAGTGCAACGAGGCGACGGGCTGCCAGTCGGCCAGCAAAGCGGCTGCCGCTCCGTGATAATATCCCCGCACGAAACCGAAAGTCTGGCCAAAGCCAGGCTGGTAGACGGAGAGCGACGTGGCGTAATCGTCGGTGAAGAACAACGCCCCCATCGCCGCCAGGCGCCAACGGTCCGGAGTCCACGTGACGCGCCCGCTGGCCATCGTCCCGAGCGAGACAGATCCGGTCTGTCGCCGCTGCATGGCGCCGTCGGCCGCTGCCGTCCACGTCCACCGTCGGGCTGTCTGCTCCACAGCCAAACGCAGACGGTGGGTTGCGACAAACTCCATCCACCCATCATGCCCCGTCACGTCGCGCTGCTTCGTATTCATGCGATAACGCAGTGTCCATGTCCGTTTCCGTCCCTGCCGGTACGAGAACGCGGAAGAAACTTCCATACCTTTCGAGGGCTGTGATGCGCGGTACGTGGCCCAAGGAAAGCGGAAAAGATCGACATAGGCCTCGCCCTCGATGCCGCCAGGCAGGCGGAACTGTGAGGCAACGAGCACGCCCTCTTCGTTAGCCACGCGACCACCTTCCTGCAACGTCTGCCCTGCCGGCGAGGCAAAACGCACCGTCAGCTTACGTCCCGCCACGGCCAGCCGCCAGTCGGGCAAAGCCTGCCACGAAAGCCGACCGGCAAGGGCTACATGCCCCCGGCGGTCAACAGCCACCTCGCCGCGCGAAGCCCAACGGCCAAAGCGCATGCCGTAGTAGGCTGATACGCCGCCCAGCCAATGTCCGCGAGGATAATAACGCGAATAAAGGGCACTTCGGGGTGCGAGCGGGCGGTCGTAATACACAGCCGTCACGGCCATCCCGACACGCCAGTCGTCCTGACCGTACTCCGCGGCACCACCCGCGGCCACCACACCAAGGTTGCGGCGCTTCGAACGTTCGAGAGGGGTGCGGTGGTAACCGTCGGTCTTCAACGAGGTGACGCGACCGGCAGTGTCAAGATTGGCATCTGTCTTCCGATAAGAAGTGAAAGCACTCCAAGCCCAACCACCATGTGCCCATGTGGCGGCGAGGCCACGCATCAAATTGGCTCCGCCCGAAGAAAGCGTAGGACTCACCCTTGCCACGGGCGGACGGTAAGCCGCTACGACGCTGGCCTTGTCGACCATGAAACTGTTGCCGAGCAGCAAGCCTTCGCCCACGTTCACACGATAGTCGCCCGCCACGACATCGCGCCAGCGTCCGACAGGATGCAAGGCGACATAGAACGCATATTCGTCGTAAGGCCGGTTGCCCCGCCGGGCAAAGGGTTCTCCGGCATCCTTGTCAAATTTCAGTCCGTAATCCAACCGGCCAGCGGCACTGTAATTAAGGCGCAGCGTATGGCTCAGGCCGTTGCCCAAATACTGACGGTTGGGGTATTCTTCCAGTTCGTCGGCGCTGTGGCTACGGTTACCAGCCCGGCGATAAAGAGGCACGCCGAGCATACCGTTCACCTCCCAACGGCCCTGCGTGAGGAGTTCGCTCACAGAAGGCCGCGACGCAGCCGGAGCGGCACAGCAAACAAAGACAGGGAGCCACTCGCGCGCACGGTAGTCCAATCCCCGTACGAATTGGAGGTCGCCCATACTCCGGAAGGGTCCGTGGCGTTCGCGGAAAGCGAGAAGTGAATCAGCAGCCGCACCGTCGATGAACGGCAGTTGCAACAGGTCGTCGCGCCCGGCAGTGTTGAGGTCCATAGGGGCAAGATGGATGACATAGAGTTGTTCCAGCTGCTCCTCGACCGACATACCGCCAGCCTCTTCATGCGAAGCGAAATCAAACGCATAACTGGCGGCAAACTCATCCCACGCGACGGAGGCGTCCTGTGCCCCGGCTGGCAAGGCGCACAGTGTACATGCCATCATCCACAAAACAAGAAGACGGACGGATGCTGCGACAGGACGGACAGATGCTGCGACAGAAAAAACGGGAACTGCGACAAGACGGACGGATTCCCCAGCCTCTTGCAACAAGCACAAGAGGCTGCATGCCCATCGCACACAGCCTCTTACGTTTTTCTCCGATTGCGCTTTCTTCACTGTCTTCTCACGAGTTCCATACCTTTGAGGATGGCCTGCTCGTTGAGAGGGAGCAGGTCGTGATGGCGTTCGGGCAACGTTTTCCGCAGCGCTTGCATCACGTTGCTGACCGAGACGATGGGATGAAGCTTTAAGAGAGCGCCAAGGACGAACATGTTGAAACACTTCATCATCTTCAACTCGGCCGCAGCATCCATGGCGTCGATGCGCCAAGCCTCAATATCGGCACGCGTCGGAGGGTCGGCGATGCCATAGCCGTCATAGATGAGCGTCCCGCCGGGGCGCACCTTTGGTTCGAACTTTTCGAGCGATGGCTGGTTGAGGAGGATGGCCGTGTCGTAGCGGCTGAGGATAGGCGAAGAAATGGGTTCGTCGCTGACAATGACGGTAACGTTGGCCGTGCCGCCACGCTGTTCCGGGCCGTAGGCGGGCATCCACGTGACCTCCTTGCCCTCCATCAGGCCGGCGTAGGCAAGGATCTTTCCCATCGAGAGGACGCCTTGTCCGCCGAAACCGGATATGATTATCTCTTCTTTCATGGTCGTGGGGATTGCGGGAGTTATTTGTCTT
>HF989219.1:10866-19621 GCA_000431275.1 Prevotella sp. CAG:755 | reverse complement strand
CGGTTGGCTTTCTCTGGTGTCATCTTCCAGCCCGATGAACAGGTCGACACGATTTCGACCAAGTTCGACCCGCGGCCCTGCATGGAGTTGTCGAACGCGTGGCGGATGGCTTTCTTGGCGCGTCGGATGGCAGCGACGGTCTCGACGCTCTGGCGAGTGACATAGGCGGTACCTTCGAGCGTGGCGGCAATGTCGCTGATGTGCAGAGGATAGCCATGCAAGTGCGGGTCGCGGCCATAGGGACACGTGGCGGTCTTCATGCCCATGAGGGTAGTGGGGGCCATCTGCCCACCCGTCATACCGTAAATGGCGTTGTTGATGAAGATGATCGTGATGTTCTCCCCGCGGTTCAGCGCGTGGATGGTCTCGGCCGTGCCGATGCAGGCGAGGTCGCCGTCGCCTTGGTATGTGAACACGAGACGGTCGGGCCAAAGACGCTTGCAAGCTGTGGCCAGCGCGGGAGCGCGTCCGTGCGCAGCCTCTTCCCAATCGATGTCGAGATATCGGTAGGCGAAGACGGCACACCCGACAGGGCAGATGCCAATGGTGCGTTCTGCCATGCCCATCTCTTCGATCACCTCGGCTACGAGCTTATGCACGACACCGTGCGAACATCCGGGACAGTAGTGCATGGCTTGGTCGTTCATCAAGGCTGGCTTGGCGTAAACGAGGTTTTCAGGCCGTATGATGTCTTCTCTTGTCATATTTCGTGTGAGTTAGTTGTCAGTCTTCTTCGTCGTCACGGCTATGCCTATGATGGCGGCGGGTGTAAGTGAGCGTACGGATGACGACTTCCACCATTTTGACGGCCACGGCGGCCATACCCATTCCGATGAACCATAGACGTCCCGATGGTCCCGTCGCAGTGAAATAGACCACAACCGTGGCGACGCAGGCGAGCATAAAGACAATGTTCAGCCAATTGCGCACTGTGCGGAATTCCGGATCACGATAGGCCGATGGCCGGCGGCGCGGTGGCCGGATGTAGCCGGGAATGTCGTCGTTCGGGAGTGTCGTCATGCGTGTTGAAGTTTGGTAACGAGGGCGTCGACGATTTCGTCAGGATCGGGAACAATGCCTCCCAACCGTCCAAAGTGTTCAACTGGAACACGACCAGCGGCGGCAAGGCGGACGTCGACTACCATCTGCCCGGCGTTGATTTCGACCACAAGGATGCCCTTGACGCGCGCGGCGAGCGCAGCTATCTCCCGCTCGGGGAAAGGCCAAAGCGTAATGGGCCGGAAAAGCCCCACACGGATGCCTCGCCCGCGCGCCAGCTCCATGGCTTTCTGCGAAATGCGGGCTGCCGAACCGAATGCAACGATGGCATAATCGCAATCGTCGCAGCCGACGGTCTGAAAGCGCACCTCGCGTTCGCGGATCTGCTGGTACTTGGCTTGCAGGCGGAGGTTCTTCTTTTCCATCTCTGCGGGATCGAGTTCGAGCGACGTGAGTATATTAGGCTTGCGGCTACGCAGGCCGTGGCCGTTGGCGGCCCAAGGACATTCGGCCGCAATCTCGGCTTCGGTACGACGCGGTTTGACGGGCGGAAGCACCACCTTTTCCATCATCTGTCCGATGACGCCGTCTGAAAGAATCATCACCGGATTACGATAGCGGAAAGCCAAGGTGAAAGCGAGGTCGACAAAGTCGGCCATCTCCTGCACGGAAGCCGGCGCGAGAACCACGACGTTATAGTCGCCGTTCCCACCGCCACGTGTGGCTTGGTTATAATCACTTTGGCTGGGCTGTATGGTACCCAATCCGGGACCGCCACGCTGTACGTTGACGACCAATCCGGGAATTTCGGCTCCGGCCATATAGCTGATGCCTTCCTGCATCAGGGCCACGCCGGGACTTGACGACGAGGTCATCACACGTTTTCCCGATCCGCCTCCGCCGTAGAGCATATTGATGGCGGCCACCTCGCTTTCGGCTTGCAG
Source organism: Prevotella sp. CAG:755 (assembly GCA_000431275.1). Lineage (GTDB taxonomy): Bacteria > Bacteroidota > Bacteroidia > Bacteroidales > Bacteroidaceae > Alloprevotella. The sequence continues at coordinate 17,678 of HF989219.1, read as the reverse complement.
GACGACCATTCCGGTCGTCTCCCACGGTTTGAGCAGGGCCAACGTTTCAAGCACTTCTGACTGCGGCGTGATAGGATAGCCGAAATATCCGTCGCATCCGCAACGAATGGCGGCGCGGGCGATGGCTTCGTTGCCTTTGAGCAACAGGACTTCTTCGTTTTCTGGCATGGTCACGCTTCTTTGGTTCGGTAAACGGTTATGCACGCATCGGGGCAGACGACAGCACACGAAGCACACCCGATGCAGGCTTCGGCGTGGTGCTGTTCCATGTAGGGGTATCCCTTATGGTTCACAGCGCGCACGGACAGGGCCAAAACGTCACACGGACAGGCGACAGCGCAGAGGTTGCACCCCTTGCAGCGGTCGGTGTCGATGACTACGGCTCCTCTCATCTTACTCATTCTTTCACCGTCTTTACTGGTTATACATGTCTTTATTGTAAAAGGCGAAGATGTCGTCGAGCATAGCCCGTGCCTCAGCGGCAGGGCTCGCCGGGTCGATGGCCTCGGCTTTCAGATAACAATTGATGGCGTCGGACCATCGGCCCTGCTTGCGGAAAACGTTGCCCCGCAAGTAATGCAGTGTGGCGTCGTCCGGCCGGAAAGCCAGCGCGGCATCCAGTTTCTCCATGGCCTCAGCCGTGCGTCCTTGGGTAATGTCCTGGCGTATCTCGCGATAATCTTTGCACATTGCTCTCTCTTTGTGCACGCAAAGTTAGTACTATCCGTTTTTCTGCTTCACCACACAACAAAATTAACAGTTTATTAAGTTAACGTAAGCAAACTTCCGGCTTATGAGAAAGGCATATAAGTTTCATAATCAAAGTATTACATCAAGTTCACTTATTAGTTCAAAATACAACCAATACGAAAGTTTTTTCCTTCGTGGAAGCCTGTAATTTTACACACTTTTTCCGAGCATTGTGCAATTGCGACAAAGGATCACGGCACCATTACCCACGCACCATGTTACGTGACAGGAAAAACAGAAGCAGAGACAGGAAAAACAGAAACGGCGACAAGAAAAACAGAAGCAGCGACAGGAAAAACAGAAACAGCGACAAGAAAAACAGAAACAGCGACAGACGGGACAGCCACAGGATGGGGCGAGCGGCCAAAACGAAAACCTAAGGTTCAATCAACGTCTGGCGCAAGAAATCGACCGACCGCTCCCGTTCGCGACAGAGGATTTCGTTCACGCTCCGCCAGTCGATGGGTTCGCTCATACGATTGGCCACAGCGGCAGCGTCGGCCCCGCCCATCATCCGGCATTCAAGGCCAAAGAGCGACAGCAGCGAGCTGAAACGAGCTTGACCTCGGACTGCGTTGCCCAGCGTGACAAAAGGACGACCAAAGAGCAGGGCGAACACGCAGCCGTGGAACGAATCGGTCAGGACAGCGTCGGCCTCGCGTAACGCTGTCAGCCACGCCGACACAGGAGGATGGACCATGTCGGAAGTCGGTGTACCGCGGGGCACAGTGCCCTCTGCACGTGCCAGCACGCTGACCGGAGTCAGCCCCAACCGCCTCCCGACCTCCCGGCAGAGAGCTTCGGCCGAATCAGAACGGTCTATCACATAACAGAAAAGGCGTCTACAGCAGTCTCCACCCTCTCCTGCGCCTACAAGTGAACGGCCGAAAGCATCCGTCACGACGCGTTCTGCCGGCCGAGCCGGAACGGAGTCCTCTCCGCTGGCCGGCACAGCGACGCCTCCCAGCCCGCCGGACGCCAAGAGATGCGCAGCCTCGTCGCGGGCCAGCGCCTCATAGTCGGCGGGTAAAAGCAGGAGGGTCGGATCCAGCACCCATCGGGCGTCAATGCCCAGACGCTCACGACAGAGGGCCACCCCACCCCGTTCGCGCACCGAAACTGCGTCGAACCGTACGGCCAACCGCCGGCATCGCTCCGCCAGCGTCCCGCCGAACTCCCATTCGTCGGTGCCGAACGAGGCGGCATAAGCCACTCGGCGCACCTTTTCCCTGCTGGGCAGGAAACCGAGGAAATAGTCCGTCACACTGTCGATGAACGACGGGCGCCACACTTGGTCGCTTCCCACCACATAGGCGTCATAACGCCGTTCCTCATAATCAGCCAACAGGGCCGCACTGCTGTGGAGCGGCGGCGTCTGTGGCTGGATACGTGTTCTCGAAAAACGGCGCACGTATTCAAAAATACGTCGCTCCTCGCTGCGGTAGACCCACTTGACCCCCGTTCTCCCAGTGGCCGCCTTGACCGTGTTGGCCGTCTGACGGCGCAGCCAACCAGTGAGACGGTGGCTGACATCAGGCTCTTCCCGACGGATGACCCACGCCTCGTGCCCGAGCCGCAGCAAAACCTGCTGCAAGGCCCAGCACTGCAACAGGCCGCCATAGTTGGCCCGCAACGGTTGTGTGAGGATACCGATTCTCATGTGTCGCGCGTTCGTTTTTCCTGCGCCGGGCAAAAACAGGCCGATACACTGAAAAGCATAACGGAGGCGGCCATTCGCCGTTCTCGCCGCCAGCCTCATCGTTTTAACCCGGTAAGAGCAGCAAAGTTAAGCAATCCGCCGGAAACGCCCGGCCGTCTCCGTCCTTTTTCACACACATGCGAGGACTTGCCGCGTCAATGCCACCCCACCTAAACAGACAGGCAGATACTACGGGCCGGACGCCAAAATCCACTTCGTCTCATGAAATACAATCCTCTTCATGCAACTGGGGGACTTCCGCAGCCGGCCCGTGAGTCCATCCGCTGCTAATGCGCCAAGTTTGCCGCTACGCCTGAAAACATCCGGCCGGGTCACGACTTACGCCCGCAGCCCTCAACGCAAACAGCCGTCCGCACGGTCATTCATTCCGTGCGGACGGCTGTTCCTTCAAGCCTTGGCATCGTGCCTGCTCGGCACCTACGCTTTCAGCTTGGCTATGATGAGGTCAGCCACCTTCTTACCGCTCAGCAGCATGCCACCAAAGATAGGCCCCATGCGCGGTGTGCCCGACACAGCGCTGGCCGCCATACCACAGACATAGAGGCCGGGATAAATTTCCTTCGTGCCGCACACTACTTCTTCCTCGCCCGTGGCCACGTCAAGCGAACGCTCGCCGACGACGTCGCCGGTCTCGGTGGCCAGCCGGGCACCGTTCTTGCGGGCCACCGTGCGACAGATCTCGCTGTCATGCCCCGTACCGTCGATGACGCAGCGTGCCATGATGTTCAGCGGATCGACGTGCAACCCCTCGCGAAGGACGGGCGTCCAATTGACGACCACGCCGCTCACACGGTTATCCTTATAAACGACATCCTCCACCGAGTAGCAGTTAAACACCGTAGCACCGGCGTGAACAGCCTGATAAAGCAGGGCCGACGTACTTTCCACAGAATCCATCGTATAGAGACCGTCTTTGTAAGGAGCATAACTGATGCCGAAGTCCTTGACAATGGGCAGCGCCTCTTCCTGAATGACAATCTGGTTGAACATCATGGCACCGCCCCACATGCCCCCGCCGGGCGAAAGCTTACGGTCGAACTGTGCCACGCGCAATCCGGCCTTGGCCAGATAGTAGGCAGCCACGATGCCCGACGGCCCGCCGCCCACAATGGCGACATCGAGGTCGAGACAGCGCCTCATCTTCTCGAAATAGGTACTGATAATTCCTTCGGATACTTGAATTTCTATCATGATAACTAAGTTGGTTAATCTGTTCGGGGTTATACTTTTTCGCAATCCTTCAACCGCCGCGAGATACGCATGGCGCAGAAGTTCGGGCCGCACATGGTGCAGAACTCGGCGTCCTCGTAGTGCGCCTCTTTGTAGTATTGCAAAGCGCGGTCGGGATCTAGGCTCAGGTTGAACTGGTCTTTCCAACGGAACTCGTAGCGCGCTTTCGAGAGGGCGTTGTCGCGGACTTGCGCGCCGGGATGCCCCTTGGCCAGGTCGGCAGCATGAGCAGCCAGCTTATAGGTGACAACACCCGTGCGGACGTCTTCACGGTTCGGAAGGGCAAGGTGCTCCTTCGGGGTGACGTAACAGAGCATCGCCGTACCGTACCAACCGATCTGCGCGGCGCCGATGGCGCTCGTAATGTGGTCGTAGCCGGGTGCGATGTCGGTCACGAGAGGACCGAGGGTGTAAAAAGGTGCCTCGTGGCACTTCTCAATCTGACGGTCCATGTTTTCGCGGATTTTGTGCATAGGGACGTGGCCGGGCCCCTCTATGAACGCTTGCACGTTCTTGGCCCACGCGCGCTCCACGAGTTCGCCCATCGTGTCAAGTTCGGCAAACTGCGCACGGTCGTTGGCGTCGGCGATAGCGCCGGGGCGGAGACCGTCGCCCAAGGAAAGAGCCACATCGTACTGGGCGCAGATGTCGCAGATATCGTCGAAGTGCTCGTAGAGGAAACTCTCCTGGTTGTGGCGCAGGCACCACTCCGAGATGATGCTGCCGCCGCGGCTGACCATACCACAAAGGCGGTCGCCCGCCAGGTGGACGTTGTGGCGACGGATACCGCAGTGAATGGTAAAATAGTCGACACCCTGCTCGCACTGCTCAATGAGCGTGTCGCGATAGAGTTCCCAACTCAGGTCTTCGGCACGGCCATGCACTTTCTCCATGGCCTGATACATCGGCACTGTGCCGACCGGGACGGGACTGTTACGCACGATCCATTCACGCGTCTCGTGTATGTTCTTTCCCGTCGACAGGTCCATGATGGTGTCGCCGCCCCACTTGCAGCTCCACACGGCCTTCTCGACTTCTTCGTCGATGGACGAGGTCGTAGCGGAGTTGCCAAGGTTCGTGTTGATCTTGACGAGAAAATTCCGTCCGATTACCATCGGTTCAGCTTCCGGATGGTTGATGTTCGCGGGAATGACGGCACGGCCTGCGGCCACTTCGGCGCGTACGAACTCCGGAGTGATGTGCGTCTCGATGCCCAGTTCGCGGCAGTTCATGTTCTCGCGAATGGCGACGTACTCCATCTCCGGCGTGACGATGCCGGCCTTGGCCAATGCCATCTGCGTGATGCGGGCACCGGGCAGGGCACGCAGCGGCAGGCGGACACCGGGCAGGGCACGCAGCTGCAGGCGGATATGTGCGAAACGGAGCGCGTCGAGCGAGGGATCGGCCTGTCGCTGCCGGCCGTATTCCGACGTCAGTTCGGCAAGGCGCTCGACGCCGCCGCGTTTCAAGATCCACGGTTCGCGCAGACGCGGGAGGCCTTGGCGCAAATCGATGGCCTGTGCCGGATCGCTGTAAGGGCCACTCGTGTCGTAGACATAAACCGGCGCGTTCTCGCGATATTCCTTCCGGCCGTCCTTGACCGTCACGGTAGGAGTCAGGTTCACCCTCCGCATGGCCACGCGCAGCTCAGGATAAATCTGGCCCGGCAGGTAGACTTTCTCGCTGCCGGGATAGGATATTCTTATCGTTTCTTCCATAATCATAAACGGTTACTCGTCTGCATGTAGAAAGGCGTCCATTTCGGACACCGGGTCGGCAGCCCGCAGGATGGCGCCGCTCACAGCCACGCCCCGGACGCCCGTAGCCATAAGGGCAGGGACGTCTGCACACGTGACGCCGCCGATAGCCACCACCGGAGTGTGCAGTCCGGCATCAGCCATGCGCGCCATGAGCGAAGCATAGCCGCTGAGCCCCAAAACTGGGGCGAGGCGCTCTTTCGTCGTGGTGAAACGGAACGGGCCGCAGCCGATGTAGTCTACTCCTGCGCGGCACAAGCGTTCGACGTCTTCAAAGGTGTTGGCCGTGCCGCCGATGAGGAAAGCCTCGCCGAGACGTTCGCGCGCCTCGGCCACGGGCATGTCTTCGCGGCCGAGATGGACACCGTCGGCGCCAATGGCTTTGGCCAGGTCGACGCGATCGTCGACAATGAGCGTCGCGCCACGCTCGCGGCAGAGCGCCAGCACGCGTTCGGCCAACGGGCGCACCTCGTCGTCGGACGGGCCCTTAACTCGGAGCTGCACCCAACGGCACCCGCCGTCGAGCGCCAGCCGCGCAGCGTCCTCATAGGAATATCGCTCCGTTGTGTGCGTAATGAATTGTACGGGTATCATGTTTCTTACACCTTTAATATAATATAAGGAGAGGCGGAAACAAACGTCTGTGAGCGGAAAGTGGAAAACAATCCCTACGGCAGCATGACCTGCATCAGGTTCACAGGGTATGATCTCAGCCCGGCAATCGGCGGGCACCCCTCTGTTTTAACTCTGGGCAAAGATAAACAGTTTGAAGAGGCCGCCCAACTTTCCTACGGGAAAAATGCGTAACTTTGCCAGCCGCTTAACATCTTTTCGCATGTCCAGTTATTTAGACGAACTCAACGACAGCCAACGCGAAGCCGTCACCTATTGCGACGGGCCGTCGCTTGTGATAGCCGGAGCCGGTTCGGGGAAAACCCGCGTGCTGACTTACAAAATCGCCTACCTCATGGAAATGGGACTGGCGCCGTGGCACATCCTCGCACTGACGTTCACGAACAAGGCTGCCCGCGAGATGAAAGAACGCATCGCCCGCCTCGTCGGCACGGAACAGGCTGCCGGACTATGGATGGGCACGTTCCACTCCATCTTCGTCCGCATCCTGCGCACCGAAGCCGGACTCGTGGGCTACGATCCGCACTTCACCATCTACGACCAGGACGACTCACGACGACTCATCCGCAGCCTCGTCAAAGAAATGAACCTCGACGAAAAACTCTATAAGCCCTCAAACGTCGGGGGGCGCATCTCGTCGGCCAAGAACCGCCTCATGACGGCGGCCGATTATGCGGCCGAAGCCAGCCTGGCCAAGCGCGAACGCGAGGACGGCGTGCCCG
>HF989219.1:4028-10831 GCA_000431275.1 Prevotella sp. CAG:755 | reverse complement strand
TGTGGCGGACTTGTACGCCCGCTACGAGCGGCGCTGCCGGCAAGCCAACGCCATGGACTTCGACGACCTCCTGCTCCGGACCTACCAGCTCCTGCGCGACCATCCGGACACTTGCCACAAATACAAGGAGCGCTTCCAGTACGTCCTTGTCGACGAATACCAGGACACGAACTTCGCCCAACACCGCATCGTCAGCCTGCTCACCGATCCGACGTCGCGCATCTGCGTCGTGGGCGACGACGCGCAGAGCATCTACGGCTTCCGAGGCGCCGAGATCGGCAACATCCTGCAATTCAACACCCAATACGCCGGCGCGCGCCTCTTCAAACTGGAATGCAACTACCGCTCGACGCGACACATCGTCGAGGCGGCCAATTCCGTCATCAGCCACAACAAGGGACAAATCCCCAAGGCCGTTTACAGCAACCGCGACGCGGGAGAAAAAATCACCGTCATGGCGGCCATGAGCGACAAGGAGGAGGGACAAAAAGTGGCGCAAGCCATCGCGGCACTCCACAGGCGCGGACTGGCATACAGCGACGTAGCCATCCTCTATCGCACCAACGCGCAGAGCCGCTCGCTCGAAGAGGCACTACGCCTGCTAAGCATACCCTATCGCATCTACGGCGGCCTCTCTTTCTACCAGCGCAAGGAGGTGAAAGACGTGCTGGCCTATTTCCGCCTCACGTCGAACCACTACGACGAGGAAGCGCTCACACGCATCATCAACTACCCTGCGCGCGGCATCGGCGACACGACGATGAACAAACTCGCGGCCGCCTCCGTCATGGCCGGAGTCCCGCTCTGGGACGTCGTGGCCGACCCCGCGAAATTCGGCGTTGCCGTCCACAGCGGAACAGCAGCCCGGCTGGCCACGTTCGTCGGACTCATCAACCATTTCACCCAAATGGCCGAGACGGAAACCGCTTACGACCTCGCCCTCAGCATCATCAAAGAAAGCGGCATCCATGCAGACATTTACGCCGACACCTCAGCCGAGAACCTCAGCCGGCAAGAGAACCTGCAAGAGCTGGCTGACTCCATCAAACAATACGAGCAGGAAATGGCCGAAGCAGGAACGGGCGAACCGGCCCTGCTCTCGGACTACCTCTCGCAGGTCTCGCTGCTGACCGATGCCGACACCGACCGCGACGACACGCCGCGCGTCACGCTCATGACCGTCCACGCCGCCAAGGGACTGGAATACGAGGCCGTCTTCGTGGCCGGGATGGAAGACGAACTCTTCCCCAATGCCAACGCCCGCTTCTTTCCGAAAGAAATGGAGGAAGAACGGCGCCTCTTCTACGTCGCCCTGACGCGCGCCAAGAGCTACTGCTACCTCAGCTACGCCCGCACGCGCATCCGCTATGGGTCATTCCTGACCTGCGAGCCCAGCCCCTTCATCAGCGAAATTGATCCGGCATGCCTCCGCCGTGAGGACATCGCCTTCACGCCACGGACGGCCGCCACGGACGGCCATCGGCCCTCCATCCGGACGGCCGAACCGCCCTCCCGCCCCAACCCGCTCTCCACACTCCGCACCAGGCGCCTCAGCCGCGTTGCGCCGACACCGCGCCCGTCAGCGGGAAAAAGCCTCGACGAAGCAGGAGGCTTGCGCGTCGGGCAACACATCGAACACGAACGCTTCGGACGCGGCGAAGTACGCCGCCTCGAACAGGCCGGCGAGACCATCAAGGCCACCGTGCAGTTCGACAACGCGGGCGAAAAAGCCCTCCTGCTGAAATTCGCCCGCTACCGCATACTCGACTGAGGCAAGCACGCCCCTGGCCGCCCCGTCCGCCATACGCCGTCCCGCCCCCCATCACCACACCCGACAACCGGCGCGAACAGCCAGCCGTTCCGTCGTGACAGGACGGCTGGCAGAAAACCCTGTCAGGGCGACAGAAAACCCTAACGCACCGACCGCGGGAACGCCCCGGCAGCCACACGCTCCCCACAACCGCGACGGCACAGCCAGCGGCAGCCCGCCACGCCACGAAGATAAATGCTGAAATAAGAAAGATTTAGACAAGCAGTATGGCCAGTATCCAAAAAAATAGTAACTTTGCAGCCGCTATGTCTGAAATGGATAACTTCAAAATCAACGCCCGAAGCGTAAAGGCTGCTCCATTACACCGCACATTCCATCTTGACGACGAGTTTTTCCACAACTTGGAGCAGGATGAAATCAAAGGCGGCGACATCAACGCAGAACTGACCCTGCGTCACACTGGCACAGACACCTACGAAGCCGCCTATGCCATCCACGGAACAGTCACCGTGACGTGCGACCGCTGCTTGGATGACCTTGTGCTGCCCGTAGCGGTAGAGGAAACGCGGATTTTGAAAGACGATCCGGCAGCCCGTGAGGCCACGGACGAACGCATCACCCTGCTCGACGGCGGCCATTATGATGCGGCTTGGGAACTCTACGAACTCATCGAGCTCTCCCTTCCCCTTCAACGTGTCCACGACGTGAACGACTGCGACCCCGATGTAGTCAGCCGCCTGCACGCCACAGACGACGAAGCATAACAACAGCACTAACAACTAAAAGCATAAACAGAAATGGCACATCCTAAAAGAAGACAATCAAAGACCAGAACACTCAAACGCAGAACCCACGACAAGGCTGTCGCTCCGACGCTGGCCATCTGTCCTAACTGCGGTGCTTGGCACATCTACCACACGGTTTGCCCCTCCTGCGGTTATTATCGCGGAAAGCTGGCCATCGTGAAAGAAGTGGCCGAATAAACGGTTGCTACCAGTTAGCACAAATCCCCTCTAAGGCTCATCGTCAACACCGTGAGCCTTTTTGGGTAATAGTAAAGTGTCACAAGAATTCTCACCATGGAAAAAATCAATGCAGTCATAACCGGCATCGGCGGCTACGTCCCCGAGTACGTCCTGACAAACGACGAGCTGTCGCGCATGGTAGACACCAATGACGAGTGGATCATGACCCGCATCGGTGTCAAAGAGCGCCGCATCCTCAACGAGGAGGGCTTAGGTACAAGCTATATGGCCCGTAAAGCCGTAAAACAGCTGTTGCAGAAAACAGGCGCCGACCCCGACTCGATTGACTGCGTCATCGTCGCCACGACCACCCCGGACTATCATTTCCCCTCGACGTCGTCCATCGTCATCGGCCGCGTCGGGCTGAAAAACGCCTTTGCCATCGACATGCAAGCCGCCTGCTGCGGCTTTCTCTTCGCCATGGACGCAGCCGCCGGAATGATCCAGAGCGGCCGCTACAAGCGCATCATCGTCTGTGGCGCTGACAAGATGTCGAGCGTCGTCGACTACACGGACCGTGCCACCTGTCCCATCTTTGGCGACGGCGCTGCCGCCGTACTCGTAGAGCCCACGACGGAAGACCTCGGCTGGAAAGACTCGTTCCTCCGTACCGACGGAAAAGGACTCCCCTTCCTCTGCATGAAAGCTGGCGGTTCCGTGTGCAGCCCATCCTACTTCACGATCGACCACCGCATGCACTACCTCCACCAAGAGGGACGCACCGTTTTCAAGTTCGCCGTCACGAACATGAGCGATGCCAGCGCACTCATCGCCGAACGCAACGGCCTTAACAAGGACAACATCGCGTGGGTCATCCCGCACCAAGCAAACGTCCGCATCATCGAGGCCGTGGCCCATCGTCTCGAACTGCCGATGGAGAAAGTCATGCTGAACATCCAGCATTACGGCAACACATCGGCCGGAACCCTGCCCCTAGCCCTTTGGGACTACGAGAAGCAGCTCAAAAAAGGCGACAACCTCATCTTCACGGCTTTCGGCGCAGGCTTCACCTGGGGCGCGGCCTATATGAAGTGGGGCTACGACGGCGCACCGCAGAAATAAACCGAACCGGCGCGGCTGTCCCCTCGCCGGGAGGCCCCGCGCCCATCCCTATAAGAACGCATCCGTCCCCGCACAGGTGCGTTCTTTTAAGTAAAACTCCGAACCACAGCACCATGAGCCATAAAGCCGGTTTTGTCAACATCGTCGGAAACCCGAACGTAGGCAAGTCGACGCTGATGAACCTACTCGTCGGCGAGCGCATATCGATCGCCACGTTCAAAGCCCAGACCACGCGCCACCGCATTATGGGCATCGTCAACACGGACGACGCCCAGATTGTTTTCTCGGACACGCCAGGCGTTCTGAAACCGAACTACAAGTTGCAGGAGTCCATGCTGGCGTTTTCCGTCTCGGCGCTGAAGGACGCCGACGTCCTGCTCTATGTGACGGACGTCGTCGAGAAAGCAGAGAAGAACGAGGAGTTCCTCGCCAAGGTCGAACAGATGGACATCCCCGTGCTGCTGCTCATCAACAAGATAGACCTGACCGACCAGAAAGGGCTGGAAAAACTTGTCGACGAATGGCACGGCCTACTGCCAAAAGCCGAAATTTTCCCCATTTCGGCAAAGGCGAAATTCAACATTAGCCCTGTACTCGACCGCATCAAGCAACTACTGCCCGAATCGCCCCCTTACTTCGGCAAGGAGCAGTGGACCGACAAGCCGGCGCGCTTCTTCGTGACCGAAATCATCCGCGAGAAGATCTTGCTATACTATGCCAAGGAAATTCCTTACGCTGTGGAAGTCGTCGTCGAGCAGTTCAAGGAAAGCGACACGCAGATACACATCCACGCCGTCATCTACGTCGAACGCGAGAGCCAAAAAGGCATTGTAATCGGCCACCGCGGCGTAGCGCTCAAACGTGTGGCCACCGAGTCACGCCGAGAGATGGAAAAGTTCTTCGGCAAACACATCTTCCTCGAACTCTTCGTGAAAGTCGACAAGGATTGGCGTAACTCGACCCAGCGCCTCAACGCATACGGGTATAACCCCGAATAAAACCGATATCAATAACCCGGAGCCGGACGACCGACCTCCGACAAAGGACAACAACCATGGGAAATCTGATAGCCATCGTAGGCCGCCCCAATGTAGGAAAATCGACCCTTTTCAACCGCCTCACCGGCACGCGTCAGGCCATCGTCAGCGAGACAGCCGGCACCACGCGCGACCGCCAATATGGAAAGACGGAATGGAACGGCCGCGAAATCTCGCTGGTCGACACCGGCGGATGGGTGGTCAACTCGGACGACATCTTTGAAGAGGAAATCCGCAAACAGGTGCTCATCGCTACCGAAGAAGCCGACGTCATCCTCTTCGTGGTCGACGTGAAGAACGGCGTAACTGACCTCGACACACAAGTGGCCGAAATCCTGCGCCGCACGAAGACGCCAGTCATCCTCGTGGCCAACAAGACCGACGACAACATCGACCGCTACGGTTCGGCGGAATTCTACACCCTCGGCCTCGGCGACCCATATTGCATCTCGGCCGCAACGGGCAGCGGCACGGGCGACCTGCTCGACGCCATCCTCGACAAGCTCCCGCCCGAGGCGCAGGCCGGCGAGGAAGACAACATCCCCCGCTTCTCGGTCGTCGGGCGTCCCAATGCGGGCAAGAGCAGCCTCATCAACGCCTTCATCGGCGAAGACCGCCACATCGTCACCGACATCGCCGGCACCACGCGCGACAGCATCCTCACCCGCTACGACAAGTTCGGCTTCGACTTCTACCTCGTCGACACGGCCGGCATCCGCAAGAAGAACAAGGTCACCGAAGACTTGGAGTTCTACTCCGTGATGCGCTCCATCCGCGCCATCGAGAACTCTGATGTCTGCCTGCTTCTCATCGACGCCACCCGCGGCATCGAGTCGCAGGACATGAACATCTTCCAAGTCATACAGCGCAACCACAAGAGCATCGTGGTAGTCATCAACAAGTGGGACATCGCCACCGACAAGAGCCAGACTGCCATGAAGCACTTTGAGGAAACCATCCGCAGCCGCATGGCGCCCTTCACGGACTTCCCCATCGTCTTCGCCTCGGCCCTGACGAAACAACGCATCTTCCGTGTGCTCGAAACGGCAAAGAACGTCTACCTCAACCGGAAGCGCCACATCTCCACGTCAAAGCTCAACGAAGAGATGCTGCCCCTCATCGAGGCCTATCCGCCCCCCTCGATCAAAGGGAAATACATCAAGATAAAATACTGCATGCAACTGCCTGACACGCAAATCCCATCGTTCGTATTCTACGCCAATCTGCCGCAATACGTCAAGGAACCGTACAAGCGCTTCCTTGAAAACAAAATCCGCGAGCGCTGGGATTTCAAAGGGACACCAATGCACATTTTCATCCGTCAGAAATGAGGAAAACGATCGCAGTCCCCGGAAATCCTGCCAGCCGTCCCGTTCGTTCAGTCGCAGGCCTCGTGATTTCTGTCGCCCTGCTTGCCACGACGGTCGCAGCATGCGGAAAAAACGACGCGCCACCCCGCCACGAGCAACCGCAAGATGCAGCCATGGCCTACTACGCCAAACTCGTCGCGGGCGACTATGCGGGCTTCGTGGACGGCATGGAATCGTGCGACAGCGTGCCTGAGTTCTACCGCGAACAGATGGTAACGCTCATCAAACAGCACTACCGCGAGGAAGCCGCCGCGAATGGCGGATTGGCCCGTGTCGAAGTGGCACGCACCGTCGTCGTGCAAGACACAGTGGCAGCCAACGTATTCCTCGACGTGACCTACGGCGACAGCACGACTGAGGAAATCGTGCAGCCCATGGTCTGGGACGGACGAAGCTGGCGGCTGCAATAACCCCCAAGACACCCCGAACGGAGAAGGCCGCCACGCATCATAGCGTGGCGGCCTTCCTTGTATCACATGGTAGCGGACGTTCATTCCATAACAGCCAAGGATTCGAGAGGCAGGCCGCCGTCGGGACG
>HF989219.1:0-4014 GCA_000431275.1 Prevotella sp. CAG:755 | reverse complement strand
GAGGCAGGCCGCCGTCGGGACGCCCGCCGTCGAGACGCCCCTCCATCCAAGCATCAAGCAACATGCGCGCCATGCTCAACCGACCCGGGATGGGCGGCAGGTTGTCGCGACGATACCACCCGCCCTTGTTCAGTTCCGAGCGTTGAAGCCGCAATGTCCCTCCGGCATAATCAGCGTAGAACCCCACCATCAGCCCGCTCGGATAGGGCCACGGCTGGCTGCCGAAGTAACGGATGCCGCTGACTCGGAGCTGCGTCTCTTCACGCACCTCGCGCACGACGCACTCTTCGAGCGTTTCGCCCGTTTCGACGAAACCGGCCACAAGACCAAGATAATCACCGCGGAACTTATTACTCTGCACGAGAAGTACCTCCTCGCCACGCCGCACGAGGACGATGATGGCCGTAGCCAGCGAGGGCCACACCTCCTTGCCGCACACGGAGCACCGCTTGCTGATGTCGGTGTGCCGGACCATCGGGGCGCCACACACGCCGCAGAACCGCGTGACCGAGTCCCAGTAGAGCAGCTCGCGCCCCTTGCCGGCCATGAGATAGAACGGCCTCGGCACGCACTCGAACGAGGCACGCAGCCCCACCATCTCGCACCCCTCGGCCACGACAGGCGCGTCAACGCGCACCGCACGGCAGGGCACGCCGCCGAGCGCGGGCAGGCGCTGCACCGTGTGCCACGGTTCGAGCCGCACAGGGGGCTCCTCGCCGCACGGGACGGCATACGCTCCGTCCGCCCCGCGCCGGAGCAACCACTCGTCCTTACAGAAAACAAACCAATACGTCTTCATCGCTTTTCTTTCCATAACAAGCCAGCGAGCCGCCCGCCGGGCCGCTCGCTGGCAAATAACTGTCCGTCTGTCCGCAACCTACGCGTCGAGGCCCAACGACTTGGCCACGGCGTCGACCTTGGCCAGGGCTACGGCGTGGGCGCTGTCGTAGCACTTCGGGCAGCCCATCTCGCCTTTCACCTCGATGTAGAACTTGATCTTCGGCTCCGTGCCCGAGGGGCGGACGCTGACCTTGGTGCCGTCTTCGGTGTACCACTGCAAGACGTTGCTCGGCTCGGGCATGTCGAGGGGTTGTGCCACGCCGTCGGCGCCGGTCACGATGAGCGCCGCGTAGTCCTTGGTGCAGACAACCGGCGAACCGGCGATTTCCTTCGGCGGGTTGGCGCGGAAGCCCTGCATCATGGCTTTGATCTCGTCGGCTCCGCTCTTTCCGGGCTTGACGACGTTGATGGTCTTGTTGAGCGCATAGCCATACTCGACGTAGATGTCCATCAGGATGTCGTAGAGCGTCTTGCCCTGATCCTTGGCCCAGGCGCAAATTTCAGCCAGCAGCGAGCAAGCCGAGACGGCATCCTTGTCGCGGACAAAGTCCTCGGCCAGGAAGCCGTAGCTCTCTTCGCCGCCGCCGATATACTGCATCTTGCCCTCGTCGAGGCGGATCTGGCGGGCAATCCATTTGAAGCCCGTGTAGCAGTCATACATCTTGATGCCGTTCTTCTCGGCGATGGCGCGGATGAGCTCGGTGGTCACGATGGTCTTCACGATGAACTCGTTGCCCTGCATCTTGCCTTGGGCCTTGCGGTTCATGATGATGTAGTAGAGGAAGATCATGCAGGTCTGGTTTCCGTCGACAAGGACCCACTCGCCCTTGTCGTTCTTGCAGGCCATGCCGACGCGGTCGGCGTCGGGGTCGGAGGCCATCACGATGTCGGCGTCGATCTCCTTGGCCAGTTTCAGGGCCAGGGTGAGCGCCTCGGCGTTCTCGGGGTTCGGGCTCACGACGGTAGGGAAGTTGCCGTCTTTCACCATCTGCGCCTCGACGCAGTGCACGTTCTCGAAGCCCCAGAGAGCCAGTGAGCGGGGAATGAGGGTCATGCCCGTGCCGTGCAGGGGAGTGTAGACGATGCTCAGGTCCTTCTGACGGCGGATGCAGTCAGGGTCGATGGAGAGCGAGTGTACCCGTTCGAGGTAGACGCGGTCTATGTCCTCGCCGACGGTCTGTATGAGCGCGGGGTTGCCCTCGAACTTGATGTCGGCCACAGTCACCTTGTTCACCTCGTCGATGATGCCCTTGTCGTGCGGGGAGAGCACCTGCGCGCCGTCGTCCCAGTAGGCCTTGTATCCGTTATACTCCTTCGGGTTGTGCGAGGCGGTCAGGATGATGCCGCTCTGGCAGCCGAGGTGGCGGATGGCGAAGCTCATCTCAGGCGTGGGGCGCATCTCCTCGAAGAGGTAGACTTTGATGCCGTTGGCGCTGAATATGTTGGCAGCGGTTTGGGCAAAGAGGCTGCTGTTGTTGCGGCAGTCATAACCCACGACTACCGAGATCTCAGCGCGGTCGGCAAAATTCTTTTTCAAGTAGTTCGAGAGGCCTTGTGTGGCGGCTCCGACAGTATAGATATTCATGCGGTTCGTGCCGGCCCCCATGATGCCGCGCAGTCCGCCTGTGCCAAACTCGAGGTTCTGGTAGAACGAATTGATGAGTTCGGTCTTGTCCTCACTCTCCACCATGCGGCGCACTTCGGCTTGCGTCTCGGCGTCGTACAGGGGCGATGTCATCCACTCGCGGGCCTTGGCCTCGCATTGTTTAATCAACTCTTCGTTTTCCATATGGCTATGATAATTTAAGTTCGTGGTAGGTTATTTGTCCTCGGGCAGGATTTCTATCCAATAGCCGTCGGGGTCGCTGATGAAATAGAGCCCCATGTCGTGGTTCTCGTAGCACACGCATCCCATCTCCTTGTGCCAAGCGCGCACGGCGTCGTAGTCGCCCGCCGCACGGAGACAGAGGTGAAACTCGTTCTCACCCAGATTATAGGGCTGCGGATGATCGCGCAACCAGGTCAGCTCCAGCTTGAACGCACCGGCCGCATCCGCCAAGTAGACAATGCGGAACGCACCCTCGGGGCCGTCGATGTGCCCACACTCGCGCAGGCCGAGCGCATGGCCGTAGAAGTCGATGCTACGGGCAAGGTCGGTCACATTGATATTGAAATGGTCAAATTTTGCTTTCACTTCCATAGTCATTCCGTTATGGCTTTACACGAGCAAAAATAACGCTTTCCGCCGACGTGTCAAAGTCCAAGGACATAAATCGCTCCACACGACAAAAATCGTCGCAGTGAGGCCTTCAAACGGACGCCCTGACTGAAAAAACTGTCAGCCTCCCCGTTTTCCCTGTCGGCCTACTTTGTTTCATCGGACGCCTGACAAGATGATGATGGAACACCCGCTGCATGCCCCGATCATAATTATGGGAGATGCGCCAGCCTATATGAAAAGGACAACCGCGTCTATCTCTATGTGCCGGACAGCGACGAGGCGGGGCTGCTCTACGACTTCAGTCTCGAAGAGGGCGAATCGGCCACATTCCGCCTGGTAGACTACCTCGACGCCCGGCTGGCAAAAGACACCGTGCTCACCGTGACGGAACGCGCCGTCGTGACGGGCACTCTCCCGGACGACGAACCGGGAACGAAAAGAACGTTTGTGCGGCTCACCCTGAGTGGGAAGTCCACGGACGGGCAGGCGAGCGAACCGACTCAGTGGTTCGCGGGCATCGGCGACGCCTATGGCCCATTCTGCACGGGAGCGAAACCCAAAACCGCAGTGGACTTCGACTATTTTAAGGACGTAGGCACACTCATTCCGGGCTATATGGTCTGCCAAACAGAGAAAGGCATCGTCTTTGAAACAGGATTCCAAGAAACGGGCGTCGGCATCAACCACATCAGCCCAGGCACGCAAACCACGGTCGACGGCGCTATCTACGACCTCAACGGCCGGCGCCTCGGCGAAGCGCCCAAACAGGGCATCTACATCCAAGGGCGGAAGAAACGCCTCGCCCGGTAACACCGCAAGCCACATCCAGACCACGACGCGGGAGAGCGACTGAATTCGCCCTCCCGCGTCGCATGTGTCCGCCACCCAAAGGAAAACGTTCCTTCGTACACATTATATTTATAATGATTATCCGCATGTTGTCCGTCTGTATG
>HF989218.1 GCA_000431275.1 Prevotella sp. CAG:755 | reverse complement strand
TGGGGAAAGAGTCTGGTACACTTTTCCTATGGCATGGTGGAACTGCCCAACGGTAAGATGAAGAGCCGCGAGGGAACAGTCGTGGACGCCGACGACCTCATCGCCGAAATGACTCGCCAAGCCCGCCAGACAATCGACGAGCTCGGCAAATTCGACGACATGGACGAGGCCGAGAAGAACGAGGTGGCCCGCATCGTAGGGATGGGCGCCCTCAAATACTTTCTGCTCAAAGTGGATGCCCGCAAGAACATGCTCTTCAACCCCGCCGAAAGCATCGATTTCAACGGCAACACGGGTCCCTTCATCCAATACACCTATGCCCGCATCCGCTCGGTGCTGCGCAAGGCTCAAGAAACCGGAATCGACATCCCCGGCACACTGCCTGCCGGCACCGCACTGAACACGAAAGAGGAAGAAATCGTGCAGCATATCGCTGATTTCCCGACGATCGTGCGTCAAGCCGGTACGGACTACTCGCCCAGCGCCATCGCCAACTATTGCTATGACCTCGTGAAGGAATACAACCAGTTCTACCACGATTTCAGCATCCTGCGCGAAGAGGACAAGCAAAAGCAGCTGTTCCGCCTCGTGCTTTCAGAAAATGTCGCCAAAGTGATCCGTTTGGGCATGGGGCTGCTCGGCATCGAAATGCCGGAACGCATGTAAACCGTGGGAAAAAAACAAAAATTCTACGTCGTATGGAGTGGTCTCCGGCCGGGCATTTACACCTCTTGGGACGAGTGCCGGAAACAAATACACGGCATTCGGGGCGCACAATATAAGTCCTACACCACACAGGAAGAAGCACAAGCCGCTTTCGAGGCCACTCCTCCGATTTACAAAAAGCGGGCGGCTGATGGCTCGCGCCGACAAACTACAACGACCCTGCCACCCAACCCGCCCGCCGACCGGCACGACACGGTGCTCCCGCTGCCCGCCGAAGTCAAGGCGCGGGCCTTGGCGGTGGACGCGGCGTGCAGCGGAAACCCCGGACCGATGGAATATCGCGGCGTCTGCCTCACGACGGGCCAGGAGATGTTTCGCTACGGCCCGGTGCATGGCACGAACAACATAGGGGAGTTCCTCGCCATCGTGCATGGTTTGGCACTCATCAAGCAACAAGGTCTGACTGATATGACAATCTATTCAGACAGCCGCAACGCCCTCTTGTGGGTACGCAAGAAGAAATGCAAGACCACACTTGCCCGCACCGCCCGCACCGAAACCCTTTTCGTCCTCATCGAACGCGCAGAACAATGGCTGAAAAATAACACGTGGGAAACACCCCTCGTCAAATGGGAAACCGAACGTTGGGGGGAAATCCCTGCCGACTTCGGGAGGAAATAATGCCACTATCATAGCTCATCCCCTTGTAACAAAGACACGGACAGATGACAACATGAAGACAAACGCCACATATCGCAAGAAAAACGTAGGCCAAGTGTTCACGCCCACGCCGTTTGTCAGGCTCATTCTTGACTTTGCGGGATATGCAGGAGACAGTGTGCTGCGTAAACACATCGTCGACAACAGTTGCGGCGAAGGCGCCTTTCTTCTTGAAGCCGTCCACCGCTATTGCAGGCAGTTTTTGGCGCTCTCTTCAAACAAAGCCCAACTAAGACAGGAGTTAGCCACATATATCCATGGTGTCGAAATTGACGCACAAACCTACGCCCGTTGCATGGAAAAACTCGACGCTACTGCCCGGTCGTACGGTGTGGAACACGTCGCATGGGATGTGGTCCACGCCAACGCCCTACATGTTTCCACTTTCGACGGACGGATGGACTTTGTCGTAGGTAACCCGCCTTACGTGCGGGTACATAATCTGCAAGATAACTACACCGATGTCAAACAATATGCCTTTGCAGACAAAGGCATGACCGACCTGTATCTCGTATTCTACGAAATCAGTTTCCGAATGATGCGGGAAAACGGACGCATGGCCGTTATCACCCCTAGCTCGTGGCTGACGAGCAAGGCGGGAGGCGCCCTACGCGCATTTCTCGCACAGTCAGGGAAGCTTAAAAAGGTAATAGACCTCGGCCATAGGCAAGCCTTCGAAGGTGTCACGACCTACACGCTCATCTCCTACTTCGAGAACAATACCAGAGACAATGCCGTATCCTATTACCGGTTTGACGAGCAGGATCAAGCGCCTCGGTTCATCACTACCCTCACGCCGGAAAAATTCCACATTCACGGTAACTTCTATTTCGGGACGGCTGAACAACTTAACTACTTGTGTCACATCCAACAAGAGGACTACCCCCGTGCCGTACGAGTGAAGAACGGTTTTGCCACGTTGGCCGACAGCGTGTTCATCGGAAACGTGCCCGATTCTCCAGTTACCATTCCCATACTCAAGGCCTCAACTGGTGTCTGGACAAGGGGACTCTTTCCATACACTCCACAAGGTGATCCTCTCAGTTGGAGCGACATACAGGCTATGCCCGCAGTGGCCCAATACTTCAAAGCCCACCGTAAGGAACTGCTGAAGCACCACAAGAAAAAAGAAGGATGGCATCTTTATGGCCGGACGCAGGCCCTGCACGACGTTTGCCGGGAAAAGGTAGCCATCAACACGCTCATCCGCGATTCGTCCAGCCTGAAAATCAACTTTGTGGCAGCCGGACGCGGCCTTTACTCCGGCCTTTACGTCCTCGGCGCAAGCGAAACTCAAATCCGCCCCGCTCTTGGAACAAGACGATTTCCTCAACTACATCACTCTCCTCCGAAACTATAAAAGCGGTAGATACTACACGTTCTCCTCCAAAGCTCTCGAACAATACCTTAACTACCAACTCAACCTGAGATATGGATAATCCAAAGAATCAAGCATTCCTTCATGCTGTGGAATGCTCTTTTAGGGTCTACTTAGAGAAAGGCAGCTCGCGCAGCAACGCGAAACTGAAACCTCTTCACGGTTTCATCGCACAAGACCTGCACGAAAGATTAGGCCCGGACTACGCCATTTTCTCGCAAGGCTACGAGAAGGACCACGAAGAGAAACTGCCGGGACGATATCAAAGTAAAGCCGCCGACGTCAGCGTCTTCCGCAACGGAATACCCATAGCGGGAATTGCCGTAAAATTCGTCATGCAGAATTACAAACAGAACTCCGTCAATTATTTTGAGAATATGCTGGGCGAGACTGCCAACGTCCGCTGTGCAGGCATACCTTATTTTCAAATCCTTATCATTTTGGACCGCTTGCCATACTTCGACAAAAACAACGGGCAGCTCAAACGCTGGAAACAGTTGACCTCACACAATATCGATAAGTATGTGACGCTTTCAAAAGACGACCCGACCTGCTTCATGCACACGCCAGACAGAATGCTTATCTTCGTCATCCACAGCCACGAAGCACCTGAGTTGACTACCAAACAGGCCTATTTCGATTTCTACCGCTTCCATCCCGAGCTCAGAATGACCAGCGAAAACTTTGGCGGGTTCGGTCGAGGCGTTGTCCTGAACGATTACGATTTCTTCATGACTAAAATCAGTCATGCCATCCTCGCTTACTGAATTTACGGTTACATCTCATTCACCACTCACACCGCCCCGATCATGAAAGAGTTTTTCCGCGTCATGCTCCACTATGTGCGACCTTACAAGCGCTACCTCGCCGGTTCGTTGACATTCAATTTGCTCTCTGCTGTTCTCAATGTGTTTTCCTTTGCCACACTCATCCCGATGCTGCAACTGCTGTTCGGTCTCGACACGACGCGCTACGAATTCATTCCTTGGGATGCAGCGTCGCCAGGACTGAAAGACATCATCGTCAACAACCTTTACTATTATACCACACAGCTAATCGCCGTTTATGGAGCGTCGACCACGCTGCTCCTCATCGGACTTGTCCTTGTATTGGCCACGCTGCTGAAAACAAGCTGTTACTTTGCTTCCGTAGGCATCATGGTCCCTATCCGCACCGGTATTGTGCGTGATATCCGCACGGCCATCTACCACAAGATCACGTCACTCCCGCTTTCTTTCTTCTCGGCCGAGCGAAAGGGCGACATCATCGCCCGCATGAGCGGCGACGTCAACGAAGTGGAGAACTCCATCATGGGTTCGCTCGACATGATTATCAAAAACCCGATCCTGCTCGTCTGCTATTTCGGCGTGCTCCTCTACACCAGCTGGCAGCTCACCGTGTTCACCATCATTGTGCTGCCGCTTATGGGGTGGATCATGGGACGCATCGGCCGCAAGTTGAAACGCCAGTCGCTTGACGCACAGAACAAGTGGAGCGAGACGCTCTCGCAATTGGAGGAAACGCTCGGCGGGATGCGCATCATCAAGGCCTTCACTGCCGAACGGAAGATGAACCAGCGCTTCGACCGCGTCGCCAACGAATTCCGTCAGGCATCGAGCCGCGTAAACATCCGACAGTCGTCAGCCCATCCGGTGAGCGAATTCCTCGGAACATGCCTCATCGTGCTCGTCCTTTGGTATGGCGGCACGCTCATCTTCAACCACGCGTCGGGCATTGATGCCCCGACGTTCATCTTCTACATGGTCATCCTGTACAGCATCATCCAGCCGCTCAAAGATTTTTCAAAAGCTGCCTATTCGATCCCCAAAGGCTTGGCGTCGGTGGAACGCATCAACAAAATCCTGACGGCCGAGAATCCCATCCGGGAACCAGAACATCCCAAACACATCGAAACGCTGGCCCACAGCATCGAACTGCGCGACGTATCATTCAGCTATAACGGCCAGCATGACGTCCTCAGCCACGTCAGCCTCACCGTACCACGCGGCCGCACCATCGCTCTTGTGGGGCAGAGCGGTTCCGGCAAATCCACTCTTGTCGACCTCATACCGCGCTACCACGACATCGACCGGGGCGAAATCCTTATCGACGGCATCAACATCAAAGACCTGGCCATTCGTGACCTGCGTGCACTCATCGGAAACGTGAACCAGGAAGCCATTCTCTTCAACGACACGTTCTACAACAACATCACCTTCGGCGTGGAAAATGCCACGATGGAACAAGTCATCGAAGCAGCCAAGATTGCCAATGCGCACGACTTCATCATGGCCTCGGAGTTAGGGTATCAGACCAACGTCGGCGACCGTGGCTGCCGTCTCTCCGGCGGGCAGCGCCAGCGAATATCGATAGCCCGCGCCATCTTGAAGAACCCAGCTATCCTCATTCTCGACGAGGCTACGTCGGCCCTCGACACGGAGAGCGAGCGGCTCGTTCAAGAAGCCCTCGAACGGCTGATGAAAACGCGAACAACCATAGCCATTGCCCACCGTCTCTCGACGATCAAGAACGCCGACGAAATCTGCGTTCTGCACGACGGACAGATCGTCGAACGCGGCACGCACGAAGAACTCCTCGCCTTGAACGGATACTACCGCCGACTCAACGACATGCAACAACTCTGATCCACACACCGACAGCCATGCGCCAACGCCTGCTCATCCTGTTCCGCATTTTCTTGGCCTTTGTGGTCGTTTTCGTCGCAATGAAACCCGTTTTCATGCTCTACAACGGTGCTGGCCACGGCTTGACCTGGACCGACTGGTTGGCGGTTCCGGCTCACGGCCTGACACTCGACCTCACCACGGCGGCCTACCTGACGGCCTTGCCTTGGCTGGCACTCACCATAAGCCTGTGGATACGCATCCCTTGGGCACGGCAAATGTTCACGGCCTATGCGGCTGTCGTCTCTATCCTGCTGGCTTTCATCCTCATCGGCGACACGTGCCTTTACTCCTTTTGGAACTTCAAGCTCGACGCCACGGTCTTCACCTACCTTGACTCACCCGGCGACATCACAGCCAGCATCAGCTTAGGCTACCTGCTGGCTAGCCTTTCAGCCGTAATCCTACTTGCAGGCCTGACGTTCTGGCTCCTGCGCCATGCAGCAGGCCTGAAAACGTTCGGTGCGATAAAAAAAACAAACACCCCGACAGGAAATCCTAGCGCAGCGACAGAAAATCCAGTCACTGCAACAGTAAAAACGGAGACTGCCCACCGAGAAACCGGCTTTCGGCTCATAAAGAAACTCACAGCCACTATTGTCTTTCTCCTTGCAGGCGGCTTGCTTTTCCTCGCCATTCGCGGCGGCGTGGGCAAATCGACAGCCAACGTGGGCAAGGTCTATTACAGTTCCAACCAGTTTCTGAACCATGCGGCGGTCAATCCGGCTTTCAGCCTCTTCTATTCAGCAGGAAAGATGGAGGATTTCGCCTCACAATGCGACTTTTTCCCCGAACATGAGCGCGCCCGGACATTCGCCTCGATGCAGTACGACACCACAAGCGTAGCCTGCGACACTCTGCTCCGCACAAGGCGTCCCAACGTCCTGGTCATCATCATGGAGGGCTTTGGAGGTATGTTTGTCGAAAGCCTGGGCGGCCGTCCGGACATAGCTCCAAACTTCGAGCGGCTCCTCACAGAAGGTGTGTTCTTCACGAACTGCTACGCCAACTCGTTCCGTACGGACCGCGGCGTGGTCAGCACCCTGAGCGGATACCCCGCCCTGACTACCACCAGCGTGATGAAACTGCCCGACAAGTCGCGCACGTTACCCTCCATCGCCTCTTCGCTCGCGACGGCCGGCTACCGGACAGATTTCCTCTACGGCGGCGACGTCAACTTCACCAACATGAACAGCTACCTCCTTGCCACAGGCTACCAGCGCGTCTATGGCGATACGGACTTCCCCGCCGACGTCCGCCGGACGCACGACTGGGGTGTGACGGACCGCATCACTTTCGACCGCCTTTTCGAGATGGTGACCTCCCGCCGCGACGGAAAGCCTTGGCACACGGCTTTTCTCACGTTAGCCAGTCACGAGCCGTGGAAAGTGCCCTACAACCGCATCCCGACCGACGAGAAAGCCAACGCCATGGCCTACCTCGACGACTGTCTAGGACGTTTTGTGGAGCGGCTGCGTCATACGCCGCAGTGGCACGACCTGCTGCTCGTCTGCCTGCCCGACCACGGCATCCTCTACCCCGACACGCTCACCGAGGTGCACCCCCTGCGCAACCACATCCCCATGCTATGGCTCGGCGGTGCCGTCAAGGCTCCCCGGCGCATCGACAAAATCTGCAACCAAAGCGACTTGCCCGCCACCTTGCTTGGGCAGCTGGGCCTGCCGCACGGCCAGTTCCGTTTCAGCCGTGACGTGACGAGCCAGACCTACCGCTATCCTTGCGCAATCAGCGTCTGGGGCAGCGGAATGGCTTTCTACGACGAGTCGGGATTCACCGTATTCGACCTCAACTCCGGCCAGACCTTGGCCGACAAGCCTCAGCCGTCCGCACAGCGCCTCGACCGCGCCAAAGCCTTTCTGCAAACCAGCTTTGACGACCTCGGCGCCCGCTGACGCCCAATGGAGAGCCACGCCCGCCTTGCCCCGCTACGCTCAAACGCCCCAAGGGACTTGCGCAAGACCGTACGCAAGTCCCGCTAATGCAAACGAATTCAGACAAAAGCCGGACAGCATCGGAATTATCTCCGCCTGCTACGGCGACAGCAACGGCGGAATCGGACAGTCCTGCCCCAACGGCGATGTATGCCTGATGTGAAGGCCTCCTGCGCCCCTTGCGACAAAGACGTCGCAAACAGCGCTCCCACACATATCCTCGAAGACTTACCCCCTATATACAACGACCCCCGGAACTTGGATTCCGGGGGTCGCACATAAATGTCAAACGTTTTCGTCAAAGGCTCACTTCACGTAAACCTTCTTTCCGTTCTGGATATAGATACCTTTGACTGCTTTCTCAACGCGACGGCCACTCAGGTCGTAGATAGCGCCGTTCTGTCCATCGTTCACGTTGTCATCGTTCGTCACGCTGCCGATGCCGACGGTCTCAATCGGACCACCGTCCCAGAAGCGGAATACATTGGCATAGCTCCGGCCATGTGTGTTGTAGGAGATGATATGGCCTTCGGTGGACGCATCAACCGTTCCGGCGTGCATACACATCGTGCATCTCACTTTCGCGCCATCGGTGTTGCCACCGCTGTACCACCAACGGTCAATGTAGAATCCGGCCGGTACGGCAGCTACAGTCTCTTCGCCGCTTTCTTGGTTATACTCAGCTACGGCAGGAGCCAAGTGGAAGCGCATCGTCTCAGCGTTGTACTCTTCGCTGGCACCAAGCGGCTGCTGGAAGGCCCACTCCGAAGCGTCCACATACTTACCAGAAGTAATCGACTTAATCGAGCATACGACAGAGTCTTCGCCGCTCACCTCGGTGGTCAGCGTCTCCATGTTGCCCAGTTCGAAGTAGAAGTTCGGATCGTGCTGGTTGAATTCCTTCCAAGACAAGATGCTGTCACCTTCGAGATAAAGAGCATACTTCACGTTGTCACGCGTGATGTAGATTTCATTGGCAGAGATGATGGCATAACCGTTGGCCGGGTTGTGCTGGATGAGTTCTTCGGCCGGTGTTTCTATCAGATCGAGAACCATGTCTTCCACATCCTGTTCGAGTTCAACGTTGCCCTCTTCGATGATGCCGCGGATTTCTTCAACCTGGTCTTCGGTATAACCGTTAATACAGTTGATGGCATTCAGCGCGCTACGGCCGAGCAGGAATGTGTATCTTGCCGGATCGTACTCCTCGAAAGTCACTTTCGAACCTTCGTCAGCCGCACTCCAATAATAAAGGATACCGTTGCCGCCATTGTCGTTCAAGTAAGCCTGCGTGCCATTGCTTTGCGTAGCGATAAGACCGTAACCGTCGCCAATGCTGGTCAGCGTGACACCGACCTCAGCACCAGTGGCGATAACGAAAGCCGGAACCGTTCCGTCGTCAGACAGTACCATGCCCGGATTGGCCTTGTTGAAGAGGCTGTACGTGCCATCGCCATTGTCACGGATGCACCAGAGGGCATAGTCGTCGATGACGGCGCCCGCGTCGAGGATGAGCAACTGAACAGGAACGCCACCCAAATTCCATGCACCTTCTGCGGTCAGATTACCGGTCAGTACCTTGTCGTTGCGGAAGCGGAGGATGTACCAAGTGGCGTCTTCGGGCACTGTACCGTCGGCAGCGACGTCAGTCGATTTGAACGGAACGTTCATGTCGTAGTAGAACGTAAAGAAAGCGCCCTCATATATATTGTCGCCAGTTACTGTGAGAGGCACGTCGGATTCGTTCATGCCCGAAAGGTTCGTCTGCTCGACATTGAAAGTGTAGAGCGCGCCCATGTCGGGGGCCGTGATGATCGAGTCGATATCGACAAACATTTCCTCGCCTGAGAAGATATAATTCTCTTCACCTTTCTCGGGCAGACTTCCGTCAGCGTTCAGCGTTATACCGTCAACGTAGATGCGGCGCCAGGGACGATAGCTTACCGGGATAGTCGTGGACTGCGTGGCTACCTGATCGATAGCGGTCAAGGAGGTGAAGTGCGAAATGGAGGGGGCTACGATAGGTTCGCCCGTAGCGACGCGTACGGTTTTCTCCATCTCAGCCGTTCCTGTCTCGTCAAAGACGAACAGCGAGGGGTCATCGTTGGCAAACATGGAGGCATCGACCGAGCATTCGAAGAGGATGCGCGGGTCGGAAGAGTATTCAAGATTCAGCGTAAGGGCTCCGTCGGTCAGGAGATCCTCTGTGAGCGTGTAGGTATCTTCCTCGCTGAACACAGTGCCGTCGGTCTTCAAGGCGCGGCGGAACGAGGTGTTGGTGAATGTCGGGAAAGCGACATTTCCGCCCAGGATAACCTCGGCCGTAACGGTGCCGTTGCCATCAACGACGTCGGAAGGAATGAGGTCGGACAGGCCGGCATCTTCAAGGGTCACGTCAGTCGAACCGTCGAAGAACTTGATGTTGTACGTCACAGTGACGAAACGGAAGTCGGCCGGTATCTCATAGATGTTCCAGTACGACCAAGAACCAAAGCCCGTTCCCCAGTGTACGATCGAACCAGCGCTGTTGCAGTTCAGGAACGTCTGCGTCGAAGCATCGAATTGGAGCGTCACACGCGTCGAGTATTCCTCGCTGAACTCGCCGGCGAGCTTGGCGTTATCATCGTGCTCATGTTCCGTGTAGGGGTTGAACGTGACTTGTGCGGCAGTCTCTCTGGCGCCCATCGTCACGTCGCTTGAGGCAGCGGCCGGCATCTGCAAGTAAGCCGCACCTTCTTCGGCTGTTTTCTGGCGCAACACATAGAGGGCCTTGCCGTCTGCGGCAGCTTCGCCGGTAGCTTCGGCCACCAAGATTACGCTTTCGCCAAAATCGCCGGCAGCCACTGCCCCTTGGAACCAGTAAAACCGCCGCCAGCCACTGCCCCTTGGAACCAGTTAAGGGGATTGGTGCTGGAAACGCTCTGGACAGCCAACTGCATACCGTCAGTGATGTCGGTAGATTTGAGTTGTCTGAGCCCCAAGTCCTTTCCGGAATCTTGCGCCCAACCAACCATTGCACTGAACAGTGCAAACAAGCTAAGTAGTAGAGTTTTTCTCATAGCTAAAAGGTTGATAAGTCTTGAGTTCAACTTATAAATGCAACTTTTTGG
>HF989217.1 GCA_000431275.1 Prevotella sp. CAG:755 | reverse complement strand
TGGCCGCAATGAGGTCCGACAGGCGGCCGACGTCGCGCCGCCGCCGTTCGAGCAGGGCGAGACGCTGATTCTCATAGACTACGGCGATGCACTGCCGCTTGGCTTCGAGCAGCAAGGCAGTGCGCCCCTCGTCACGCTGCGAGGCGGCCACGCTGTCGCGACTGACGGCCAGGCGCCGCTTGACGCCGCTCAGCGTAGGCACGTCGACCGACTGCGAGACAGAATAGTCCTGACGGCGTCCCATGCCGGCCTCCGAACCGAACAGGTAGTTGAACCCGACTTCGGGAGCAGGCAGGGTGAGCCCCGTGTGGGCGGCGGCCTGCTGGGCGGCGGCAGTTTTGTCGAGCACGTCAAGGGCAGTGCTGCCCGCGGCAATCTCGGCCAAGACGCGGTCAATGCCACCCTGCGCGGCGGCTGCGCCGGGCAACAGGACCACAAACGCCAGCGCGATAATTTTATTTCTTCTCATCTTTCTCAATATAAGTATAAACAATCGGGATGACAAAAGCGTTGAGCAGGGTCGAGGTGAGCAGTCCGCCGAGGATAACCTTGGCCATGGGGCTCTGTATCTCGTTGCCGGGCAGGTCGCCGGCCACGGCCAGCGGCACGAGCGCCATGGCCGAGCAGAGAGCCGTCATGAGGATGGGGTTGAGACGGTCGAGCGAGCCGGAACGGACACAGGCGGCCACGGGCAACCCCTCGCGCCGCAGGGCGTTGTAACGGTCGACAAGGAGCATACCGTTACGCGTGGCGATGCCGAAGAGCGAGATGAAGCCGATGATGGCCGGCAGGCTCAGCGTGCCTCCCGTCAGCGCCACGGCAAAGACGCCGCCGATGAGGGCCAGCGGCAGGTTGAGCAGGACGGCTATGGCGAGGCTCACCTGGCGGAACTCGCGGAACAGGAGGATGAAAATCAGCGCCACCGACAGCACCGAGGCCAGGGCGATGGTGCGCGAGGCAGCCTGTTCGCTCTCGAACTGCCCGCCGTAACTGATATGGTATCCTTCGGGCAGGTGGACGCGCTCGCCGACGCGGCGCTGCATCTCGCTGACCGCGCCGCGCAGGTCGCCGCCGGCCACGTTGGCCGACACAACGATTTTGCGCTGCACGTCCTCGCGGCTGATGGTGTTCGGGCCGGCCGTCGAGCTGATTTCGGCCACGGCACCGAGGGGCACGGCGCGGCCGCCGGCGTCGAGCGTGAGGTCGGCGATGGCGTCGAGGTCGGCCCGCAGGGCGGTGTCGGCTTTGAGGGTGAGGTCGAACGTGCGGTTGCCCTCGTAGACCTGGGAGACCAC
Source organism: Prevotella sp. CAG:755 (assembly GCA_000431275.1). Classification (GTDB taxonomy): domain Bacteria; phylum Bacteroidota; class Bacteroidia; order Bacteroidales; family Bacteroidaceae; genus Alloprevotella. The sequence continues at coordinate 2,842 of HF989217.1, read as the reverse complement.
CTCGCCGCCCAGCAGGACGCTGACGGCCGAAGCAAAGTCGGGCAGGCTGATGCCATACTGCGCAAGCACCTCGCGGCGGGGCGTGATGCGCAGCTGGGGACGCTCCACCTGCTGCTCGACGTTGAGGTCGGCGATGCCGTCGATGTCTTTCACGGCATCCCTGACGCTCTGTCCGAGCGCAAAGAGGCGGTTAAGGTCCGGGCCGAAAATCTTGACGGCAATGTTGGCCTGCGTGCCCGAGAGCATGGCGTCGATGCGGTGGCTTATCGGCGAGCCTATCTCGACGTTGACGCCGGGCAGCGTGGCCAGCTTGCGGCGCACCTCGGCCACCATCTCCTCGCGAGGGCGGCCATCGAGTTCGAAGGGACACTCCATCTCGCTCGTGTTGACGCCGAGGGCGTGTTCGTCGAGCTCGGCACGCCCCGTCTTGCGCCCGACACATTTGATCTCAGGCACCGAGAGCAGGAGCCTTTCGGCCTGCCGCCCGATGCGGTCGCTCTCGGCGAGCGAGACGCCAGGCAGGGTGCTCACGTTGATGGTGAGCGAGCCCTCGTTGAAAGGCGGGAGAAAGCCGCGGCCGAAGGTGAACATCAGCACCAAGGCTGCCACGAAAGCCACGCCCGTCGCCGAGAGCACCACGCGGCGGTGGCGCAAGGCAAGGGCCAGCAGCCGCTCGTAGCGCAGATGGAGCCAGCGCGTCACGCCGGGCTCGCGGCGGCGTCCGCGGCGCTCGCCCGTGTGGCGCAGCATCAGGCTGCAAAGCGCCGGGGTCAGCGTCAGGGCCACAAGGGTCGACGCAAAGAGCGCCACGACGAAGGTCAGGCCCAGCGGAGCCAGCATGCGCCCCTCCATGCCGGAGAGGAAGAAGAGCGGGATAAAGCTCGCCACAATGATGAGCGTCGAGTTGAGGATGGGCATACGGACCTCGCGCGAGGCGTCGTAGACCACGTCCTGCACGCGGCGCCGACGGTCCGGCGGGAGGGCGGCATTGGCCCGCAGGCGGCGGTAGACGTTCTCGACGTCGACGATGGCGTCGTCCACGAGCGACCCCACCGCGATGGCCAGGCCGCCGAGGCTCATGGTGTTCACGGTTTGCCCCATCATCCGCAGCACAAGCAGCGCCATGAGCACCGAGACCGGGATGGTGAGCAGCGAGATGACCGTGGTGCGCGCATTCATCAGGAAGATGACCAATACCACCACGACGAAGAGTCCGCCTTCGTAGAGCGACTTCTCGACATTGCCGATGGCACTCTCGATGAAGTTGGACTGGCGGAAGATGTCCGACGTGACCCTGACGTCGGACGGGAGTTGCGTCCTCAGGTCGTCCAAGGCGCGGTCAAGGGTTTCCGTGAGGTCGAGCGTCGAGGTCGAGGGCTGCTTCGTGACGGTGACGAGCACGGCCGGCGCGCCGTTGAACGACGCAGTGCCGAGGCGGGGCTCCTTGGCGCCGGTGGCGATGTCGGCCACGTGCTCGAGCAGGACGCTGCGCCCCGTCGAGTCTTTCTTGACAAAGGCCTTCCCCAACGCCTCGGGCTGGCGCGTCGAAAGGTCGCCGCGCACGACATACTCGTTGCCGTAGTCGTAAATGACGCCGCCCGAGGCGTTGCGGTTCATGCCTGTGACGGCAGCCCGCACGTCCTGCAAGCTCACGCCGTAGCGGCGCATGCGGTCGGCGTCGAGCCGGATCTGGTATTCTTTCACGTCGCCGCCGAGCACGGCCACCTGGGCCACGCCGCCCGTGGCCAGCAGGCGCGGGCGCACCACCCAGTCGGCCAGTGTGCGGAGTTCTTCGAGCGAAGTGCTATCGGCGGTGAGCCCGATAATCATCACCTCACCGAGGATCGACGACTGCGGGCCGAGCGTGGGCTGGCCGACGCCGGCGGGCAGTTCGCCCGTCACGGTAGCCAGTTTCTCAGACACGGTCTGCCGGGCGCGGTAGACGTCGGTGCCCCAGTCGAATTCGACCCACACGACGGAGAATCCCGTGGTCGACGAGGAGCGCACGCGGCGCACATCGGCGGCCCCGTTGACAGCGGTCTCGACGGGGAAAGTGACAAGACGTTCGACCTCTTCGGCGGCCATGCCCGGCGCCTCGGTCATGACGACGACCGTCGGGGCGTTCAGGTCGGGAAAGACGTCGACGTCCATGCGGAGCGTCACGTAAAGGCCGGCCACGACGAGCAGCAGCGTGGCGCCCAGGACAGCCAGCCGGTTGCGGAGCGAGAAACGGATGATACGGTTCAGCATAACGGTGTTCCTCCCTCCGGTTAGTGTTGATGGTTATGTCCTTCGGGTACGGCACCCGAGAGGGCGGCCAGCTTGACGGCCACGGCACCCTCGGCGACGACCTCCTCGCCGCCATGAAGGCCACTGGCGATGGCCACGCGGTGGCCGTTGTCGGCCGCAGGCGTCACCTCCTGCTTGCGGTAGGTGTGGTCCGACGTCTTGATATAGACGTAGTAGAGGCCCTGCTCTTCGGTCAGGGCGGTGCGCGGCACGGAGAGGACGTCCGGGCGCGCGGCTCCTACGAGCCACACCTCGACCGCCGTTCCCGCCACGAAGCTGCCCCTGTTGTCGAACTCGAACGTCACCGGGACGTAGGGCGACCCGCCTGTGGCGCGGCCCCGCGCGGCAAGGCGGCCGCCGAGGCTGTCGAGGGCATAGGTGCGGCCGTCGTAGGGCGTCAGGAAACGCGCCGTACGCACCGACGCCAGCCGGTGGAGGTGGCGTTCGGGCACCTCGGCGCGCAGCCTGAGGCGCCGCGTCGAGGTCAGCACGACGAGGGGCTGCCCCACAGCCACGTAATCGCCCGGACGGACAAGGAGCTGCTTCACATAGC
>HF989216.1:30240-37589 GCA_000431275.1 Prevotella sp. CAG:755 | reverse complement strand
TGGCGATTGCCAAACAACATTGCAAGGAAATCCATTTCTGGCTCTACGGCAAGCGGTATTTTGCCATCGGTTACGGAAATCGTTGCGGTGGATTTGAGCTGCGCAACCGCTTCTTCAAGGGCTGCATACCGCCAAAGGACTTTTCTTCATTCAGACAGGGAAGCAGTCGCTGCCACCTCTACGAGGGCTTTATGGATTGGCTTTCTGCGCTGACTTTGGGCATTGGAACTACGGAGGACAGCCTTGTGCTGAACTCCGTAGCCAATGTGGACAAGGCAATACCTGCCTTGGAGGATTACCAAGAGATAGTCTGCCACCTCGACCATGACGATGCCGGACGCAGGACGGTGGAAGTCTTGCGGAAGCGTTTTGGGGAGCGTGTGACAGACCATTCCGGACTCTATTCGGGCTACAAGGACTTGAACGAGTACCTTGTGGCCAAACAGAAAATCAGTAACCATCAAAACAAAGAATGACAATGAACATCAAGAATATCAAGAACCTGAGAGTGAAACTTATGAGTATGGCAACCGTCCTGTTCGTGGGGCTGATGGGGTGTTTCCTCGCCTCCTGCGACGACAATCTGGACATCCAGCAGTCCTATCCGTTCACGGTGGAGACGATGCCCGTGCCCAACAAGGTGACGAAGGGGCAGACAGTAGAAATCCGCTGCGAGATGAAGAAGGAGGGCAACTATGACAATGCGCTCTACACCATTCGCTATTTCCAGTTTGAGGGTGAGGGCACGCTGAAGATGGACAACGGCATTACGTTCCTGCCCAACGACCGCTACCTGCTCGAAAACGAAAAGTTCCGCCTATATTACACATCGGGATGCAGTGAGGCGCAAAACTTCATCGTGGTGGTGGAGGACAATTTCGGGAATGCCTACGAGCTGGAGTTTGACTTCAACAACCAGAATGTGAAGGACGAGACGCTGTCCGTAGTCCCCATCGGTAACTTCAAGCCCTTGTCGTGATGATGCGGATATTCATGGCAATCTGCTGTGCGCTCCTGACGGTCTGCCCTCTGCTTGCACAGGGCGACCGCACAGAGGCGGCAAGGATTTATCGCCTGCCACGGTTTGAGCGGGCGGTGCGCTGCATCAAGTTCTTCGAGGGCTGGCATACCGAAAGGCACCATCCGTATGTAGCATATGGCCATCAGTTGCAGCCAGGCGAAAGGTATTCTGCAAGGACTATGACACGCAAGCAGGGCGAGGCGTTGCTGCGGAAGGATTTGCAAAAGTTCTGTGCCATGTTCCGCAAGTTCGGGAAAGATTCTCTTTTGCTTGCCACACTGGCCTACAATGTCGGCCCATATCGGCTTTTGGGAAGCGACAAGATACCCAAAAGCACGCTGATAAGGAAGTTAGAGGCAGGCGACCGCAACATCTATCAGGAGTACATCGCTTTCTGCAACTACAAGGGGAAACGGCACAAGATGCTGCTCAAACGCAGGAAAGCAGAGTTTGCACTGCTGTATATTCCGTAATAGAACTGACAAACTGACAAAAGACGTGTCAAATTCCTATTGGCACGTTTTTTGCACTTCTTTTAAGAAAACCGTTAAAAACTCAACTTATGTCATATTCAAACGTAACAAAAGATTTTCAAGGCTTCGTTGATTCGATTGATATGAATTATCATGAGATATACGAATTTTATCAAGCGTCTGTTGGCAATACAGAATCAATCTTTTTTTTCAGAGTGGAGCCAGCAAATGGTAGCGAAGATACCATGATTGTACATGAGCCGATGAATTATGCTCTAAGATTAACACCAGACGCAGCAAAGATTTTGCCCAGGTGGATTGAAAGCAATCTAATGGAAGGAATGGATGCAGAGTCATTCAATGGAATGAAGTACGCACAAGAACGAGATGAAGAGCGAGAAGCGAAAGGGTTAGATTAGACACGCTCAGTCCATATCCCCAAAAGAAACTCCGATGAAGCCGCAACTTCATCGGAGTTTCCGCTTTCATACATTCGGGATTGTTCCCATGTCGATTACATCACCGTTCCTGCAATGCTCAATGATACCGGGCGAAAATCCCATGTCCCTGATTGCGATATACCGGATATACTCCAAATATTTCTGACCTTGAAAATTCTTTCCCGTGAGGTTTCTGAAAATCATCTTTATGCTTATTCCGTCATTGCTGTGCAAGATGATTTTTTCGTTCTGTCTGATTGTTTCCATGATTAAAATTTGTTTTTGTGAATACTATCGTAGATTGGCACAAAGGTTTCTTTGCTACTTTCTTTTTCCGCTTGTTCTGCTCATGAAAGAAAGTAGGCGGCTTGCGCCGCCCACATATCAAAAGTGTGTATAGAGTCCCGTCACTTGCGTAAAGACCTCTTCCAACATATCGAAGAAGATGCCTTCGTGCATTTCGATGTCTTTCGCCTTGCTCTCGAAGGTCTTCTTACTGAACGTCTTTCGGTAGAAACGCATATTGTAGAGGTCAGTCCCTGCATCGTAGATGATGTCAAGGCGGTTGGCACTGGTCTTGTTCCTCGCAAGGCTCATGCGCAGTCCGTTCCCCATATCCACATAGTCCCTGCTGCCTGTCATGACGGTAAAACGCTTGCCGCCTATCTGCTCCAATATAGTCCGTGCTATCGTATTCATTGCCTTTGGGTTTTAGGTTTAGGCGGTGCGGACACCGCCTAAACGCAAGTAAATTTCTCAATACTCTAATCTCTCAGTGATGGGTGTGTACTTCTCCAACCACTCTTTCAGACACTCCATGTTGTACTCGCTCGTGATGACTGCCGTGTGGCTGTCAATAGCGGTGAAACGGCTGCTCTCGTAGTTGTCTATCCACCCTTTCAAGGTGGAAACTCCCCATGCTTCGGCATCGTCAAACATTCCGTCCAATGTTGTGATTGGCTCATTGAACTTGACAATCAGTGTTTGATAGGCTTCGCTCATAGTCTCTTCTCCTTCCTTTTCAGCCACTCGTCACGTTTCTGTCGGCACTCGTCCAACGTGGGCTTCACGCAGGAGAATAGTTCTCCGTCCGTGTGGCGGTAGTCGTATTGCACAAGGGTACGCTTGCGTCTGCCGATACCCGATTGAAATCTCTCGTACTTCTCAGTACCTGCGCAGCGGCAGGTACTGAGTCCGTTGATGGTCATTTGTGTCGTCATAATCGCATTGTTTATCTGTTAGAAATGTACTGAAAGCACTCTGTTCTGCATCACCATTTCGGGGTTACTCGTGTAGCGTTGATGCAGGTAGAAATGGTGTGAGCCATAGCCGTAAGCGAAGAACTTGTCAAGTTCGTGCTTCTCGGCAAACGTCTTTACGCTCTGTCTCAGTTCCTCCTCGTTCCTTGCCAACGTGAGAACGTTGACAAGGTTGAGGAGCATTTCGGGAATTTGTCCGTCCCAAAAGAATACCATACTTTCAAATCTTACTTCCATATTGCTTTGCTGTTATTGGATTGTCCGTTACGCTGCCTTCATCCGCTGACGGATAAGGTTGATGTTGTTGTTTACAAGATTGATGATGCGGTCGTGATACTCGGTGTTGGCATTGCACGCTCCTCGGCTCTGAACCACTTGGAGGGTCTTCAGCGACACCTCTATCGTCTCGATGCGCCTGCCGTCAATGGTGGCTGAAAGTATGAGGGAGTCAGCTCGCTTGTAGTATGTGCCTACGCAGTGGTGCATCGCCTTGCCCTCCAATATCATTTCCTCTACGCTCTCTATCACCTTGACGGAAATGAGTTCATCGGCAAACACAAGTCCGAAGAACATGCCTTTCTCTTTGAGGAACTTCTTCTCGTCCTTGATAGCCTGCTCTCGTTCCTCCGCTGTCCGCTCTCGCTGCAACTGCTCCTGCCTTTTCGCTGCCAACTTGTCGTGGAGGGCTTTGAGGTCGGTCGGGCAGACGTATTTCGGCTGACGTATGTCCTTGCCGAAGTGGCGCAGGAGGTCTATCGTGTCGCACCATAGAGAGCCGTCGGGAATGGTGTAGCCGTTGCGGATGCAGATTTTCACGGATGCCCAATAGTTTTCGATGTTGCAGGAGGAGTTGAGATAGTGGCGCAGCATGGAGTATTGCCCTGCCTTTATCAGCGTTTCCGCACGGCTGTCGGACAAGAGTGCAGGGATGAGTTTCGTGGGTACGATGTCGTGGAAGTCGCCACGGAAGCCGTTCCTGCGCAGCTCGTCCAAAGCCTTGTATTCGGGGCAGAGGGGCATGTGGGCGATATGCTGGTAGGCAAGGTTGTCGTCACGGATTGCCATGGGTGAGGCAAAGGTGAAGGTGTCAATGTATCTGCCCAACGTGCGCTGTATGGCTACGATGGTGCGCTTGCCCTGCTTGTTCCACCAATAACCGCCTATCTCAAGGGCAGTGGGAGTAGCCTTGCAGCCTTTCTCCATTTCCACGATGAGGAGGTACATGCGCAGCACTTGATACTCTCCGCAGGTGGTGAGTAGGGTGAAATACTGCTTCTGCTGCAACTTGCGCTCCAAGGTGTTCTTCACCTGCAGACGTGCCTTGCAGTGGGGGCAGGTGCAGGTGCGTGCTGTGCCGTCTGTCTGCCATGTGTGTCCACAGTCCATGCAGGTGGTGCGTCCTTTGGGTTGCCGGTAGGCATAGTGGTCCACGCACTCACGGAACGCCCATTTCAGTTGTCGCTTGCTGATGGGGTGCAGGTGCCTGCTCTCGGCAAGCACCGCTTTCTCAAACTTGTTTCTCGGTCTCATACTTCAAAATCGAATAAGGAGGGTTGTACTTCGGTAGTCTTTGGCTTGGCTGCCCTTGCTCTCTGTCGGTTCTGCATCTTGCGCAGTTCCTCGTCTTGGTATTGGCGGATTGCCTTTTGACGTGCTTCCGCTTTTTCCTCTGCGGTAAGTTCCACTACGTGGTTCACCGCTATCTGACATTGCAGGGGCTTGCCTACCTCTATCTCGTTCTCGTCATAGTAGTGTACGGCTTGTCCGTAAATCTCTCCGTCCGAAAAGCCGTTGCAGCCGCTCTTCTGCACATAGTTCAGAATGTAGGTCACGCAGTCGTCGATGTTCTTGGCAGGGTTGCGGTAGTTCTTGGCGAAGAGTTCGTCCTCCGCTGCACGCTGCTCCAAGTACATCTGTATCGTTCTCTTGAAATGGTCTGTTCCTTTCATGTCGCTTGCTGTTTTATAGGTTGTCGTTCTTGTAAAGTATCTCGCAGTCCTCCACCTCGGTGGGAAGTCCGATGAGGGGATAGTGGCTGAAATAGGGGTGCGTATTGCCGTCCTCGTCCATGAGGGGCGAAACGATTTCCACCTGCCATTGGCTGACCCACTCGTCCACCATTCGGATTTCCTCGTCTGTCAGTGCTGTTGCATCGCCGTTGATGAGGTAGCACAAACTCCATGTGGGTATCTTCTCTGTTGTTCTGTTCATATCGCTGTCAGTTTATAGGGGTTATAATATTCGCTTGATAATCTCTCTGTGGTACTGCGGATTGACTTCGTTGAAAAGGAACTCCACGAAGTCCTTCCGTGCCTCCTTGTTCAGTTCGTGGTACAATTCGCTGAACGTGCTGTGGTTGCCGTTGATGTAGGTTTCCACCATGTACTCGAAGATGTTGTCCACCTCGTAATACCTGCATTGCTGCACTGCCGTCTTGCTTGTTCTCTTTGCCATTGCCGTAGGGTGTTAAAGGGTGAGTAACCAAAGGAGAAGTCCGAAGAAGGTGATGAGGGAGAGCATGAGCACTATCACGCTTACCACTACTCGGAACACTCCGTTCACAATCTCTCTGATGACGCTCCAAAGGATGCTGATGAGCCAAAGGAACGCCTGTACAATGAGGGTGCATATCGCCACCGCCATGTAGTGTGCCGTCTGTTTGATGTCCATTGCTGCTGTCATTGTCTGTTGCCGTTTTGAAGTTCCACGATGTTGTCTATCCTGCCGTAAATCACGTTTCTCAGTGCCGTCTTGTCCGCTGCCTGATACTCGCTCCACCTTCCGTATTGGCATACAAGGTAGGGTCGGAGCACATCGGAGAAGTCGAATTTCCACCCCATGAGGGGTACTGCGGTCGTGAAGTAGGTGTTGAAGTTCACATGGTGCGTGAGCCAATCCTTCTCCTCTCGGTTCATCTTGCCTCCGTTGTTGAGTTTGTTGCGGAGTCTGTAAACCTTGCTGTCTTGCAGGGTGTCCAGTTCTGGAACTTCCCATTCGACGAATTTTGTTGCCATTGTTGTTGTCATATCCGTTCTGTTTTTAATTTTTATATGCGGATCCAAGAGCTGAGGGAGTTGAGTTTCAAAACTTCTTATCTGCCTCTCGGTTATCCGACATTTTTTTTATGCGTCTTCCTGTCGCATCGGTCGTTTTCGTTTCGGTTGCCCCATCAAGGAAGGGATTCGGAAATGCAAGGTTTTTCGGGAAAAATACTACCCGTAGGGCTGGAGATTTTTCTCGCAAAACAGGAGGCTTGACCTTGCTTTTCCGGCAAATCCCGGAGTTACCTTTGCAGCCGAACGAGAATGACCACCTGATGCGTCGTCTGGAAGTCGCAAAATGGAGGTAAGCGTAACAAGAGGCAGATTGAATGGAACATCTCCAAAATGCGGAACTGCATGAGATAAGAAAACGCCCTCTAACTTGGAGACTCACTTGAAAGCGTGAACAAGCCGAAGCCCACAAAAGAAGTATGCCCGTATATGCCTATCCGACTTGCTCGGACAGACACATACGGACATTCTTCTCAGGCTTCGGCGGTGCAGACAATCTTTTGTGGCTTACCCGTGAGCGGCAAGTGGTTGGCTGTACCTATCCCTGTTCCGCTTTCAACAAAAAGAAAAGGCACGGAGGGAACAGCATGAAAGCGTGAAAAGCCGAAGCCCCACAAAAGAAGTGTGTCCGTATATGCCTATCCGACTTGCTCGGACAGACACATACGGACATTCTTCTCAGGCTTCGGCTGTACGGACAACCTTTTGTGGCTCACTCGTGAGTGGCAAGTGGTTGGCTGTACCTATCCCAGTTCCGCTTTCAACAAGAAACAAAAGGCGCAAGTGGTAAAGGCGGTTGTGCCGTAAGAAAGAGAATCCGCACATCCATCGTCAAACCCTCGGTTTGATGCGGATATGCGGACTTTCTTTCTGCCATGCCGCCAGTGCCGATGGCCGACCCTTACCATGTAAGGGTGAATCATCAGCACGGTTTCACTTGCGACAAGAGGAACTACAAAAAAGAATAAGCGGCAAGACCCCGTAAAAGTACCTCTCTCGCATAGCCATGAAAGGGTTGTCCGCTTGCCGATTGTCTAAACGAGAGTTTAGGCTTCAAAAGCGGACATTCCTTTCGGATATGCCATAGTAGGAAAGAGGTTGTC
>HF989216.1:6302-30195 GCA_000431275.1 Prevotella sp. CAG:755 | reverse complement strand
CTGAACTCGTTTCAGCCAACGCCTTTCCTACATGAAAACTCACTTTTACGGAAGAACAGTAACGAACAGGTCAAGAAATCACGCTCAAAACACAGAAAAATGAGCAATTCCTTGGAGTACCCGAATAAAAAGTGTACCTTTGCATACAGAGTTGTGAGGCGAAGTAAATCACAGAATATCAGTGCACTTGCACTTTCGCTAAATCGTTACCATAAATCCGCAACTCCTTCATTCTAATCTGATACTCAATCAGATATAAGTTTTTTGATTATCCGTTGCAAAGATACTGCATTTCTGTTACAAGTCATAAAAAGCGTTGCATTTTTAATCAGACTTCCTGCTTCCGCAATGAGACGAAGCGATACCACACATTAATTATATATAAGCACCATTCCAAACGCTGAAATTATTCCAGGAAAAACGAACTTTTTAACACGAAAACAGAACAGGATGGGGATAGTGGCAGGCTTTTTTTATTATCTTTGCTCGCAGGAACTTTCACATACGAAAAAGAAACACCATCACGACAGTAGACATGACTCAGGGAAACATATACCTGGACAACATCATATTCTCACTACAAAAGACAGGAGGCATATCCATCGTATGGTATGAACTCCTCAACCATTTTATGCACACGGCATGGCGCGAGAAGCTTCGTTTTCTTGAATATGACCAAGCAGAGAACAACCTTTTCAGAAAGCATCTGGACTTGCCGGAAGGACAAATCATTCGCCGGAAACATGCGTTCATGCCGCTGCAACGCTATTTTAACCCCAACGTTTCGTGTAAAGAGAAATTCTTATTCCACTCATCGTACTACCGGACATGTCCAAACCATAAAGCCATCAATATCACAACGGTACACGATTTCACATATGAGCATTTCATGCACGGCATCACCCGCCGCCTACACAGCTACCAGAAATATAACGCCATACGCCACGCCACGCACATCGTCTGCGTCTCCGGACACACAAAGAAAGACCTTCTGCATTTTATGCCCGAAATCGACCCGGACAGCATTTCCGTCATCTACAACGGAGTATCCAAAGAATACCACCGCCTGCCCACACCATCTTCTGAGACTTTGCCATATGCTGACAGCCCCTATGTCCTATTCGTGGGCAGCCGCGTCAGCTACAAAAACTTCAAACTGACAGTACGCGCACTCCGCGACACAGGACTGAAACTAATAATTGTCGGCAATCCTCTTACACCGGAGGAAACAAACATGCTGAACGAACAGCTGGGCGGACAGTACACCCAAGTGGGACGTATATCCAACAAACAGCTCAATGAACTATATAACTCCGCCTACTGCCTGCTATATCCATCTTCCTACGAAGGATTTGGAATACCAGTACTTGAAGCACAAAAAGCAGGATGTCCTGTAATTGCGTCAAACTCCTCATCTATCCCGGAAATCATTGGCGACAAGACGTTATTGCTCAAAGAACCTTCGGTCGACGAAATCCACCGATGCCTGTCATTGTTGCGCAATCCCTCAATAAGGGACACCATCATTCAGAAGGGCATGAAAAATGCGGAACGCTTCACATGGGCACACACATTCGCACAAATCGAAAAACTATACGCACAATTCATAGAACTTTAGCTTGCCGACATAAAGGGCGGCAAACTTCCACTTCCGACAATCGTCATTTAGGTAAGAACAGACGCTGCGACAAGTTTTCCTGTCACAGCGTTGCTTTTTACTATCGCAGTGACAGATGAGCCCAATTGCCCCAGACAGTCTTTATATTCGTGATCACGGCAAAAAGCGACGCCACTTGACCATTCCTGTCGTAAAAAATAGTAACTTTGTACGCCAAATAAGTTCTTACACATAATACAATGAATATACTTACCAAGCTTTTGGGCAAAAAGCAAAATACCGCAGACAACGGCTGGCGAGTCGGTGGCATGGAGGATTTCATGACCCTGATACGCGTATACTACCAAGCCGTCATGGCTGCCAACCTTGGCATCACAAACCTAAGCGCCCTGCCCGACCTACGCATATTCAAGCAAACACTTCACGTGCCGACAGTCAACAACAAACTAGGCATCAGCGAGAAAAACCGCTGCAAAAAAATGCTTGGCGAACTCTACGGGCTTCCCGAAACATTCTTTAAGGAAATTGACACAAGCATCAAACGCAACTGCCGTAACATTAACGACGTGCGTACATACTTCATCCAATTCCAAGGGTTCTCGCAAGACCTCATGATGCTTATGGGCAACTTGATGAAGTGGAAATTCCGCGTCCCCGGCATATTCAAAAATGCCCTTCGTACAATGACTGAAAAGACAATCAACCAAGTGCTGACCAAGCACACATGGAAAGACGAAGGCGTAAGGAAGACATGCATTGCCATCCGTAACTATCAGCATGCATTAGGATACAGTGCGGAATGGATGACGGAATATGTCTACCACATCGTCCTGCTTGCGAAAAAAGAACCCAAGCCCGCCGATAGCGAAGAAAAGTAGGCAAATGCCTTGGCATTAGTATAAAAAAATACTAACTTTGCGAAAAACATTGTCGCACGATGACACCCGAAGACGACATCGTACTCCAAAAACTCAGCACAAGAGTAAGACAACTCATTCTGAGCTATCAGGAATTGGCGGAAGAAAACGCCAAGCTCCAAGCACAGATCGGAGAAAAGGAGGCACAGGTCGAACAACTTCTGACCACATGCGACGAACTACGCCAACATTATGAAAACCTGAAAGTGGCAGCCATGATGAAAATCAGCAATGGCGACCTTGAAGAAGCCAAGGCAAAGCTGTCACGCCTCACCCGGGAGGTAAACAAGTGTATCGCACTGTTGAGCGTATAACATAGACGCGGAATGGACACAGACGAGCAAAGATTCGACATCACCGTTAAGATAGCCAATCAACGGTTTGCTATCAATATCCCGAGGGCAAAAGAAGAGCTGTACAGAAAAGCAGAAAGGCTGATTAACGAAAAGGTAGGCTATTTCCACACAGCCTACCCAGAGCATAGCGTCGAGAAAAATATGTCGTTAGCCCTTATTGACGTATACACTCAGTTGTTGCTCCTTGAAAAAAAGAACGATACCGAACCTTATCGTCAGGCCATGAACCAACTCACCGGCGAAATAGAAACCGCCCTGCACGAGTATTCATGACCTAAGCCAGGACGTCTGCTTCCGCCGGAACGGAAGGAAAAGACGCCACGTGTGTCCAGTCTAACCAACAAACACCCCAAGAACCGGACCACTCAAATTACATAACCCAAAATTATCAACATGTTTACTGTTATAGCACTAATAGTCGGTCTCGTAATAGGAGGAATCGGAGGATACGCCCTTTTCCGCTACGTGCTGACTGGAAAATACAAGAGAATGACGGCTAAGGCCAACGAAGAAGCCGAAGTCATCAAAGAAAAAAAGTTGTTGGAAGTCAAGGAGAAATTCCTCAACAAAAAGGCAGAGCTTGAAAAAGAAGTCCAGCTTCGCAACCAAAAAATTGCTCAAGCTGAGAACAAACTCAAGCAACGTGAAATCGGCCTAAACCAGCGCCAGGAAGAACTAAGCCGCCGCAAGGCTGAAATAGAGAAGGCGCAAACCCGCATTGACAACCAACAGCAAGCCCTCACTGCCCGTGAAGAAGAACTCGAACGCTTGCAGTTGAAAGAAAGAGAGAAACTCGAAGAATTAAGTGGCCTTTCAGCGGAAGAAGCAAAGAAACGCTTGGTTGACTCACTCAAAGACGAAGCTAAGAGTGACGCACAAAGCTACATCAATGAAATCATGGACGACGCAAAAATGACGGCCAACAAGGAGGCCAAGCGAATCGTCATTCAGAGTATCCAACGCGTTGCCACGGAAACAGCCATCGAAAATAGCGTAACCGTGTTCCACATCGACAATGACGAGGTAAAAGGACGCATCATAGGCCGCGAAGGCCGTAACATACGTGCCCTCGAAGCTGCGACAGGTGTGGAAATCATTGTCGACGACACGCCCGAAGCAATCGTTATCTCTGCTTTCGACCCTGTACGCCGCGAGATTTGCAGACTAGCCCTTCACCAACTCATCGCCGACGGCCGCATTCACCCAGCCCGCATCGAAGAGATTGTGGCAAAAGTTCGCAAACAAGTGGAAGAAGAGGTCATCGAAACCGGCAAGCGTACAGCGATCGACTTAGGTATTCACGGTCTGCACCCCGAACTTATCCGAATCATCGGAAAGATGAAATATCGTTCGTCTTACGGCCAAAACCTCTTGCAGCACGCCCGCGAAACTGCCAATTTGTGCGCCGTTATGGCCGCAGAGTTAGGTCTGAATCCCAAAAAGGCCAAACGGGCAGGTCTCCTGCACGACATAGGGAAAGTGCCCGACGAAGAGCCCGAGTTGCCTCATGCTCTCTACGGCGCGAAGTTGGCTGAAAAATTCAAAGAAAAGCCGGATATCTGCAACGCCATCGGCGCCCATCATGACGAAATGGAGATGACAACCCTCTTGGCACCCATCGTCCAAGTCTGCGACGCCATCAGTGGAGCCCGTCCCGGTGCCCGCCGCGAAATCGTAGAGGCCTACATCAAACGGCTCAACGACTTGGAAAACATAGCGATGAGCTATCCCGGCGTAACAAAGACATACGCCATACAGGCTGGCCGTGAATTGCGCGTTATTGTAGGTGCAGACAAGATTGACGACAAACAAACCGAAAGTCTCAGCCATGATATCGCTAAGCGGATACAAGACGAAATGACGTATCCCGGACAAGTAAAAATCACCGTTATCCGTGAAACCCGCGCCGTAAGTTATGCAAAATAAAGCGATATGCCCGACACATACGGCAACCTTATTGGTGTGCTGCCTGCTTTGCGCCTGTGGAATGAAGACCCAGGCGCAAAGCCAGGCACGTGAACGGGTCAAGCAGCTAGGGCATAACGTTTCTTATAGAATTGAAGGCCAATCTACATTTTCAGACCACGACTCACCACTATGGCTCAATGCCAACAAGTATGGACTTTCGAGTATTTCCGGAAACAACGGTTACATTCGTGTGGGCGCATTCCGCAGCACCGAAACCGACTCCACCTATAACTGGAAGTTCGGCTATGGCATTGACATGGCTGCCGCATACGATTTCACAAGCAGTTTCGTTTTACAACAGCTCTATGCGGACATACAATATAAGAAAGTACGCCTTTCCATCGGAAGCAAGGAAAGACCAGCCAACTTAAAAAATCCACAACTCAGTAGCGGGAGTCAGACATTCGGCACCAATGCCCGCCCCATCCTAGAATTCCGCATCGAGATACCCGAATACATTTCGTTGACAGGCACATCAAATTGGGTTGGAATTAAAGGGCATTTCGGCTACGGCTTCTTCACGGATAACAATTGGAAAGGAACTTACACCGAACCAGGCAGACAATACGCCGACCACGTTCTTTACCATAGCAAATCGGGATTTCTTCGTTTCGGCAATGAAGATAAGTTCCCGCTCATCTTCGAGGGTGGAATCGAAATGGCCAATCAATTTGGCGGAATCATCCGCAACTATCCACGTGAGGGCGAGAGTCTTCCTATGGGGCACAGCATAAAAGATTTCATCGAAATAATTTATTCAGGAGGTAGTGACCCCGGTGAAGGCGTCTACGCCAACGCCATGGGAAACACAGTCGGCAGCTGGCTGTTCAGCCTTAGCTATAAATTCAAGAATGCCAAGCTACGTGTTTACTACGACCACTTTTTTGAAGACCATTCACAACTTTTCTTTCAATACGGTTGGAAAGACGGCCTCATTGGCATAGAATTTCAATTGCCCGAAAACCGCTTCATCAGCACATTGCTGTATGAACGAATCGGAACCAAAGACCAAAGCGGCGCAGTCTACCACGACCACACAGAAGCGATACCAGACCAGATCAGTGCAAAAGACAATTATTACAATCATGGTCTGTACACCAGTTGGACACACTGGGGACAAGCCATCGGCAATCCGCTTTACACGTCACCGCTATACCGGCATGACGGGCAACTTTCGTTCGACAACAACCGCTTCATTGGTCACCACTTTGGCATAAGTGGTTCGCCGACCGAAGAAATAGCCTATCGCATACTATACACCTATACTAGCAACTGGGGCACATATAGCGCGCCATATGATGAAATAAAATACGGCAACTCATTCTTGTGCGAAATTGCATACAGCCCCAAGCGCATAGGAAAGCACCGCACGCAAGGATGGCAGGCAAAAGCTGCATTCGGACTCGACCGGGGCGAACAAATAGGAAACCACACGGGCTTTCAACTGACAATCAGCAAAACAGGATGGCTCACGAAATGAAGAAGCGCAACATATTTTACTGCCTTGCAAGCATCTGTCTCTCATGCATCTGGGCATCGTGTGACAAACTTCCCGCAAACGGGAAGCTGGATGGCTTTTGGCAAGTCACAGAAGTTCAATTCGCTCGAAACGGGATATATGACTCTGTCGTCCCGATGAAGGACAGGGATGTTTTCTGGGGCATCCAGCTCGGACTGCTCAACATTCAGGGAATCGACAACGGAGAAACTTCACAAACGCTATGCCGCTTCTCATTCACCGGTGACCAGCTTGCTATCACCGACGTCTACATCAACCGTAGAGGCAACGACAGCCTTATCACTGACCCTGCATTCGACAAGCTCAAGCCGACAGGCATCACCGGCAACCGGGCCCAATTCCAAATTGAAAAGCTTGATGCGAACCAGATGCAGTTACGATCAGATTTCGCCCGCATCATGTTCAGGAAATTTTAGAACATTTCATTTGACGAAACAACGGCTCAATGAAAGTCTCAATAATCACAGCGACATACAACAGTGCATGCACCCTGACCGACACGATAGAAAGCATCATCAGTCAGGATTATCCAAACATCGAATACATTATTATCGACGGATGCAGCACTGATGGGACGTTGGATATCATCAAACACTACGAACACCACATCACCAAGTATATCTCAGAACCGGACAAAGGCATATACGACGCCATGAACAAAGGCATCCAGATGGCCACAGGAGAGGTCGTCGGTATCCTCAACTCAGACGACTTCTTTGCCCGCAATGACGCTATATCCCTTATTGCCCGCGAATTTGAGAAAGACAAATACCTAGACGCCGTTTACGGTAACCTATATTACGTAGATGGCAAAGACACTGACAAGGTTATCCGTTTCTGGAAAAGTAAGGAATTTTCACCCCACGCTTTCTATCACGGATGGCATCCTGCTCATCCCACGTTCTACGTCAAAAAGGAGATTTACGAAAAATATGGTCTTTATGACCTTAGGTTTCCACTATCTGCCGACTTTGAATTGATGCTCAGGTTCTTCGAGTGTTGCCGGATTCATACACACTTCATAGACGCAATCTTGGTGAAGATGCGCATCGGCGGCACAACGAGCAAAAACATCCTGCCCGTACTCCGCGGCATCGGACAATGTAAACGAGCCTTCCGCGTGAACGGCCTGCGACCTCCCCTGCTTTATCCAGCTTACAGGCTTCTCCCAAAACTCTTCCAGTTTGTAACCTGCCCCAAAAAGTAACGGGCAAACAAGCATTCCGCTACGTCCGCATCGAATCTGTGAACGTGAAGACTTGCGACTGCGACAAGAAAAACGATCGCAGTCATCGTTTTTTCTATCATTACTCCCGTCTGTTCTGTCGGTTTTCCCGTTTCCCTTTCCTGTCATTTAAGGAATTCATTGGTATTGACGGCCATGAAGCATGAACTGCCAATACTTGCAGCCTGCTGATCCGAACATTGCCGACGGCAACGTTGAAACAAAATAAAGCGGGACATTCAATAGAAGAACATCCCACCTAAACCCTTCATAAGCGTCACGATTAACGCACGCTTATCATGATTGTGGACCAGGAGGGAATCGAACCCTCGTCCAAACGGGGAAACAATGCGCTTTCTACATGCTTATCTCCGTTTTGATTTTCGAGTGTAAGCCCGACCGGAGCCACTTACTCACACCTTATCTCCTGAAAACTTCATTCCAGACACGGAGCTGTCTGAAACTATTTCCGATTTATCTGCACCACTGGATCAAAACGCTTCGGAACCACAGCTTTTGAGTGATGTCTCGTCCTCCCACCTTGTGAGAAGATAAAGCTAATCTACTGTACTTCGATTAAGCAGCGAGAGCGTACTTGTTTTCGCCAGTTAAATTTTTGATAGCCGAGATTAAAGTGCCAACTAACAACGCACTGCATGCTTACGCACCCTTTCGGCCCGCTGTCAAATCCAGTCTGGCCCTAAATGTCTTACATTTTCGCGCAAAATTACGAATTCTATTTCTATTCACACGAATTTTCCTCAAAGATATTCTCAACCTTCCCTGAATGAATCTAAAAAAATTCCCGACCCCGGATCTGGGAACAGTGAAGCAACCGGACAGCTCTACATAAATCAAACTACCACCACAACAAGTCGGGAACAAACAGCTGCACCTTAAATCATGCGTTCAGAAACAAGTTTTTCTCTTCTGACAAATTCACACAATCCGAGCTATACGAAAAACAACCTCACAACAATCATACATGTATGACTTCAAAAGAGAAAAAGAGGAGAAACTTTTCATCATTAAGTCACAAAATAAGCACGTAAAATCAAAGGAAATACCGTTTTGACGATTGAAAAAAACGCCTTATCTTTGCAATAAAATTTCAAATTCTCTGTTTTATAAAATATAACAATTCACAAAAGTGTAACTTTTAGAGAATAATCATGCTATATATGTCAATGAACCGGAGATGCAATGTGGCAGAAATAGAGGACGCTATGAACATCACGCAAAGAGCGATGAAGCGCATCTTTGACATCATGGCGTCTTCAATCGGGCTGATTGTCTGCTCTCCGGTTTTTCTTGCTGTCGCAATTGCCTTGAAATGGAAAGAAAAAGGCTCCATCATTTTCAAGCAAGAGCGCATCGGTTATGGCGGTGAACCATTTTACATTTATAAATTCCGAACCATGCGCATAGATGCGGAAGTTCAAGGACCGCAATTGGCCTGCAAGGAAGACGACAGGCTGACACGTACAGGCAAATTCCTACGCGAGCATCATTTAGACGAACTTCCCCAACTTTGGAACGTACTTAAAGGCGATATGTCGATGGTCGGCCCTCGCCCCGAACGGCAATACTTCATCAATCAAATCATGAAACGCGATTCCAGGTATATCTTCATTTTCAAAATGAAACCTGGCGTGACTTCCGAAGCCACACTCTATAATGGCTACACAGATACCATGGAAAAGATGTTAGACCGCCTGAACATGGATCTCAACTACCTGCAAACACGCTCCCTTTGGGGAGATTTCGTCATACTAGCCAAAACCGCATTTTCCATTATTAACGGCAAAAAGTTCTGATGAACCTGAACATAAAACGGTGCGCCCTACTTGCCGCGCTCGCATGTACTTTATCTTTTGGCGCTCATGCCCAATCTTCCATGACCGATGAACAGGTCATGGAGTTTGTCATTAACGAGAACGCCAAAGGAACTTCGCAACAACAGATTGTCACAAAACTCATGCAACAAGGCGTCGATATCCAACAGATACGACGAATCCGCGAGAAATACGAGAAAGAACATAAGGGAGACGTGCTTGGCGCCAAAGATCTCACCGGGAAAAATGCTGTCGAAAGCAGGCTGCGGCAGAACAACGGCGACAAAAAAGATGATAAGCTGGAAAATGCAGAAAATTACAGACGCCGCGTCATCCAAGAGAAAGAAGAAGAAGGCATCATGAGTGACCGCCGGAAACGGCTGCTCCAACAACGAAAAGAAGACGATTATCTAGATGGACTCGACTTCGTGCTTCCCGACTCAATGGAACTGTTCAACGACATTATGAGTGAACGCGAACAAGACAAGAACAAGAAAATCGTTTTCGGACGCAACATATTCAACCAGAAGTACCTGTCCTTCGAACCGAACATGAACATCGCGACACCATCCGACTACCGTCTCGGACCGGGTGATGCCGTGTTCGTCGATGTTTGGGGTGCCTCGCAAAAAACATTTTCCAGCACCGTATCGCCCGAAGGAACTATCGACCTCGAAGGGTTTGGCCCCATACAAGTCAGCGGGCTGACCGTGGAGGAAGCTAACCGACTAATCAAGACCACATTGGGTCAACGATACAGCAACTCGAACGTAAAATTATCCGTAGGACAGACGAAGACCATTACAGTCAACGTAATGGGCGAAGTCGTCGCACCGGGAACATATACGCTGTCTGCCTTTGCTACGGTTTTCCACGCCCTCTATATGGCGGGCGGGACGAACGAAATCGGCACACTGCGCGACATCAAAGTATACCGCAACAACAAGCTCGTCACCACAGTCGACATCTACGACTACATCCTCAATGGAAAATTAAGCGGGAACATACGTTTAGCTGCCAACGACGTCATTGTTGTCGGTCCTTACGACTGTCTTGTCAATATCACCGGCAAAGTGAAACGGCCAATGTACTATGAGATGAAACGCTCTGAAAGTGTTGCAACACTGTTGAAGTATAGCGGCGGATTCACTGGCGATGCCTACCAAGACTACATCCGCCTCATCCGCAAGAACGGAGGAGAATACGCCATTTTCAACATAGGCGAGTTTGAGCGCGGAACGTTCCACTTGGCAGACGGAGACTCTCTTTCCGTGGATTCCGTGCTTCCACGCTTTAAAAACATGGTAGAAGTGAAAGGAGCTGTGAGACGACCGGGAATGTACCAGATGGACGGAACAGCCAGCACCGTACGCCAGCTACTGAACTTGGTTGGCGGTGTAACCGAAGACGCATTCCTGACCCGCGCCGTAATGCACAGACGGAAAGCAGACCGGACATTGGAAGTACTGGCTATTGATATCGAGGGAATTCTGAGCGGTTCTGTATCAGACATTGCACTACGCAACGAAGATGTACTATTTATCCCCTCACTAAAAGATGCACAAGAAGAACGGACCTTGACTATCTATGGTGAGGTCATCTATCCGGGTGTTTACCAATATGCCGACAATACGACGATTGAGGATTTCATCTTGCAAGCAGGAGGACTCACAGATGCAGCCTCTATCATGAAAATCGACGTTTCACGACGAATCAAGAACGCAAAAGCCACACAGAGCAACAAAACCATTGCCCATACTTTCTCTTTCTCTCTTAAAGACGGCTTTGTCATCGAAGGCGAACCCGGTTTCGTACTTCAGCCTTTCGACGAAGTATTTGTCAGAAAGAGCCCTGGATATATAGAACAGCAGCATATCTTGATTGAAGGTGAAGTTCTCTTCCCCGGAACCTACACGTTGAGTAAAAAAGGGCAACGCCTGAGCGACCTGATTGAGGCTGCTGGCGGCTTAACCACAGATGCCTATGCAAAAGGTGCCCGCTTGGAACGGAAAATGTCGCCGGAAGAAATCCAGAAAAGAGAACAGAACCTGCGCCGCCTTATGCGCGATGAGACAAAAAAGTCCAACGACAGTCTGGATCTTGACTTAGGCAATGTCCGGAGTATCGGTATTGACTTGGACAAAGCTATGCAAAATCCAGAGAGCACAGAATGGAATATCACGTTAGCTGACGGCGACCGCCTAATTGTACCTCAATACTCAAATACGGTGACAATAAACGGCGAAGTAATGTACCCCAACACTGTTGCATTCAAACCGGGGGCCAAACTCAGCTACTACATCAACCAAGCTGGTGGTTACAGCAATTCTGCACAAAAGAAGAAAGTTTTTGCCGTGCATATGAACGGTACTGTCACACAAGTGCGTAAAGCCGAAGATATCCAGCCTGGTTGTGAAATTCTTGTCCCTGCAAAAGTCAAACGTAGCAACGTTTCTACATCTCAGTGGATCAGCATCGGAAGCACAACCGTTTCACTGTTGACCGTCATAGCCGCGATGTTCATAAACAAATGACATGAAGAAAGAACTCAACATCAAGTCGCTTATTGACTCCATCATAAAGAAACACTGGAAACAATATGCCATTATTCTAACCTGCGTATTCATTCTCAGCGCCATATACGCGTTAAGTCTCCCACGGTATTACCAAACAGAGGTACGAATAATTCCGGAGACATCGGCAAATGGTGGCGTTTCACTTCCAGGAAACCTGAGCACCATAGCATCCATTGCAGGAATAAGCACAGCCTCAACCGGACAAGATGCCATCAACCCAGACATTTATCCGGATATCTTCAACTCCACAACATTTGTCCTTGACTTACTGAGCATCAAGGTCAAGCCTGCCGATTCCGCACCTGTAAGTTACTACAAGTACCTTACCGAAGGGCAGAAAAAGCCATGGTGGGCCACGCTCTTTCCGAACAAAAAGAAAGAAAAGCCAGAAAGCGACAAAATCAATCCCAATCACCTGACAAAGGAACAAGACGCGCTCGTTAAAAACATTTCGAATAACATCACTTGCTTTATTAATAAAAAGACAGGGATGATTTCACTCACTGCCCAAGCACAAGACCCAGAAGTATCCGCGCAATTGGCCGATTCAGTAATGGCAAAACTGCAAGAATACATTATCAAATACCGAACGACAAAAGCAAGCAGGGACTTGGAATATGTCAGCAACCTGTATAATGAAGCCAAAGCCAAGTACCTGGCAGCCCAAAAGGCATACGCTGAATTCTCCGATGCCAATCAAGATCTTGTCCTCAATCAATACAGAATAACGTCAGACCGACTGGAAAACGAAATGCAATTGGCTTACAACACATACAGCCAAATGACACAACAGCTCCAATTGGCCCAAGCCAAATATCAGGAACGGATTCCTGCATTTACTGTCATTCAGGATTCCGTTGTTCCCCTCAGACCGGCCGGCCCTAAACGTACATATATCGTGTTCTTCTCTCTATTCTTTACTACGGTATTTGTATCCTGCTATTTCCTCTACAAGGAAATCAAAAGCCACTTCAACCAACCTGCTCCGAAAGCAGAAATAGCCGGACAATAACGAAACAAGTTTCAGCCCTGTGAAACAACCGTCACCCGTAATCACGATAATCACAGTCGTTCGCAATGCTGCACGCGAGATTGAAGAAACATTTCGTAGCGTAGCCGCACTAAAAACGAATGAGATTGAGTATATCGTCATTGACGGACTGAGCGACGACAACACCGTTGAAGTCATAAAGAAATACGCCTCGCACATTGATTATTGGCTCAGTGAAGCCGACAGTGGAATATATGATGCCATGAACAAGGCTTGCCTTCTTGCCCATGGCACTTATGTCATCCACGTCAATGCTGGCGACAAACTTCTCCTTATCCCTCCCATACTTCGATCCGCCCCGGAAAACATTGACATATACTGTGGCCGCGTCGCCACAGAGCAAGGCACAATCATCCCCGCTTGGAATAAAAGTTTATACACACACAACACCATCCCCCATCAAGGATGTTTCTATCGTCGGAAAGTTCTTTTAGAAAGACCATATGACTTGCAGTTCAAGATTTTCGCAGACTATGACCTGAACCTCTGGCTTTTCCGCAACAAAAAGACGGCCGTCATGCTCAACGACACCATTGCTTTCCATTCTGTCGACGGAATATCCAATCAGCCCTGCCATGCCGCAGAGCTTTTCCGTGTCGTACGCCACAATTGCGGGAAGTGCGGACAATTCCGATCTTGGATTTATTTCAAACTACAAGGCTTGCAATCACGATGGAAAAGATAAAGTTTCTCATACTTATCGTCCTTTACAAATTGTCGCCAGAGCAATCAGATACGCTGAAATCCCTGTCACAATGCAAGTTGGCAAAAGACTATGCCCGCATTCTCATCCGCGACAACAGCCCGAAAGCCTATGACACAGAGCAACGCCGCACAATGGAAGAAATGCTTGATGGTTTTGCCTTCGAATACCGTCACAATAGGCGTAACGAATATCTGTCCACACTATATAACCAAACCATCCAAGAATTACAGGAAAATGAATACCTCATCCTCTTGGATCATGATTCACAGTTTGACCTGAACTTCTTGGAAGAAACCAAGAAAAGCATTTCCGCCCACCCGGAAATCGATCTGTTCCTACCCCTCATTTACTGCGACAACCAGCTCGTAAGCCCCTCCCGCATGGTATTGTTCAAAGGCAAATATCTGAATTCGGAACCGACTGGAGTCTGCGCAGCACACCACGCCATGGCCATCAACAGCGGCATGGTGATTTCTGGCCGGTATTTGCGAAGCAGCTTCCCGGGCTACGATGAACGCTTCCACTTCTATTGCACAGACTGCGATTTCATGTGGAAATACGCCAGGCAACGCACCACATACTGCGTCATACCCTACCGTATTCAGCATTCGTTGGAGTTTTACGGATTCAACGAGCCATACGAAAAAAAAGTAAGGCGGTTCCGTGAAATGCGTAATGCGTTCCTCATCGCAATGCGTGACCGCTCCCTGTTCGCCTATTGGCTATGCCATCTCTACATGGACGTATATTCCGTTAAGTTCGCCTTGCAACACCATGACAGGCGTTTTCTCTTCGTGCGCTGACCGCTATGGAAATTGATCACTTTCTCATTCTCTTAGCGCTCAATTGGCCATGGTACGTCCTGTTCCTTGTCTTGTCTACGCTTAGTCTGTTCCCGTTTGCACGACGCTTCACACTCAGCTGGTACGATCCCCTTCGTTACGCCGTCATCTTTGCCATGCTGGCTAACGCCATACCTCCTTTTCTATGGGTTACGCAACAGATGGCCACCGAAATGCTCATCTACTTCATCCTGTCAGAAACTGCATTCTGGCTGGGGATCGCCACGTTTGTCAGAAAACGGGCGCCGCTATCAGACATAGGAATACACAATGAAGAACATTTTGTATTCTATTTCTTCATTGTGTGCTTCACCCTCTACGTGGCATTCACGCTGTTGTCTTACGTCATGTTCGGCATACCTCTTTTCATGGACAAGAGCCGACTTTCTGTGTTTTCCGGCTCCGGCGGATTCGGTATTTTACAGCGTTTCAATAATTTCTTCTCCTACTTCGTCATCTTCTATATCTTCCACATGCTCCACAAGAAAACACACAAGACGTTCTGCTACCTGAGCATCGTGCTCGTCACCATGTTCTTGATTTTTTCAGGGAGCAAATCTAAATTTCTAATGCTACTGTTCGCTTACTTTGGATATAAATTATTTTATCTTGGTAAGACCCCACACACAAGCAAACGGATCATTATCTACCTCGGCGTAGGTGTGCTCCTCGCCCTGTTCGTCATTTCGTTTCAAGTCAGCCGCCAAGGCGGCGAAGCGTTTGATTCTGTCGTCGCCCTCATCACTCGTTTTGTAGCCTCGGGAGACTGCTATTTTTATGCCTATCCTAACGATGTGTACCAGTCTGTCGAACTGGGAAACAAGTTCCAATACCTCTTTTCCGGCCTGCTAACATCGATGCGCCTTGTTTCATACGAAGACATTTCTCCCTCTATCGGCGTGCAACTCACAGAAATTACGAGGCCCTATTTAGCTGGGGAAAACACCGGACCGAACTCCCGTATGCCGATTCTGAGCTATCTGCTCTTCGGGTGGGGCGGTATTATATTTGCCTACATCGCCGGATGGGTCACGTCGTTCTGCATGTTCCGCCTGCCACGCTTCCTGCCGCACGGCATCATCTTCGGAGCATACATGACCTACCTTTACGCCACCTTTGCGGGCAACGTGACAGATTTCACCATGGGAGTGTCCAACCTCTTCGACATACTGCTCAATTTGGGCTTTATCGTTGTTGTCGTCTATGTATTCACCAGCATGACTTCTGCCTCCAACCACAAAATGCTCGGCGCTTAAAAAATTGCGCCTGTCACATCCTATTTCATGAAATTCGCAGCCTGCTGAGCCACGATGCCAAAATTGAAATTCTGCGTGTTGCTCACCTTCGCAAAGTTGACTGCCACAAGATTTCCATACTCATCCACGACAGGACTGCCACTCGATCCACCAAGCGTAGGGATGGTGTAAAGCAACCGAACGCCGTCCGACTCTTGCGACACGTTGCCACTGGTCAACTGCGCCTTGATACCTTGCGAAGTGCTGGCCAACTGAATACCTGCATTATAACCTATCATGTACAACGGCTCATTGACCGTTATTTTTCTTTCCTTCTCATCATTTCCGAAGACACGCTTCACTTTCTCCCAAAGGCCTTCCTCCTTTTTGGACTGTCCGGGCAAGGTGAACACATGCGCTGTCGCCGGCGTTTTTTTATCTTTCAGTTGAATCAAAGCCAAGTCGATGTCATCCTTTTCTGAGACTTTGGTCACAACACATCCTTTGAAATCCTTTTCTGAGGCTACATACGTATTGTTGTAAGCAATCCCCAGCTCACAGACACTCTCTATTTTCAGTTCGCTCACATCCATGCTCAAATTTTCCTTCAGCTCTTCCAGCTCGTCGAACTGCCGGCTCAATTCCTGCTGCTGCGCCGTCAGCTGACTGACAGCGGAATAATCCGTGTGGGCATATCCATAGAAATCATAATAAGTACTGTTTTGTATCTGCACCGAAAGTTGGTTGTACTGGTTCGACAGTTCGAGCTGCCGGTATTCTACAACCGTTCTTATCGCTTGGATCAACGAGCGATAGCTCTTCTTGACCTCTGCCGGATCTATCTGCGGAGCTGCCACATGGCGGTTTGTCATGATTTTCCCGTCCTCTGACACGAAGAATCCCGTACCAAACAGCATGTTCCGATTGGCCATGATTTCGCTTTGGTCGGCCGTCAAGCCCACCATGTCCTCCCCATCGAGATCCGAAAAGTACAAGTTGCCACCGCCTGGCAGATGAATGGTATAATAATACTCGTTCATGATTAAGACAACCCCCGACGCACACTGCTCGAACAGTTCTTCCGACGTCATCTTCCTTTCACCACAGCTCACCGCGAGGGTAAACAGAACAAATAAGCATACAACCTTTTGCAGTATCGTTCTCATATTGCACCGTATTTAGGACTTTGCAAATAACGTGATTTCTCCCCAAACAAAGAAACAAAACGTTAAAATCTTTTATCCGAACGATAATAAAATCGCGTCGGTGTAACCTGAGTCCAGTTTCACCGACGCGTTGTATGCCGTAGGAAGGCGCAACTCTATTTACGCAGACTTTCTTTCTGCCTCTTTGAATACAAGAGTGAACAGAACCAGTACGAGCAAGGCGAAACCGGCGAAGATGAACCACGATGTTTTCCAGCCTCCTATCTGTGCCTCAGCGGGCACTGCGTAAACGAAATGGTTGACCACGGCCTGTGCTCCAAGCGTTCCGATAGTAGCGCCCAGACCGTTTGTCATCACCATGAAAAGTCCTTGCGCACTACTGCGTATCTTCTCATCGGTCTCCCGGTCTACGAAAAGTGAACCCGAAATGTTGAAGAAATCGAAAGCCACGCCGTAGACTATCATCGAGAGGACGAACATCCACACCCCGTCGCCAGGGTTGCCCAGTCCGAAAAGTCCGAAGCGGAGCACCCACGCCAGCATGGCTATCATCATCACTCGCTTGATGCCGAACCGCTTCAAGAAGAACGGGATCAAGAGAATACAGCAAGTCTCGCTGATTTGTGAAAGCGAGATGAGCGCGTTGGCATGGTTGGCGCCAAACGTATGGGCAAACTCGGGGATTTCCTTAAAGCTCGTGATGAATGGGTTGGCAAAACCGTTCGTTATTTGCAACGACACACCCAACAGCATAGAGAAGATGAAAAAGATGGCCATCCTGCGTTGTTTGAAGAGCAGAAAAGCGCGCAATCCCATCGCTTCGACAAGCGACTTCCCCTTCTTCTCGTGATTCACCGGGCACTTCGGCAGAGTCATTGAATAACCGCCCAAGACGAAACCTATCACTGCCGAAACATAGAACTGCCTGTGACTGCCCTGAATGCCCAGATAGTCTACCAAAAGCATCGAACAGATGAATCCGATTGTTCCAAAGACACGGATGGGCGGGAAGTCGCGCACAGTGTCCAGCCCTGCACGAGTCAAAGCTGTGTAAGCCACCGAATTAGACAGCGAAAGCGTCGGCATGTAGAAAGCAACACTCACGGCATACAGAGAGAAAAGCGGTCCCATCTCGACAGCGTCGCCCGCACGCTCGGCGTAGCTTCCGGCCATGCACATGAACGCCGCAGCCAGCAGGTGACAGAAGCCGAGCATCACCTGTGCCGGCACCTTACGGTCGGCTACTATGCCGATGAGCGCAGGCATAAAGATTGAAACGATGCCCTGCACTGCATAGAACCACCCGATGTGCGACGCAAGGCCCACGTTGACCAAATAAGTCCCCATCGAGGTGAGATAAGCGCCCCAAACGGCGTACTCCAAATAATTCATCACGACGAGGCGTGACTTCATCACGATATGTGTCATATCTTTTTCGTTTTTCTGTTTTTCCAAATAATCAGTCATGCTTTCCGGTGCCGTGACAGTTTTTTCTGACAGCCGTCCTGTAATTTCTGTCAGCCGACTTGCTTTTCCTCTCGCCGCATTGGTGATTGTCCGTGCGGCAACTGCGTTCACCGGAATAACACATCGGCTTTTGTACAGGTACATGCAAAAAACCGCAAGACCTTGCGGCATCCCGCACGCTGGAAGCAAAAAGCCGGGCTCTCCCTTGCGTGTGCAAATATAGTGAAAGGCGGGCGCCGAGACAAGAGAAAACAGGCTTTCTTCTTGGCTTGTTCGGAACACACCGGCATTCAGCGTCCCGTCTCAGCCAGAAATCACCCTCTACGCAAGGCGCAGAATTTTTTTCGGCCTTCGGGAACAAAAAAATACTATTTTTGTGTTACAAAATGCTCCTCCCCTCGTTTCTAAGATAAAAACGCCTCACAAGGAAAACCTCGACAAGCGCCACTATGAGTGAAGAACTGCTACTGAACACGTTCAAAGACATCCACAACCGGTTGTCCCGCCTGTCGGCCCGTTTCCTGAAAAACGAAGACGATGTGAACGACACCTTACAGGAGGCATTCTGCCGTTTGTGGCCCCGACGCGGGTTAATCGGTTCGCGCGAGGAGGCCGAGGCTCTCTCCGTCACGACAGTGCGCAACCTCAGCATCGATGCCCTGCGGCAACAGGCACACATCGCTGCCGGCGACCTGCCCGACGATCTTACCCTCGCCGACGACGCTGCAACAGACTGGCGCGAACGCGAAACACTCTTCCGCGATGTCGAACAGCTCATCAGCACCCGCCTGACACCGACCCAACAAACTATCCTGAGACGCAGGGAATACGAGGGCGCCAGCTTCGAAACGATAGCCGCCGAGCTGTCGATGCAACCGGCTGCCGTGAGAATGCAACTGTCGAGGGCACGTAAAACAATCCGTGAATGCTACCAACAACAAAGCCATGAAAAAGCCTTGTCATAACGCATATTGGGATGGGCTCATCGCCCGCTACTTCGACGGCACAACCACCGAAGAAGAAGAACGGCGCCTGCGCCGCTTCCTGGCCTCGCCCGAAAGTGCCGGACGCTATGACGACGTACGCGCCGTTGTAGGATTTTTCGCCGTAGGACGCCAGGTCCACACACACCGTCTCGCCAAACGCCGGTCGTTCCGCCCGGCAAGACACTGGGTCGCTGCCGCCTCTCTCCTGCTCCTCCTTTCGGGCGGTTCGGGCTGGTGGATAGCCGAAAAAAGGCAGAACGTCTGCGTAGCCTACATCGACGGGGTACGGGTGACAGATCCCGAACTCGTCATGCAGCAGGCCGGGCACGCCCTTGCTGCCGTCAAACGGACTGACAGCGAACCAACCGTCGAAGAACAACTCACAGACATGTTCCAGACGCTTCAAGACGAAACCAACGAAGCGCCCGGACAAACCTCAAAACCGACCGAACCATGAAACGGCGCATTTTCCTTTCCTGTCTCCTCCTCACAATCGCACTTCCCCTGCTGGCACAAAAAGGGATGGCCATCGACCAACTATTCGACGGACGCTATAAAGACCGTCAAGGAGCGACCGAAGTGCTCGTCAAAGGGAGGAAGCTGCAACCCTACGGACTGACACTCTTCCGTAGCCTGACACTCCGTCCCAGCAAGGCCGAAATGCTACACATTGAACAACTTGTGCTCACCGACGCCCGCCGTGCTTCCGACAAAGACACCGACACGCAAAACGGACGTCTTTTCTACGGTTTCTATGGATTCCCGCCTGCAAACGGACACTACCGCTACCTGTTCTACCGCAACAACGGAGCCCCCACAGGCCGTCTGTCCGAAGTGACGGTCGTCTATATGGAAGGCACTGCCACGGCTGAGCAACTCAAACGAATGTTCTCTAAATAAAAAACCATAAACTATGAAGAAATCTTTTTCAGCACTCGCATTCGCCCTCGCCGCACTACCGGCTGCCGCAGCCCTGCCCGAGGATACCGTCGTCGCCGTCACACGTCCCGACTCCGTCATCCTGCTTCAATCTGACAGCACCGTCCATCTCAGCATATACGGCCGTGAGGACGACAACACCTACCGTTTTGACTACGACAAGAAGTTCAACCCCGAAGGCCGCGTCGTGACCCACCAGAAAACCTCCGGACTAGACTTCACCCTGCCTTTCCTCCAATCAAAAGGCAAGCGGGGAGAAAGCTACTTCTCAATGGGCGGCGTGGGTTTTGGCTTCGTCAACGCCCTCGGCTCCCCCGGCCCGATGAACGTCAACATGGCGGCATCGTATGAAGTCTTCGCCGACCTGCTCACCTACGGCCGCTACGTCGGACCGAACGCCGACCTGAGCCTGGGCTTCGGTATCAACTGGCGGAACTACCGCATGAACGGCCGCACACGTTTCGTCATGGATGGAAACGGCATCAGCCTCGCCCCCTACCCCGACGGCGCCGACATCGACTTCTCGCGCATCAAGGTATTCAGCCTCACGTTCCCATTCCGCTATACCCAGCACCTCAGCAGGAATTTCACTTATTCTTTGGCTGCCATCCTGAACGTAAACACCTACGCCTCGTTGAAGACGCACTACACCCTCGACGGCGAAAAGCATCACAGCGTGTTCAAGAACATCCATCAGACGCCCGTCACCGTCGACTTCATGGGGCAAATCCAGTTCCATAGCATCGGACTCTACGTCAAATACTCTCCCTGCCGCGTGCTGAACACGGACTTCGGTCCGGACTTTTCCCACATCTCTACCGGAATCACGCTCTTCTACTAAGCCGTACAAGCTGAAAAGCATTGAAACGGACCCCGGCTGTCCCGGTTGCCCCTGCCGGGGCTGCCGGGACTTTTTCCGCCCTCTCTGCAACACCTCACGAAGAAGAAAAGCGTACCTTTGCAGTGCGCATTCACCTTCATGCCCATGAACGCAACTTCCGACGCCATACAGCGTCCCCGCCAGTCGAACATCGAGCTGCTCCGCATAGCAGCCATGCTGCTCATCCTTGTGCTGCATGCCAATTTCTTTGCTTTAGGCGCTTACGAACCGGAAGACTTCAAGACAGATCCCCTGCCCACGGCCACGCGCATTCTCTTTGAGCAGGCTGCCATATACGCCGTCAATCTTTTCGTACTGATCTCCGGGTGGTTCGGTATCCGCACAAAAACGAAAAGCCTCACAGCCCTGATGTTCCAATATGCGTTTTTTTTCATCCTGCTACTCATCGTGCCGGGATGGATTGAAGCCGGATCGCCCACAAGACTGTGGCCGGCTATCCGGCAGGGGCTCAGTCTCAACGCCTATTGGTTCGTTCCCTCCTACCTGCTCCTTTGTCTGCTCGCCCCTGGGCTCAATGCTTTTGCAGAACAAAGCAGCCGCCGGCGGCTGGGCAGAACTGTCTCAGCATTCTACGCGATTCAGTTCGTCTGTGCCTGGATGTTCGACGGGGCGGGCGGCATTTTCCAACGGGGCTATTCGCCCGTAGCCTTCGCCGGGCTTTATCTCTTGGCGCGCTACGTACGCCTCTATCGCCCACTGCCGTTCCGGTCAAGCGCCCGGACGCAGTATCTCATCGCCGCCGTACTCATCGTGTGCCCAGCCCTCACAGAAGTGTGCCTGCTCCGGTTCGACGGATCGACGGCCTACTCGTGGTGGCGACAGCACGGAACATCATACCTCGCCCCTCACGTCGTCTTCTGCGCCCTGTTTATTCTGACAGCCACGGCACGGCTGCGCTTCACCAGCCTTTTCGTCAACCGCATTGCCGCCTCAGCTTTTGCCGTCTACCTCCTCCACCTGCATCCATGCGTCGTGGGGCATTTCAAACTAGCTGTCCAATGGCTCTATGACCACTACTCCGACGCGGCTTTCCTACTCCTGACGTTCGGTCTCCTCGTGACGATATTCGCAGCCGCCGTTCTTGTCGACCAAGTCCGCTTACTCTGCTGGCGGCCACTGGCCCGCCGGCTCTTCCCGCTGCGGATACATCCATCGGAAAGCTAAAACCGGACACCTCTTCACGTTGCACCTTTTTTCCGAAAGCCATGAGCAATAACCTTGTCGTGCCTGCGAAAACCCGTCTCTCACCCATTGAGTTGCTCCGCATAGTAGCCATGTTCCTCATCCTTATCCAACATGTCAACTATCAGGCGACAGCATGGATCAGAGCCGACGATTTTTACACTACAACAGCCCCGACAGTCACGCGCGTCGTCATTGAGCAAACCGCCGTTTGTGCCGTCAACCTCTTCGTGCTGATCTCCGGATGGTTCAGCATTCACGTGAAGCGGGAAAGCCTCTTCACCCTGCTTGTCCAATACTTCTTCTTTGCAACTGTCCTGCTTGTCTTTCCCGGGCTATCCGACGCATGTTCCCCCGGCGACCTAAAAGATCCCATCCGGCAAGTCGTCACGTTCGACTGCTTTTGGTTCGTGCCGGCATACCTGATGCTCTGCCTGCTTTCCCCGGGCCTGAACGCCTTTGTTGAGCAAGGAAACCGCCGCACAGTGCGAGCGTTCATCGTGGCGTTCTTTGTGTTCCAAACGGTATGGGGATGGGCTTTGGGTGATGCCGCGTCAGGAATGTTCAGTTGCGGTTATTCGGCCATCTCTTTCACCGGGCTGTATTTGCTGGCACGCTATGTGCGACTTTACCGTCCCCGTCCGTTCCAACTGAGGGCATGCCTGCAATACCTCATCGCCGGAATGCTCATTGCGCTGCCGGCTTTGGCGAGCTTCATTGCGGCTTTCGCATGGGGAGGAGGCCTCTTCGATGCATGGTACGGCCGAAGCATCCTTTACAGTGCCCCGCACGTCATCCTCTGCGCCCTGTTCATCCTGACCGCCACAGCGCGGCTGCACTTCACCAGCCAATGGATAAACAAGGTGGCTGCTTCCGCATTCGCCGTCTACCTCTTCCATCTGCATCCCTGCGTCTTCCCTTATTTCAAACAAGCCACCCAATGGCTCTATGGACATTACTCCGGCGCGGCATATCTTCTCCTGACGTTCGGTTTCCTCGTGACGGTCTTCGCGGCGGCCGTCCTCGTCGACCAAATCCGCATCCTCTGCTGGCGACCGCTGGCCCGCCGACTCTTCTCCGGACGAATGAGTGCATAAATCCACAAGCACATCCATCCGCACGCTCATCCTCCGGGACAGTCGGCCCGTCCATTTGAAACGACCGCAGTGACAGGAATTTCTATCAGCCATCCTGTAAATCCTGCAAGCCATCCTGTTTCCTCTGTCCGCCTGACCGTTTCTACAACCACACTGAAACGGACATCACACGGTCTTGCCGGACGCAACGTACCGGCCTCTGCACAAAAGGCCCCGTGCCACACGCACGGCGAACCGGCATTGCGCCGCATCCATGAGGTCAATATGGCAACTCTCGGGAACGAGGCACGTAAATCCTAAGGCTTTC
>HF989216.1:0-6173 GCA_000431275.1 Prevotella sp. CAG:755 | reverse complement strand
TCATTCCGCTCATTTGCACTATCTTTGCGAGGCAATAGGGCACAACATCGGCATATCCGAGACACATTCCGCCCCGACCTGCACATTCAAATCAAGACATAAAACAATGAAAGAGTTAGCTTTGAAGTACGGCTGCAATCCCAATCAGAAGCCGTCGCGCATCTACATGGAACAAGGGGAGCTCCCCATCGAAGTGTTGAACGGCCGCCCCGGCTACATCAACTTCCTCGACGCCCTGAACGGCTGGCAGCTCGTCCGCGAACTGAAAGCCGCCACCGGCATTCCCGCGGCCACTTCATTCAAGCACGTTTCGCCCGCCGGCGCCGCCGTGGGCCTGCCACTGAGCGATACACTCAGCAAGATTTACTTCGTCGACGATATCGCTGAACCCCTCACGCCTATCGCCGCCGCCTATGCCCGCGCCCGCGGTGCCGACCGCATGTCGTCGTACGGCGACTTCATCGCCCTCAGTGATACCTGCGACAAGGCAACCGCCCTTCTCATCAAGCGCGAAGTGAGCGACGGTGTCATCGCACCGGGATACACGGACGAGGCTCTCGCCATCCTCCGCGAGAAACGCAAGGGCACCTACGTCGTGCTCCGCATTGATCCTGACTATCGCCCTGCCCCCATCGAGCACAAGCAGGTCTATGGCATCACCTTCGAACAGGGACGCAACGAAATCGACCTTACGGGCGACAACCTCTTCGACAATGTCCCCACACGCAACAAGACGTTCACCGAAGCCGCCAAACGCGACCTCCGCATCGCCCTCATCACGCTCAAATATACCCAAAGCAACTCCGTCTGCTACGTCAAGGACGGCCAGGCTATCGGTATCGGCGCCGGACAGCAAAGCCGCATTCACTGCACCCGACTCGCAGGCAACAAGGCCGACATCTGGTGGCTCCGTCAGCACCCCAAGGTGATGAACCTGCCTTGGGTAGAGAAGATCCGCCGTGCTGACCGCGACAACACCATCGACATCTATATCTCTGACGACTACATGGATGTCCTGAGCGACGGCGAGTGGCAAAAGTTCTTCACCGAAAAACCCGAAGTGCTCACCCGCGAAGAGAAGAAGGAATGGATAGCCCTCAACCAGGGCGTAGCGCTCGGCTCGGACGCCTTCTTCCCCTTTGGCGACAACATCGAACGTGCCCACAAAAGCGGCGTAGCTTTCGTGGCCCAGGCCGGCGGATCGGTGCGCGACGACCATGTCATCGAAACCTGCGACAAATACAACATCGCCATGGCCTTCACGGGCATCCGCTTGTTCCATCATTAAAACCAGCCGTCCAGCCATGCGGAAAGCCCCGAAAGAAGAAGTTATCAAAGCCATTACAGAAGGCATCGTATTCCGCCGCGCCCCGCGTCAGACGGAAGAGAAAACCGGCGTCAAGACCAAGGCAAAGAAAAAGAGCTACATCTCCGGCCAGCATGGTTCGGGAGCGGCCAAAAAGAAAGCTGAAATCCGTCAACGCCGCGCCAACCGACACAAGAAGTGACACCCACCGATACGACGAAGTCCGCCGCACGCCATGAAGCATGCGGCGGACTTCGTCGTATCGGGCTATGAAAAAGTGTGCTGCTTTCAGGTGTTCAGACCGTCCGACATGGGCGTCGTGGTGACCTTGCCGGACTTATGAGCGACAACTTTCACCTTTTTCAGACTGCGGCTCTTGTGGTCGAAAAAGCGGGAAGGATCATAGGTCTTGCCGTTAATGCGCACCTCAAAGTGTAAATGCTCCGTCGTGGCGCGCCCGGTACGCCCTGTCAGGGCGATAGGCTGTCCGGCCTTTACCCAATCGCCAACCTTGACAAGGTTTTTGGAATTGTGGCTGTACAGGGTCTCCATCCCGTTGGCGTGACGCACGACCACCACACGGCCATAGCCGTAATAATTGCCCGAGAAGCGAACACGTCCGGGGAAAGCGGCAAGAATCTCGTCGTTCGGCTTTGTTTTAAGGTCGACGCCGGCATGGCGGCGTTTTCCGCCGTAGGGACTGATGACCTTGGCACCAGGCAAAGGGTAGGCCCAGTCGCCGTCGCCGTATTGATGAAGATTGATAGTAATAGACGAAGCATCATCGAACAGGCCTTTGGTCGGCGCACTCACTACACGCTTTTCGTAAGAAGTAAACTCTGTGTCGACATCGACAGCCTCGTCGTTGGCCAATCCGCCAGGCTCAGGCATGCCCTCGGCGATATCCGGACCGTCACTTGCGTTGCCGAGCGCTGCGATTTCGACTGAAATTCCTCTGTCCGTGAACAGATAGCTCTGCCGCCTGAGACGCTTGCGCACAATATCGACCAGCGTCTCGACATTAACGGGGAAACCATTGACCATAATACCGAAACGGCAGACTCCCTTGCCCGCCTCTTCGCCGACTATACCGACAGTCTGGCCAGCTTTGACGCGCTGCCCTGGCTTGACCGTAGCACCGCGAAGACGGGCGTAGACGGTTTCGAGTCCGTTGCCATGACGCACCACCACAGTCACCCCGTGTCCCGGCACGTTGCGTGACAACCGCACACGGCCGCTGAACATGGCTTTCACTGCATCGCCAGTGGTTGTCGTTATCATGATATCTTCGCCCGGCCCTTTTCGGGATTCCCCGACAGGAAGGGGAAAGCTCCAATCTCCTTGCGGGAGCACGGAAAGGTCGAGGGTGAACGACTTGGACTTGGCGAACAGGCCCGGCGTGGCTATGCTGATTTGCTGCTGCTCGGCGGGCGTGAAGTTGTCAGCCGTCACGTGAAGCGACATGGCCGCCAACAACACCATTGATAGGATTCGACGTGTTTTCATCAGTTTCTTATTGTTTGTCAGGTCTGAGCAGGATGCCCGTATAAAGGCGTCCGGACTGAATACCCAAGCGACGGGCCGAAAAGAAACGGTCGCATTCGGTGTAAGTGCAGTAGCTGCTGACTTGGATACGACCAAGCGGTACGCCTGCCGCTTCGAGCTGCAAGAAATTCGCTACGTTCAGATCTATGTGCCACCTGCCCATGCGCCGCGCCACGACGTCCATCGGAAATCCGGCGGCAGCGAAGGCATCGTAGACTTCGTCACCCACTTCGAACGCGGCAACTGAGATTCCCGGCGCTATGACAGCGCGGAGCATCGCAGCCTCCGTACCGTAGTGCAGGGACATTGCGCGAACAGTCTCGGCGACAATTCCTTTCACTGTACCGCGCCAGCCGGCATGGACGGCGGCCACGGCGCAATGTTCCTCATCGTAAAGGAGCACTGGTATACAGTCGGCCGTCGAGACGCCGACGCATACACCGGTCACGTCGGTCATCACGGCGTCGATGCCTTCAAGGCGTTCATGACGGGCAACCTCATCAAGGGCGAGCAGCGACCTATCTATCGCAAGCACTTTCTTGCCATGCACTTGATGTGGCAGAATGAGCCGGTCCTGCTGTATGCCCAGTTCGCCGCATAGGGCGGCACGGTTGGCGGCGACATGAGCCGGATTGTCGCCGCAATAGCCGTTTATGTTAAACGATGCGTAATTTCCCTCACTGCATCCGCCGAAACGCGTTGTCGTGAACGCACGGACGGCAGGGCCGAGGTCATATTCAAGCAGTTCGGGCTTAGTCGTCATCGTCGTCAATCACTTCATAGTCAAAGTCGTCGACATCTTCCACGTCGTTTCCTTCGATACCGGCATCCCAGTCGGCAAAGTCAGCAGCCAGGCGCGAGGCCTCGCGGTTGCGATGGACGATACTACCGCCCTCACTGATGGCTTGCAGCTTGTTACTTTCGCTGTTGAGTTCTGTCCAAAGCACGTCTTTCAGCCGATCTAGCCCGAATCCTGTCACTGCCGAGATGAACACAACGGGAAGATCGGAAGGCAAATCGGCTTTGAGCATGTCGATAAGTTCCTCGTCGAGCAGATCGCACTTCGTCACGGCGAGCACACGGTGCTTGTCGAGCATCCCGGGATTGAACTGTTCCAACTCGCGCAGTAACACCTCATACTCGCGACGGATGTCATCTGTGTCACCGGGCACCATGAAGAGCAGGAGGGAATTCCGCTCGATATGGCGCAGGAAACGGAGCCCCAGTCCGCGACCTTCGCTTGCCCCCTCAATGATTCCGGGAATGTCAGCCATGACGAACGACTGATGGTCATGGTAGGCCACAATACCGAGGCTTGGTTCGAGAGTGGTGAAAGGATAGTTGGCAATCTTCGGACGCGCTGACGAAAGGGCCGAAAGCAGAGTCGACTTTCCAGCATTTGGGAAACCGACGAGCCCGACGTCAGCCAAGAGTTTCAATTCAAGAATCACCTCCATCTCCTGCATCGGTTCACCGGGCTGGGCATAACGGGGCGCCTGGTTGGTAGCCGTGCGGAACTGCCAGTTGCCTAATCCGCCGCGACCGCCTTTGAGGAGCATAACCGTCTGGCCGTCCTCCGTGACGTCGCAAAGGTATTCGCCCGTTTCAGCGTCGTATGCCACCGTGCCGCACGGTACGTCGATATACCGGTCCTCCCCGTCGCACCCCCGTGAGCAGTTCTTCGAACCGTTTCCGCCGTGTCCGGCGAAAACGTGACGCTCATAGCGGAGGTGCAGCAGTGTCCAGTAGTTGTGGTTACCACGCAGGTAGACGTTTCCGCCACGGCCGCCGTCGCCGCCGTCGGGACCGCCGTTGGGCTGATACTTGGCCCGGTGCATGTGCATGGAGCCGCGGCCGCCCTTGCCCGAGCGGCAATAGATTTTCACGTAGTCGACGAAATTGCTTTCAGCCATAGGGTCTGGTGTTGGTAT
This sequence comes from Prevotella sp. CAG:755, assembly GCA_000431275.1. Lineage (GTDB taxonomy): Bacteria > Bacteroidota > Bacteroidia > Bacteroidales > Bacteroidaceae > Alloprevotella. The sequence continues at coordinate 1,391 of HF989216.1, read as the reverse complement.
GGAACAGTGATGTGCCTTGGTGTATCAATCAACCCCTTCACGGCGTTTCTCCGTCGCCGGTGGGCCGGGAAAACCGCGAAGGGGCTTGCAGGATCGTCCGCAGGGACACTGGTTATTTCCAGCTGTCGATGACTGCGCAAAGAGCAGCTTGAATTTCTTCGATGGGTCCGTAGCCTTTCACAGCGTTACGCTTGCCCTCCTTCTCATACCACTCAATGAGCGGTGCGGTCTGGGTGTTGTAAACGTCAAGGCGCTTCTTGATGGTCTCTTCGTTGTCGTCAGCGCGCCCGGAAGTTTTTCCGCGATTGACGAGACGCTCAATGAGCATGTCGGTCGGCACGTCGAGTTCGAGCATGCCTGTCACTTCGGTGCCGCGCTCGGCGAGCATGGCCTTCAGGGCCTCGGCCTGGGGAATGGTGCGGGGAAAGCCGTCGAAGATAACGCCCTCGCAGGGACAAAGGGCGTCGTACGTGCTGGCCAGGATGTCTATCATCAGCGAATCGGGAATAAGCTGGCCGTTGTCGATGTAAGACTTAGCGGTCTTGCCCAGTTCGGTGCCGTTTTTCATCTCGGCACGGAGCACGTCGCCCGTCGAGATATGTTTGAAACCATAGTGCGCCACTAAGAGGTCGCTCTGCGTTCCTTTCCCGGAACCGGGAGCGCCGAAAATCACAATGTTCTTCATTCTTTTCAGTATGTATATATACGTGATGGGCCACAGCCCTTGTTTTTATTCGACTACGGTGTAGATGTCGCTGAGGTTGCGCCCGAAACCGTCGTAGTCCAGCCCGTAACCCACAATGAAGTCGTTGGGGATGTCAAAACAGCGGTAAGGAATGTCGAGGTCCGCCTTCAGGTTGCCGGGCTTGACAAGAAGCGAGGCTATGCGTATTTCCGCCGGGCGGCGGGCGGCGAGCGACTCGACAAGGCTCTTCATCGTGAGACCGGAGTCGACAATGTCTTCCACGATAACGACACTGCGCCCCGCGATGTCCTCTGTCAGGCCGAGCACCTCCCGGACATGACCGCTGCTCGCCGTGCCTGAATAGGAAGACAGCCGGACGAAACAGACCTCGCACGGCTCTGTGATTCCGCGCATAAGGTCGGCGGCGAACATGAAGGCACCGTTCAACACCACGAGCAGGAGCGGGCATTTGCCCGCCATGTCTCGGTCAATCTGTGCAGCCACCTCGGCCACGCGGCGACGGATCTCTTCGGCGGGCAGGCTGACGGCGAATTTCTTGTCTTTGACCTGTATCGTTTCCATGGACTTTCATTTTTACAAAGCAAAGTTACTACAAAAAAGTGAAATGCGGAAAGATATAGTGATAGAATTGAGTTACAAGGGTTTTGGTTGAAGTGGCGATAATCCGTGAAGCCATTACAATCCC
>HF989215.1:57661-71137 GCA_000431275.1 Prevotella sp. CAG:755 | reverse complement strand
GGCTGGGCGGGCGCGGCAGCCGCTGGCTTCGGCGCGGCAACCTGGGCCGCACCGGGCGTAAAGAGGGGTTTGAGCGTCTTCTTAGGGCCAAGCCCCGAAGGCGGCTCATCGTCGGTGGAGAGCTGGGCGACCTCGATGAGGGTGAGCTCGACAAGCAGGCGCTTGTTCCGGCTGGCGCGGTAGTTCAGGTCGCAGTCGTTGCAGAGTTTCAAGGCGCGGTAGAGGAATTTCGGCGTGCAGCGGGCGGCCTGCTCACGATAGCGCTGGCGGACACTGTCGGCCACTTCGAGCAGCGGCAGGGTGCTCTCGTCATGCGCCACGAGGAGGTCGCGGAAATGGGACGCCAGCCCGCCGACAAAGTGGTTGGCCTCGAAACCCTTGTTAAGGATTTCGTTGAAAATCAACAGGCACTCGCCCACATCGCCAGCCAGCAGGCGGTCGGCGATGCGGAAGTAGTACTCATAATCGAGCACGTTGAGGTTGCGGATTGTCTGCTGGTAAGTGATGTGTCCCTCGGTGAAACTCACGACTTGGTCAAAGATCGACAGGGCGTCGCGCATGCCGCCGTCGGCCTTCTGGGCGATGACATTGAGGGCGGCATCCTCGCATTCGACGCCCTCTTGCGCGGCCACGTGACGGAGATGGGACACGATGTCGCCGACCTCCATGCGGTTGAAGTCGTAGATCTGGCAACGGCTCAGTATGGTCGGGAGGATCTTGTGCTTTTCCGTCGTAGCCAAGATAAAGATGGCGTGGGCGGGCGGCTCCTCAAGGGTTTTCAGGAAAGCGTTGAACGCCGCGGCCGACAGCATGTGCACCTCGTCGATGATGAACACCTTATACTTCCCTACCTGCGGCGGGACGTGGACTTGCTCGATGAGCGAACGGATGTCCTCGACAGAGTTGTTGGAGGCCGCGTCAAGCTCATGGATGTTATAGCTGCGCTGCTCGTCGAAAGCCACACAGCTCTCGCAGTGGCCGCAGGCCTCACCCTCGGGCGTCGGCGAAAGGCAATTGATGGTCTTGGCAAAAATGCGGGCGCATGTGGTCTTCCCGACGCCGCGCGGGCCGCAGAAAAGGTAGGCGTGGGCCAGCTTGCCGGAAGCGATGGCGTTTTTCAACGTAGTGGTCAGGGCCTTCTGCCCGACAACGGAGTCGAACGTCGCCGGACGGTACTTGCGCGCCGATACGACATAGTGTTCCATGGCGGTTATCTTATCATTCAACAGTAGGGTCAAATTATCAATCGGCCGACGCGCCCGTTTCGGTCGGGCGGAACGAACCGTCGGGCAGGTGAGTCACGACGACACGCCGGGCCTCGGCGTTGCCCCACCGGGGGATTTCGGCAATGGGGCGCCCTGTCAGGACCGAGAGTATGCAGCGGTTGAAGAGGCCGTGGCCGACAGCAAGCACGCGGCAGCCGTCGTAGTGCCCGCAGACAAAGCTGAGGAACGCCCGCGCACGCTCAGCCATGGCCTCGACTCCCTCCACATCGGGCGGGAACGGCGCACGGCGAGCCTCAGCGATACGGCAGCCCGTCAGCGAGCCCCAGTCGCGTTCGCGGAGCAGGGACGTCGTCACAAGAGGCAGGCCAAAGGCTTCGTTCAGCACGCGGGCCGTGGCCACGGTACGGGCCAGGTCGCTCACGAGGAGAACGTCGAACCGTTCGCCTGCCAGCTCCTGCCGCAACGTTTCGGCTTGCCGCACACCGTTCGCGGTCAGGCGGCCGGGCAGGTGGCCTTGCAGGATGCCGTCGAGGTTCTCCTGCGTTTCGCCGTGGCGCACAAGGAATAACTCCACCATTGCCTATCGGAACAGACGGTCAGCGGAATGAATCGGTCAGGAGTTTTATTTCGATGGCCGGCGAGATACGCTCGTACAGGATATTGTAGACCGCGTCCAGAATAGGCATGTTCACGTGGAAGTGCCGGTTGATGTCCTTCATGCACTTCGTCCCGTAGTAGCCTTCGGCTATCATCTCCATCTCAATCTGCGCGCTTTTTACCGAATACCCCTTACCGATCATCGTGCCGAAGACGCGGTTGCGCGAGAAGTTGGAATAGCTCGTCACGAGCAAGTCGCCGAGATACACGGAGTCGTAGACGTTTCGTTCGATGGGGTAAACGGCGCGCAGGAAGCGGCTCATCTCCTGCACGGCGTTGGCTATGAGCACCGACTGGAAGTTGTCGCCGTATTTAAGTCCGTTGCAGATGCCCGTGGCGATAGCGTAGACATTTTTCAGCACGGAGGCGTATTCAATGCCGATAACATCCGTCGCCGTCTTCGTCTTGATGTAATGGCTGGCCAGTGTGTCTGCCAAGGCGCGCGCCTTTTTCGGGTCGGCGCAACCGACGGTGAGATAGGTCAGGCGGTCAAGCGCCACCTCCTCGGCATGGCTGGGGCCGCCGAGCACGGCGAGGTTCTCGTCGGGCACGTTGTAGACTTGGCGGAAATACTCCGAGCAGACGAGGTTCTCGTCGGGAACGATGCCTTTGATGGCCGTCACGACAAACTTGTCGCTGATGCGGACTTTCAGCTTGCGGAGATGGTTTTTCAGATAAGGCGATGGGGTGACGAAGATCAGTGTGTCTGAGGCGCGCACTGTCTCGTTCAGGTCGGACGAAAAGGTGATACGGCTGACGTCGAAATGCACCCCGGTGAGATAGTCGGGGTTATGCTCCACGCGTTTGAACTCATCAATGACATCGCTGCGGCGCATGTACCAATTGAGGTGACCGACGCGTTCGAGCACCATTTTTGCAATGGCCGTGGCCCAACTGCCGCCGCCGATGACCGCTATTTGTCCACATCCTTCCATAGTCTGCGCGTTTTCCGTAAGGTGTGAAAAGCAGGCGGCCGGAAGTTTCCTGCCCGCCGGCCGCCTGCATGTAATTTCAGATTATAGTTTGGCAATCCACGCAGCCACGTCGGCCACGCTGGGCTTCACCATCTCGAGCTTGTATTTCTTAATGATTTCGCCCAGTTGCTGCTGCACTTTCTGAGGATTGGCGTCTTTGAGGTCGCCTACAAGGTTGTAGCCCGCCTTTTGGAGCAGGGGGACCCACTCCTCGCCGATGCCGAGTTCGGCATACTTGGAGGCGGCGTCGCGGGGTGCCTTCTTCTCGGGACGCATCTGCGGGAAGAAAAGCACTTCCTGTATCGTAGTCTGTCCGGTCATGAGCATCACGAGGCGGTCCATGCCGATGCCGATGCCTGACATGGGCGGCATGCCGTACTGCATGGCGCGGAGGAAGTCCTGGTCGATATACATGGCCTCGTCGTCGCCCTTTTGCGAAAGGCGGAGCTGCTCCTCGAAGCGTTCTTCCTGGTCAATCGGGTCGTTCAGCTCACTGTATGCGTTGGCCAGTTCCTTGCCGTTGACCATCAGCTCGAAGCGTTCGGTCAGTGCGGGGTTGTCGCGGTGTTTCTTGGTGAGCGGGCTCATCTCCACGGGATAGTCGGTGACGAACGTGGGCTGGATGTAGGATCCCTCGCAGAACTCGCCGAAGATTTCGTCAATCATCTTGCCCTTGCCGAATGTCTCGTCGACGGTTTCGAGGCCCAGTTCCTTGCAGATGGCACGGATTTCGTCTTCCGTCTTGCCGTCGAGGTCGTAGCCGGTCTTCTCCTTGATGGCGCCGAGGATGGTGACGCGCTTGAACGGTGCTTTGAACGAGATGACGTTGTCGCCGACCTTGACTTCGGTCGTGCCGTTCACGTCGAGACAGATCTTCTCCAAGAGGCGCTCTGTGTACTCCATCATCCACTTGTAGTCCTTATACTGCACGTAAAGCTCCATGCAGGTGAACTCGGGGTTATGGCTCTTGTCCATACCCTCGTTGCGGAAGTTCTTGCCTATCTCATAGACGCCTTCAAAGCCGCCCACGATGAGACGTTTCAGGTAGAGCTCCGTCGCGATGCGCAGGTAGAGGTCGACGTCGAGCGTGTTGTGGTGCGTGATGAACGGCCGGGCGCTCGCGCCGCCGGGGATGGGTTGCAGGATGGGCGTCTCGACCTCCATGAAGCCGTCCTTGTCGAAATACTCGCGCATGGACTTGAACACCTGTGAACGTTTGATGAACGTCTCTTTGACGCCGGCATTCACGATGAGGTCCACGTAACGCTGGCGGTAGCGCAGCTCGGGATCGTCGAACGAGTCGTAGGTCACACCGTCCTTCTGCTTCACCACGGGCAGGGGACGTATGCTCTTGGCCAGTACGGTGAGCGCTTGGGCATGGACACTGATTTCGCCGGTCTGCGTACGGAAGACGAAGCCCTTGACGCCGACAAAGTCGCCCAAGTCGAGCAGGCGTTTGAACACCGTGTTGTACAGCTCCTTGTCCTCACCCGGACAGATGTCGTCGCGCGTCACGTAGACCTGAATGCGCCCTTTCGAATCCTGAAGCTCCATGAAGCTCGCCTTGCCCATGACGCGGCGGCTCATCATACGCCCCGCGATGCACACCTGGCGCGGCTCGGTGGCCTCGTCGTCAAATTCGTCTTTTATGTCGACCGAGAAAGCATCCGTGGGGTAAGCCGCGGCGGGATAAGGGTTGATTCCCATTGCGCGGAGCTCCTCCAACGCTTTACGGCGGTTGATTTCCTGTTCGCTAAGTTCGAGAATGTTCATTTTGTCGTTCTTTCGGTTTTACTTGCAAAGGTAAGGTTTTTTTCCGACGCAGGCAACATCCCGCCCCCCTTAGCTGCCGAAAGCCCGCCGCGCGCCCGACGCATCCCTGTGCGCGGCCCGGCCCGTGCCCGCAGCCACACGCGGCGCAGCCACTGGCCGGACGCCTTTCTTCCCAGCCGTCCCGCAAATCCTGTCAGCCGTCCGGAAATTTCTGTCAGCCGACTTGTTTTTCCTGTCAGCCGACCCGTTTTCCGCGCCACGCCGCCTGCTGCGGGCGGACGCCGCGACAACCGGTGCGGAACGCCGTTAGGCGCGGCAGGCTGACATATAATAATAAGAAGGCTTGCCACTCTCGTGAAAACTTCCTAACTTTGCACTGTCCGCACTGTGCGGATTCCGCCACACGCGGCAACTCATAAAACAAATTCACTTCAAGTCATGAATACTATCCAGATTGACATCACCAAAGCCGTCCAGTTTCTCACCCCCGGGACCATCGAGGCGCTCGAACCTCAGGTAAAAGCCGCACACGCATCGCTCGAAAACAGCACTTGCCCGGGCAACGACTTCCTGGGCTGGCTACACCTTCCCAGCTCGACGACGGCCGACTTCCTTGCCGACCTGAAAGCCACCGCCGCCACCCTGCGTGAAAACTGCGACACCATCGTCGTGGCCGGCATCGGCGGCAGCTACCTCGGCGCCCGCGCCATCATCGAAGCACTGAGCAACAGCTTCCAGTGGCTCCTCGGCGACAAGAAGAACCCCGTCATCCTCTTCGCCGGAAACAACATCAGCGAAGACTACCTCAGCGAGCTGTGCGACTACCTGCGCGGCCGTGATTTCGGTGTCATCAACATCTCGAAATCGGGTACGACCACGGAAACGGCGCTGGCGTTCCGCCTGCTCAAAAGGCAGTGCGAACAACAACGCGGAAAGGACATGGCACGCCGCGTCATCGTAGCCATCACCGACGCCCGCCGCGGTGCCGCCCGTACCACTGCCGACAAGGAAGGCTACAAGAGTTTCGTCATCCCCGACAACGTCGGCGGACGCTTCTCGGTGCTGACCCCCGTAGGCCTGTTGCCCATCGCCTGCGCCGGATTCGACATCGACCAACTCATCGCCGGCGCCCAAGACATGGAGAAAGCCTGCGGCCCCGACACGCCTCTGGCCCAAAACCCCGCGGCGCTGTACGCAGCCTGCCGCAACGCCCTCTACGCCGCAGGCAAGAAAGTAGAAATCCTTGTCAACTTCCAGCCCAAGCTGCACTACATGAACGAGTGGTGGAAGCAACTCTACGGTGAGAGCGAGGGCAAGGACGGAAAGGGCATCTTCCCGGCCGCCGTGGACTTCACGACCGACCTCCACTCCATGGGGCAGTGGATCCAGGAAGGCGAGCGCACCATCTTCGAAACCGTCATCTCCGTCGAGACGCCTGAACACGAGCTCCACTTCCCGAACGACGACGAGAACCTCGACGGGCTCAACTTCCTGGCCGGCAAACGCATCGACGAAGTCAACAAGATGGCCGAGCTCGGCACGCAGCTGGCCCATGTGGACGGCGGAGTGCCCAACATGCGCATCAGCCTCCCCCGCCTGGACGCCTACTACCTCGGCCAGCTCATCTACTTCTTCGAGCTGGGCTGCGGCATCAGCGGCAATATCCTTGGTGTCAACACCTTCAACCAGCCAGGCGTTGAGGCGTACAAGCGCAACATGTTCGCGCTGCTCGACAAGCCGGGCTATGAAGCCGAAAGCAAGGCTATCCGCGCCCGCCTGAACCAATAAAAAGACTATGTACGACGCAGAAAGAACAAAATATCTCGAACGGAACGGCTTTGGGGCGACGCGCCTCAAAGCCGTGCTGTTTGATATGGACGGCGTACTGTTCGACTCTATGCCCAACCACGCCCGGTCGTGGGCGCAGGTATGCACGGAGTTCGGACTCACCATGACACCCGACGAAGCCTACCTTCACGAAGGCCGCACCGGCGCCGCCACCATCAACCTGCTCGCCCGCCGCGAGTGGGGCCGTGACGCAACACCCGAAGAGATAGAACGCATCTACGAAGAAAAATGCCGCCTGTTCAACGCCTGCCCCGAAGCACCCCGGATGCCGGGTGCGGCCGACGTGCTCCGCCGCGTAAAAGACGCCGGCCTGACCATCGTCGTCGTGACGGGAAGCGGGCAACGCTCGCTCATCGACAGGCTCGAACACAACTATCCCGGCTTTTTCCACCGCAGCCTCATGGTGACCAGTTTCGACGTCCGCCACGGCAAGCCCGACCCCGAGCCCTACCTTCTGGGCCTCGAACGGGCCGGCGTACAGCCTTGGGAAGCCCTTGTTGTCGAGAACGCCCCGCTCGGTGTCGAAGCCGGGTCCGCCGCCAAGGTGTTCACCATAGCGGTCAATACGGGCCCCATCCCGCCCGAAACGCTCACCCGCTCGGGCGCCGACCTTGTCCTGCCTTCCATGGCGGCACTGGCCGACGCTTGGGACGGCATACATTCCACATTCGCTTAATCTTTTTACAATCTCACCAATGAAAAAACTATTCCTTACCGTTACACTCTGCCTCGCAGCCCTCGGCGCATGGGCAGACAGCGGGCTGACTATCAAAGACATCACCGGTGGCGCCTACTCGCCGCAATACGTCTATGGCGTCCGCCCCATGAATGACGGCGAAACCTACACACAACTCGAAGACGGCGGGCGGAAGATCGTGCGCCGTTCCTTCAAGACCGGGAAAGCTGTCAGCACCCTCTTCGACGTCGCCACCGCCCGCGGCCAGAAACTCGAACGCATCGACGGCTACATCCTCTCGCCCGACGAGAGCCGCATCCTCATCCAGACGGCCACCAAACCCATCTACCGCCACTCCTTCACCGCCGTCTACTACCTCTACTCCGTTGCCAACAACCGCATGGAGCCTCTCTCGGACGGCGGACCACAACAGTCGCCCGTCTTCTCGCCCGACGGCAACCTCGTGGCTTTCGTGCGCGACAACAACATTTTCCTTGTCAAGCTCCTCTTCGGCAACAGCGAGAGCCAGGTGACAAAGGACGGCGAGCGCAACGCCATCCTCAACGGCATCCCCGATTGGGTCAACGAGGAGGAGTTCTCGACCGCCCGTTCGCTGGAATTCAATGCCGACAACACGATGCTGGCCTGGGTGCGCTACGACGAGCGCAAAGTACCTGTCTATTCCATGACGGAATACAAGGGCCTCGCCCCGGAACACAAGGAATACGAAGAGTATCCAGGGGAATACGAATACAAGTACCCGGTGGCCGGAGCGACAAACTCGAAAGTCTCGGTCATGACGTTCGACATCAAGAACAGGGTGACACGCACGATGAAACTGCCCATCGACAGCACGGGCTACGTGCCGCGCATCAAGTTCACTGCTGACCCGAACCGCCTCGCAGTCGTGACGCTGAACCGCACGCAGAACGACATGCGTATCTATATGGCCAATCCACGCTCCACGGAATGCCGTCTTTCCTTGCAGGAGACCTCGGACAAGTATGTCAAAGAGAGTGCCTACACCGACTTGCACTTTTACGGCGATCACTTCGCCATGATTTCCGACCGCAGCGGCTACCGCCACATCTACTGGTACACGCTGGGCGGACAGCTCACCAAGCAAGTCACCAGCGGCGACTATGAAGTGACGGACTTCTACGGCTACGACGAAAAGACAGGCCGCTTCTACTACGCGGCCAATCCCGACGGACCGCAGTATAAGGCCGTATACTCGACCGACCTGAAAGGAAAAACCAAACGGCTGACCGAAAAGAAGGGAACGAACGACGCCACGTTCTCACGGTCGATGAAGTATTTCATGAACGTGTTCTCCGACCACGACACACCGCCCGTGACCACGCTCTGCGACAACAGCGGGCGCACACTGGCCACACTCGTTGACAACAAGGCACTCAGCCAGAAGCTTGCAGGAAAGACGGGCACCAAGGAGTTCTTCACGTTCACCACGTCCGAAGGCGTGCAGCTGAACGGCTGGATGGTGAAACCCGCCGACTTCGACCCAAACAAGAAATATGCCGTCGTGCTCTACCAATACTCCGGGCCGGGATCGCAGGAGGTACGCGACGCGTGGAACATGGGCTTCATGCCCGGCGCGCTCTTCGAGAGCTATATGGCCGAGCGCGGCGTGCTTTTCGCCTGCGTTGACGGGCGCGGCACGGGCGGTCGCGGAGCCGACTTTGAGAAGTGCACATACCTCCGGCTGGGCGACCTTGAATCCAAAGACCAAGTTGAGGCAGCCCTCTACCTCTCCACGCTCCCCTACATCGACAAGAACCGCATCGGCATCTGGGGATGGAGCTTCGGCGGCTTCAACACGCTCATGTCGATGAGCGAAGGACGCCCTGTATTCCGCGCCGGCGTAGCCGTGGCGGCCCCCAGCAACTGGAAATACTACGACACGGTCTATACGGAGCGCTACATGCGCACCCCGCAGGAGAACGCGTCGGGCTACGCCATCAATCCCATCAACCGGGCCAAGGACCTGCACGGCGCGCTGCTGCTCATCCACGGCACGGCAGACGACAACGTCCACTACCGCAACGCGACCGAATACAGCGAAGCCCTCGTACAGGCCGACAAACAGTTCGACATGCAAGTCTACACCAACCGCAACCACAACATCTTCGGCGGCAACACGCGCAACCACCTCTTTACGCGCATCGCCAACTTCTTCCTCGAAGAACTGGGCGAATAATTGCCACCCCACAACGCGACGCCGTCGCCGCTACCCCTGTGGTAGCGGCGACGGCTTGTTTATGCCAGCCCCATGCCAGCCGGGCAGGGACACAAAAAAACCTGCGGGCTTAGCCTACAGGTTTCAATTCTCTCAGATTCAGTTCGATTGCTTATTCAGCAACGGGAGCAACCGTCGTGTCGGCAGCAGCAGCCGTCGTGTCAGCAGCGAGGCTATCAGCGGTGAGGCTGTCAGCAGCGAGCGTATCAACAGCCATCGTATCGATGCTGTCGGTAGCAGCAGCTGCGTCGTTGGTCTTGTTACCGCAAGAAGCGAAAGAAATTGCTGCGAAAGCAACGAACATGAAAACTAACTTTTTCATTTTTCTTCGATTTAGATGTAAAACAATCAATTGCCTTTATTAAAACGCTGCAAAGGTAGATACTTTTTTCTTTCGGTGTACATCGGAACAAGACTTTTTTTGATCGTCTGCCCTAATTTTAACACTTGAAACCTTGAAACGCCTGATCGACAATACTTTAAGAAAAACACTTTTTCCCGCTCCACCGGAAGGGGATTCCGCCGTCGGCCGGGAGGCACCGAAACGGCTGACAGAAAGCGATGGCGCAGCGACAGGATTTACAGGCCGGCGACCCGGAAGAACGGGACAGCCGCCCGACACGACTATATATATTAATGTGTCTTCCTGCCAGCAAGGATAGTGAACGCCAGGTAGCTTCACGCGACCGTCAGTTTACCCGCCGTTTTCTTGTTCATATCCGCACGTTTTTGTTCCTTTGCGAGAAGAAACTTAATCGCAACACTCATAACAATGAAAAAGTACTTCATTGCGGCGGCCTGCCTCGCATGCCTGACAGCTTGCGGCGGGAAAAACAATGACGTCCCGACCGACGCCGCAGACTCGACAACGGTTGAGGCCACCAAAGTCGGAGGCATTGTCGAAGACACCCCTTGGCACGACGAGAACACTGTGGCGTGGAACGGACACACCTACCAATACACCTTGGACCGCGCTGCCGACAAGAGCCTGCCTACCGTCAAGAACGAACTCGGACAGCCCTATTATGACAACAGCATCACGCTCAGCGTGAAGCGCGACGGCGAAGTGTTCTTCGCCCGCAAGTTTACGAAAGAAGCCTTTGCGAATTTTCTTTCAGACGACTACAAGACCAACGCCTCACTGCTTGGCCTGGCGTTCGACCGTGCCGCTGACGACGGGCTCCACTTCGGTGCGATGGTGGGCTACGCCGGCACCGAAGAGGGCGGCATGCTGTTCACCGTGGTGCTGGCAGCCGACGGTTCGGTCAGCATCATCCGGGGCGAGCAGCCCGACGCTCCGGGCGCCTGACACAGCGGTTCACTTATACAAGACAAAGATAGCCGGGACTTTCGCCAGTTCCGGCATTTTTGTCTCCCTCCACTGTTTCACGGTCAGTGTGCGGATATATTCCTGCGGCGTAGTCAGTCCGGCTGCCACGCACAGGCGCGTCTGCGGGCGGCAGGCCCGCATGATGTCGGCCATCATCCGGGCGTTGCGGTAGGGCGTTTCGATGAACAGCTGCGTCTGGTTCTCGTTGACGGCCAGGCTTTCGAGGCGTTTCAGCGCCTTTGCACGCGCGGCGGGTTCTATGGGCAGATAGCCATGGAAAGCGAAGCTCTGTCCGTTGAAGCCGGAAGCCATCACGGCCAGCAGGATGGACGACGGCCCCACAAGCGGCACCACTTTCAGTCCCTCCCGCTGCGCCACGGCCACGACGTCGGCGCCCGGGTCGGCCACCGCCGGGCAGCCCGCCTCGCTGATGACGCCCACAGGCTCGCCCCTCCGGAGCGGTTCGAGGTAGCGGGCAAAGAGCGCAGCGTCGGCATGCTTGCCCATGGGGTAGAACGTAAGCGCGTCGATGTCTATCGACCGTTCCACCTGTTTGAGGAAACGGCGCGCCGTGCGCACCTCCTCGACGATGAAGTGGCGGATGCCTAAGACGACCGTCCGGTTGTAGGACGGCAGTACGCGTTCCAAGGGCGTGTCGCCCAGCGTCACGGGGATCAGGTAGAGAGCTGCTTCCATAGGGATCGTTTTTTCAATGATATCAAGGCGCTGCCCGGCTGGCGGCGAGGTGATGGGGGAAAGCCTGCCGCCGATGCCTGCAAGCGCGAGGGCCGGCAGGATCCATGCGACGGCTGCCCGAGATTCCCGTCACTGTCTCCGAAAATCCGTTCCGGCTGACAGGATTTTCCGTCACTACGTCCGCACCGCGACGCCTTACGATTGGAACTTGCGGCTGCGCGTGAGTTCGCCGTAGGTATGCCGCCCGAGGGCATAGTAGGCCCACAACAGACTGCCGCGCGCCCGCTCGGGGATGGCCCCGGCTGTCGTGAGGCGCAGGTTCTCGCGACGGGCGTCGTCGAAGTCGTGACAGATCGACGCGAACTCCTTGCGCGCCCGCAGGACGGCGCGGGCGTCGGCCGTATGTCCGGTCAGGGCGAATTTGACGAGGGCCACGTAGTCCAGCACGCGACGCACGCGCATCACGGCGGCCAACTCCTCGTCCGGCAGGTTCTTGTAGAGCATCAGGAGGTTGTTGCGGAAATTCAGGTAAGTCTTTCTCGCGTTCGACTTGTTCAGCGTGCCGCCCCCGACGTGGTACACGCGGCTTTCGGGCAGGCAGACCACTCCTCTCCCCCGCGCCTTCAAGCGCCAGCAGAAGTCCACCTCTTCCATGTGGGCAAAGAAGCGGGCGTCCAGACCGCCGGCTGCGTTCCAGTCCGAGCGGCGCACCATGAGCGCGGCGCCCGTGGCCCAGAACACAGAGGCCGGCCGGTCATACTGCCCACGGTCGCGCTCCACCGTGTCCATCACCCGGCCGCGACAGTAGGGGTAGCCAAAGCGGTCGAGGTAGCCCCCGGCAGCGCCGGCATACTCAAACGTGTCGCGCTGCGCCTCGCTGAGCAGCTTGGGCTGGCAGGCCGCTACTTCGGGGTGGGCGTCCATGTAGCGCAACAGGGGTGGCAGCCACCCCTCGGTCACCTCCACGTCGGAATTGAGCAGGAGGAAGTAGTCCGTCGAGAGCTGGGCGAGCGCCCGGTTATAGCCTTCGGCGAAACCATAATTGCGGTCGAGCCTCAGCGTGCCGACCTCAGGAAACTCGCGGGCCAGCATGTCGAGCGAGCCGTCGGTCGAGGCGTTGTCAGCCACGATGACGTCGGCCTCGTCGCTGCTGTACCTCACCACCGAAGGCAGGAAACGCTGCATCATCTCCCGCCCGTTCCAGTTCAGGATAACTACGGATATTCTTTTCATTTCGTCAGTTTTTATCGTCAGTCACGGCCACGAGCGATTCGCCGTCAGGCGTGAAACCGCCCAAGCGTGCGGGCGTGACCGTGTTGTCGGCGGCCAGCCCGTCGGCCAGCTCCACACGGATGTAGTTGTCCGTGAAGCCATGCACGGGGCGCCCGGCCTTGCTGTGTTCCCACAACACGGGGCGGACACTCCCGACGTAGCGGGCGTAGAAGCTGCGGCGTTTCTGTTCGGAGAGGTCGATGAGCCGGCGGCAACGGTCGTGCTTCTCCTCGGGGCTCACCACGTGCGGGATGCTCAGGGCCTTGGTTCCCGGCCGCTCGGAGTAAGTGAAGACGTGCAGCTGCGAGATGTCGAGGCTCTCGATGAAACGACAGGCGTCGTCGAAGAAAGCACGGGTCTCGCCACGGGTGCCCACGATGACGTCCACGCCGATGAAGGCGTCGGGCATGACGCGACGGACACGCTCCACCTTGGCCCGGAAGAAGTCCGTGTCGTAACGGCGGCGCATCAGGCGCAGCACGTCGTCGCTCCCGCTTTGCAGGGGGATGTGGAAGTGCGGCATGAAAGCCCGCGAGGCGGCACAGAAGTCGAGCACCTCGTCCGTGAGCAGGTTCGGCTCGATACTGGAAATGCGGTAGCGCTCGATGCCGGCCACCCCGTCGAGCGCACGGAGCAGATCGACGAAACGTTCACCCGTCGAGCGGCCGAAGTCGCCGATGTTGACACCCGTGATCACTATCTCGCGTCCACCTGCCGCAGCGGCCGCCTCGGCTTGTTCCACCAACGAGGCGATCGAGCCGTTGCGG
>HF989215.1:39754-57654 GCA_000431275.1 Prevotella sp. CAG:755 | reverse complement strand
CGAGGCGATCGAGCCGTTGCGGCTGCGTCCACGGGCGTAGGGGATGGTGCAATAGGTACAGCAATAGTCGCACCCGTCCTGCACTTTGAGGAAATAGCGAGTGCGCTCGCCCCGCGAGCACGAGGGGACAAACGTGCGGATCTCCCGGGTCGGGACGGCGATGGCCTCGTGACAGGCTCCGCCCTCACTGCGGCGCGCCACGCGCTCTTTGAGCAGGCGCACCACGTCGCCTTTCTGCTCCATGCCCACGACGAGGTCGACGCCCTCGATGTCCGCCACCTGTCCGGGGCGCAGCTGGGCATAGCAGCCCATCACCAGGACGAAGGCTCCGGGGTGCTCGCGTGTGAGCCGATGGATGGCCTGGCGGCACTTGTGGTCGGCCGTGTCGGTCACCGAACAGGTGTTGACGATACAGAGGTCGGCCCGCTCCCCCTCGGCAGCCGCCTCAACGCCCTCGGCAGCCAAGCGGTCGCGCAGGGCCGAGGTTTCGGCGAAATTGAGCTTACATCCCAGTGTCTGAAAAACGGCCTTCAAGCCGTTGAGCGGTGAGGTGGAATCCATGGACATATTTTTAGTGTGCAAAGATAGTGCAAACGAGTGGAACGGGCGGGGAGTTGACGCAGGAAACTCACCTGACGCTCCCGAGTGCAGCCCGTCTTGGCGGAGCAAAGTGGTGCAAACGAGTGGAACGGGCAGGGAGTTGACGCAGGAAACTCACCTGACACTCCCGAGTGCAGCCTGTCTTGGCGAAGCAAAGTGGTGCAAACGAGTGGAACGGGCGGGGAGTTGACGCAGGAAACTCACCTGACGTTCCCGAGTGCAGCCTATCTTGGCGAAGCAAAGTGATGCAAACGAGTGGAACGGGCGGGGAGTTGACGTAGGAAACTCACCTGACGCTCCCGAGTGCAGCCTGTCTTGGCAGAGCAAAGTGGTGCAAACGAGTGGAACGGGCGGGGGCCGCACCTCTTGAACGGCCCTCCGGCCCACAACGGATGGCCGGCGCGGGGCAACAGGACGGCTGACGGAAAAGACGCGACGGCTGACAGGATTGACGGAATGGCGACCCGGAAAGCCGGGTCCGCCGACCGGCGGCAGCCGGGCGTCCGGCGGATTTCCCGGTGTCGCGTCGGGTGTGGCAGGTGCCCATCCGGGAGCCGCAAGTGGCATCCTCGCGTTTTTCCTTGCACTGACGACCCGTTTTTACAGCGTTTCGAACTAACTTTGCAGCGATGAAAACAGAAGATATCGCTACATTATATGCCCGCCATCCCGGCGTGAAAGCGCTCGCCAGCCTCGTGGACGACCCGGAGATACAGTCCGTGGCGTGCGAGGGGCTGTGCGGTTCGGCGGCGGCAGTGGTGCTGTCCACGCTGGCCGGGCAGCTCGCGGGCCGCATGCTGCTCGTCGTGCTCAACGACGAGGAAGGTGCCGGCTATTTTTACCACGATGCCGCGCAAGTGCTTGGCGAGGCGGACGTACTCTTTTTCCCGTCGACCTATCGCCGTGCCGTGAAGTATGCGCAGCGCGACGCGGCCAACGAAATCCTGCGCACCGACGTGCTGGGCCGCCTCAGCGGCGGGCCGGAAAGCAGGCCGAAGATGGTTGTCACCTATCCCGACGCCATGGCCGAGCGCGTGGCGTCGCGCCGGATGCTTGACGACCGCACCGTCCGTCTGTCCAAGGGCGACACGGCCGACCTCACGCAGCTCCAGGAGCGCCTCGTGGAACTCGGGTTCCGTCGCAAGGATTATGTCTACGAGCCCGGAGAGTTTGCCGTGCGCGGCAGCATCCTCGACGTCTATTCCTATTCGTCGGAACGCCCTTTCCGCCTTGACTTCTTCGGCGATGAGGTCGATTCGCTCCGTACTTTTGACGTCCAGACGCAGCTTTCCGACGAGGTCTGTGCGGCAGCCGTCATCGTGCCCGAAGTCGAAGCCACGTCGGGAGGCCTTGTGCCGTTTTTCGACCTCCTTCCCGAAGGGACGGTAGCCGTGTTCGACAATTTCAGTCTTGTCCGTGACATTGTCAGCCGTATCTACGACGAAGGCTTCGCCCGTCAGGCGCAAGCCGAACGCGAGGCCACGAGCGAGATGGAGGCTGCCGAGCAGGCCGAACGCCTCAGCCGTGAGAGCCTCCTCGTCGCCGGTGAGGCCTTCCAGCGCGGCGTGGCCTCGCTGATGCGCATCGAAATCGGTCCGCGTCCTTCCGCGTCGCCCCAGGCCACCGTCGGGTTTGCCACCTCGCCCCAGCCGATTTTCCACAAGAACTTCGACCTCGTCCGCGAGGCTTTCGGTCAGAGCATGGCAGACGGCTATACGCTCTATGTCTGTGCCGACAGTGCGAAGCAGCACGAACGCTTGCAGAGCATCTTCGACGAGATGGGCAGCGGCATCCGTTTCACGCCCGTCGAGCACACCCTGCATGCCGGATACGCCGACCATACGCTCCACGCCTGCTTTTACACCGACCATCAGATATTCGACCGGTTCCACAAGTACAGCCTGCGCAGCGACCGTGCCCGCGACGGCAAGATGGCTCTGACGCTGAAAGAGCTGTCGCAGTTCGAGCCGGGCGACTATGTCGTTCACGTCGACCACGGCGTCGGCCGCTTTGCCGGACTGGTACGCCTGCCGAATCCGGACGGCACCTCGCAGGAGGTCATCAAGCTTGTCTATCGGAACGATGACGTAGTCTTCGTCAGCATCCATGCTTTGCACAAAGTCAGCAAGTATAAGGGGAAAGAGGGCGAGGCGCCCCGCCTGAGCAGCCTGGGCACCGGAGCGTGGGAAAAGATGAAGGAGCGGACGAAAAAGAAGATCAAGGACATCGCCCGCGACCTTATCCGTCTCTATGCCCGTCGCCGTCAGGAGCGGGGCTTTGCTTTCAGCCCCGACACGTTCCTCCAGCACGAGCTGGAAGCCAGTTTTGCTTACGAGGATACGCCGGACCAGTTGCGTGTCACCCAGGAAGTGAAAGCCGACATGGAGAGCGTGCGCCCGATGGACCGCCTGGTTTGCGGCGACGTAGGATTCGGCAAGACCGAAATAGCCGTCCGGGCTGCCTTCAAGGCCGCCTGCGACAACAAACAGGTAGCCGTGCTCGTCCCGACAACTGTCCTGGCTTTCCAACACTACAAGACGTTTGCCCGTCGGCTCAAAGACTTTCCCGTGAAGGTGGACTACCTGAGCCGGGCACGCACGGCCGCGCAGACAAAAGCCGTGCTGAAAGGCTTGGCCGACGGCCAGGTGAACATCGTCGTCGGGACGCACAAACTCATCGGTAAGAACGTCAAGTTCAAAGACCTTGGCCTGCTTGTCATCGACGAGGAGCAGAAGTTCGGTGTCGCCGTCAAGGAAAAACTCCGCCAGATGAAGACGAATGTCGACACGCTCACCATGTCGGCCACGCCCATCCCGCGCACTTTGCAGTTCTCCCTGATGGGTGCGCGCGACTTCTCGGTGATCCAGACGCCACCCCCGAACCGCCGGCCTATACAGACGGAGGTGCACACCTTTGGCCACGAAATCATAGCCGACGCCGTGAATTTCGAGATGAGCCGAAACGGGCAGGTGTTTATCGTTTCGAACCGTATTGCCGCACTGCCCAACTTGGCGGCCTTGGTCCGCGAACATGTCCCCGACGCCCGCGTGGCCATCGGTCACGGACAGATGTCGCCCGAGGAGTTGGAGCGTATCGTCGTGGGCTTTATCAATTATGACTACGACGTACTCATTTCGACCACCATCGTCGAGAACGGCATTGACATCCCCAACGCGAACACCATCATCATCGATGCGGCGCAGACTTTCGGACTCTCCGACCTCCATCAGATGCGCGGCCGCGTCGGGCGGGGCAGCCGCAAGGCCTTCTGCTACCTGCTCGCACCGCCGTTGGCCCTCTTGCCCGACGAGTCGCGCCGACGGCTGCAAGCCATCGAAAGTTTCAGCGACCTTGGCAGCGGTATCCACATCGCCATGCAGGACTTGGACATCCGCGGTGCTGGCAACCTGCTCGGCGCGGAGCAGAGTGGCTTTATCGCCGACTTGGGTTATGAAACCTATCAGAAAATCCTGGCGCAGGCCGTCACTGAGCTGAAGAATGATGAGTTCGCCGATCTTTACGCTGAGGAGATCCGCAAGACTAATGACTTGCGCGGCGACCTCTTTGTCGACGAATGCAGCGTCGAGGGCGACGTCCGCGCCTACTTCCCCGAGACTTACGTGCCCGGGAGCAGCGAGCGCATGGCCCTCTATCGCGAGTTGGACGGACTGGAAAGCGATGAGCAGGTCGAGGCCTTCCGCCATCGGCTCGAAGACCGCTTCGGGCCGGTCCCGCCTGAGGGCGAGGAGCTGCTGGGCATGGTGCCGCTGCGCCGTGAGGGGCGACGGCTCGGTGTCGAGCGGCTGATGCTGAAAGGCGGCCGCATGACGCTCTATTTCGTCAGCCGGTCCGACAGTCCCTATTATGCCAGCGCCGCTTTCGGCCGCGTCATCAAGTATGCCGTCAGTCACGTCCGCGATTGCGAACTGGCCGAGGCGAACGGCAAGCGGCGGATGCGCGTCGGCGGGGTGCACACTGTGGCCGAGGCCCGCGCAGTGCTCGACGAGATCATGTCGCTCCCGGCGGAGTAGGACAGGGCAGCGCCCGTTTCCGGCCCGCCCGTAGGCTCAGAGGCCGCAGTCCTCGATGAGACGCTCGCGCAGGCGGAAGACGTGGCGTATGCAGGCGCCGAACGTGGGATTCTCACAGTTCGTCTCGACCATCTCGCAGAGTTTGCGGGCAGTTTCCGGCATCCCGAAAACCGTTGTCGAGTCGTCGAGGGCGATGCGTTCGGGCAGGCGGTCGTAGCGTTGGGCGAACCATTGGAGCAGGTCGTCGATTTCTTCTTTCGTGTAGAGTCTTTTGTATTCAGCCATAATCGTTCGTTGGGCAGTTCCGGGAAAAGTTCCCGGAGCGCAAAGTTACGCAAAAAAAGCACTCGTCCCCATCCGCAGGTAGCGAAACGGCTTCCCCACGGTGTGTGGGGAACAGCCTCCACCGGCCGGAAAGACAAGCCGGCTGACGGACATCCCTGTCGCAGTGTCCGGATTTCCTGTCAGCCGTTCCGCAAATCCGTCCAGCCGTCCCGTCCGGGCGGTCTCAGCCCTGAGGCGGGCTTCCATAGGCGCCTGCGGCCACATTTGCGCCTGCGGGGCGGAACTGTGACGTATTTTTTTCGTACTTTTGCAGCCACAAATCACACAGTCACTACACATCTTATGTTCGATAACCTATCCGAGAGACTTGAACGGTCTTTCAAGATCCTTAAAGGTGAAGGCCGCATCACCGAAATCAACGTCGCCGAAACCTTGAAAGACGTTCGGCGCGCCCTGCTCGACGCCGACGTCAACTACAAGGTGGCCAAGACTTTCACGGACAGCGTCAAGGCCAAGGCGTTGGGCCAGAACGTGCTTACGGCAGTGAAGCCGGGCCAGTTGCTGGTGAAGATCGTGCACGACGAGCTGGCCCAGCTTATGGGCGGTGAGGCCGCGGAACTCCAATTGAAGGGCCCCCCCGCCGTAGTGCTCATGGCAGGCCTCCAAGGTTCGGGAAAGACAACCATGTCGGGCAAGCTGGCCCTCTGGCAGAAGACGAAGAAGAACCGCAAGCCCCTGCTCGTGGCCTGCGACGTCTATCGCCCTGCCGCCATCGACCAGCTTAAAGTGCTTGGCGAGCAGGTCGGTGTGCCCGTATACAGCGAACCCGAGAGCAAGGACCCCGTAGCCATCGCCCAGCACGCCATCAAGGAAGCCCGGGCCAAGGGCTACGACCTGGTCATCGTCGACACCGCCGGACGCCTTGCCGTCGACGAAGAGATGATGAACGAGATCGCCGCCATTAAGGCCGGCATCGATCCCGACGAAATCCTTTTCGTTGTCGACGCCATGACGGGTCAGGACGCCGTCAATACAGCCAAGGAATTCAACGACCGGCTCGACTTCGACGGCGTGGTGCTGACGAAGCTCGACGGAGACACCCGCGGCGGTGCCGCACTGTCGATCCGCACCGTGGTGACGAAGCCCATCAAGCTCGTCGGTACGGGCGAAAAACTCGAAGCCCTCGACGTGTTCCACCCCGACCGTATGGCCGACCGCATCTTGGGCATGGGCGACATCGTGTCGCTCGTTGAGCGTGCCCAAGAGCAGTTCGACGAAGAAGAGGCGCGCAAACTGCAACGCAAGATCCAGAAGAACCAGTTCGACTTCAACGACTTCCTCGGTCAGATACACCAGATTAAGAAAATGGGCAACCTCAAGGACCTCGCGTCGATGATTCCGGGTGTAGGCAAAGCGTTGAAGGATGTCGAGATCGACGACAACGCCTTCAAGAGCATTGAGGCCATCATCCTGTCGATGACTCCGAAGGAACGGTCGCACCCCGAAATTCTCAACACCAGCCGCCGGACGCGCATCGCACGCGGTTCGGGCACCACGGTGCAGGAGGTGAACCGGCTGATCAAGCAGTTCGACCAGACAAGGAAGATGATGAAAATGGTGACAGGCAGCAAGATGGGGCGCATGATGAAGGCCATGCCGCAGATGCCCGGGATGCCGAAACTGAAATAACTGCACATTTATAATATAATGGGGCGGCCCGTAAGGCGTCGCCCCTTTTGTTCACAGCGAAAGGAGGATTGCATGCAACTCATCGACGGGAAGGCCACGGCGGCCGCTATCAAGAAAGAAATAGCCGAAGAAGTGGAACGCATCGTGGCTGCGGGCGGCAAACGGCCTCACCTGGCAGCCGTGCTCGTCGGGCACGACGGGGGCAGCGAAACCTACGTGCGGAACAAGGTCAAGGCGTGCGAGGAATGCGGTTTCGCGTCCTGCCTGATCCGCTACGAGACCGATGTGACTGAGGACGAGCTGCTCGCCTGTGTCGACCGGCTTAACCGTGACGCCGACGTCGACGGGTTCATCGTACAGCTGCCCCTGCCGTCCCACATCGCCGAACAGAAAGTAATCGAAGCCATCGACTACCGCAAAGACGTCGACGGCTTCCACCCGGTCAACGTGGGCCGCATGGCCATCGGCCTGCCCGCCTACATCTCGGCTACGCCCAAGGGCATCTACGAACTGCTGCGTCGCTACGGCATAGAAACGTCGGGACGTAAGTGCGTCATCCTCGGGCGCAGCAACATTGTCGGAAAACCCATGGCGCAACTCATGATGCAGAAACAGTATGGCGACGCGACGGTCACCGTATGCCACAGCCACAGCCGTACGCTGAAAGAAGAGTGCCGGGCGGCGGACATCCTCATCGCTGCCATCGGCCAGCCGGGTTTCGTGACGGCCGACATGGTCAAGGAAGGCGCCGTCGTCATCGATGTGGGAACGACGCGTGTGCCCGACCCGACACGCAAGAGCGGTTACCGCCTTTGCGGCGACGTACGGTTTGACGAAGTCAGTCCCAAGTGCAGTTTCATCACCCCCGTGCCCGGCGGCGTCGGCCCTATGACCATCTGTATGCTCATGCTGAACACACTTGCGGCCGGCAGGAAGGAGTATTACGGATAAAGCACCCCGATATGGAACCCCTTGTTCTTTACTACCCGAAATGCTCTACGTGTGTCAAGGCACTGCGTTGGCTCGAAGCCGAAGGCTATGCCGTCGGCCGCCGGGACATCGTGGCCCAGCCGCCTGCGGCCGGCGAGTTGGCAGAATGGGTGGCGCGGAGCGCGTTCGCCCTGCCGAAGTTTTTCAACACCAGCGGCCGGCTCTATCGTGAGCTGGGCGTGAAAGACCGCATCGCCTCTGCGTCCGACGATGAGCTTATCCGCCTTCTTGCCAGCGACGGGATGCTCGTCAAGCGCCCTTTGCTCGTCACTGAGCGGGGCGTCTGTCCCGGTTTCAAGGAAGATGTGTGGCGCGAATTGCTGCGCTGAACCCGTTCAGAACAGGCAACCGGCATCTTTGGCAGTAAAAAAAACGCGAAAAGTTTGGCGGTTGAAAAAATTATCCCTACTTTTGCACTCGCAATCAGGAACAAGCGTTGTTCCTGTCACACGGTGGCTGTAGTTCAGTTGGTCAGAGCGTCAGATTGTGGTTCTGAATGTCGTGGGTTCGAGTCCCATCTGCCACCCTTGCGCGCAGCGCGCGAAATCACTGTCGAAGCGGAGTGTTCCTCACGGAGTGCTCCGCTTCTTTTTTTATGCCTTTTCCGCCGTGCGGCCCAAGGGCGCGCTGTTTTGGGGCTGGCCATGGAGGGGCGGCCGTGCCTGTGTCGCCACTTCACGGCCGGTGCTGGACATCGTGGGTGGTGTGTCGGAAGAGCGGAACGGCTGACGGGAAATCCTGTCGCCCTGACGGTAAGTCTTGGACGGCTGACCGTTGTACCCGTCAGGGCTGTTGCATTCTCTCGGGGCCGGACGGACGAAAAAGGCGGCTGTCCCGTCGGTGGAGACAGCCGCCTGTCAAGCCCAGCCGTAGGGGCTTATTGATAGAGTTCTTCGAGTTTTTTCATCAGTTCTTCGCCACGCAGGCCTGCGGCTACAACTTTTCCGTCGGGACCGACGAGCAACGTGTGGGGAATGCTGTTGACGCCGTAGGTCGAGGCGGCCGTGCTTTGCCATCCTTTGAGGTCGGAAAGCTGAGGCCATGTGATGCCGAGTTTCTTTATCCCCGCCGTCCATGCGGCTTTGTTCTGGTCGAGCGAAAGGCCGACAATCTGAAATCCCTTGGGTGCGAAACGGTCATAAGCAGCCTTGACGGCGGGCATCTCGGCGCGGCATGGGCCACACCAGCTTGCCCAAAAGTCGATCAGGACGTAGTTGCCTTTTCCCACGTAGTCCGACAGGCGGCGTGCCGTGCCCGTCGTGTCGTTCAGGGTGAGGTCGGTGAACATGGTGCCGACAGCCTGGCGGCGCAGTCCGGCCACGTGGCCTTTGAGCCGGGCAAGCAGGGGTGAAGCCATGTAGGCGCGGTCGTCTCCGGCGACAGCCAGCAGGTCGTCCGAACTGAGAATGTTGCCGAATATGGCGAGGTAAAAGGCCGGTACGACAGTCGTCTTGTTTGCCTCACAGCACGCCTTGACGATGGCTGGGATGCCTTCGCGCATCTGTCCGGCGAGCTTCATCCACTCTGCCTTGGCACTGTCGGACGGCGCTTGTCCCGATTGCATGGCCGCCTGTTGTTCCTTGGCCAGCCGGGTGGCGATTTCATAGTAGGGCTTCATCTTCTGTTCCCACTGTCCCAGTTCCCGGTTGACGGCCGAGCCGGTCACGGTGTGCGTGGTGAAGTCGGCTGTGGCCGCTTCGCCGTCGGCCCAGACCGGGAGCGTGATGCCGTTGCCGACGGCCATCATGAAGAATGCAGGCTGCGCCAGTTCGCCCGTAAAGCTGTAACGGCCGTCCTTGACGTCCGTACTGTCTGTCTGCTGCGTTTCGAGGTTTGTCATGTACACTTTGGCAGTCCCGGCGGGGACGTTGCCGCTCACATCGTAGCGCACCTGGGCTACGGACGTCGTGGCCGACGCCAGGAGCAGGGAAATAATGATTTGTTTCGTCATGATTTGTATTTTTAGCACTTTGGTCGTGCAAAAGTACGAAATCCCACACGGCACGCGCAGGGGCAAAGGCATTTTTAACGGCCAGACCGGGAATAAAGCCTGCCTGTCTGCCGTTTTGTCGGTAAAACTCCGTATTTTTGCCGTACCTTTACATATAACCGTAGCTTATGCAGAACAGCGACAGTGTCGTGATCATCCCGACGTATAACGAAATAGAAAACATAGAGAAAATCATC
Source organism: Prevotella sp. CAG:755 (assembly GCA_000431275.1). Classification (GTDB taxonomy): domain Bacteria; phylum Bacteroidota; class Bacteroidia; order Bacteroidales; family Bacteroidaceae; genus Alloprevotella. Next base: position 47,872 of record HF989215.1, on the reverse strand, counting down.
CGCGCCGTCTTCGGGCTGGAAAAAAAGTTCGACATTCTCGTCATCGATGACGGCTCGCCCGACGGGACGGCAGGCGTAGTCAAACGTTTGCAGCAAAGCGAGTTTGCCGGTCGTCTTCACCTCATCGAGCGGTCGGGAAAGCTGGGGCTTGGCACGGCCTATATTGCTGGTTTCAAGTGGGCCGTCGGCAAGAAATACGACTACATCTTCGAGATGGACGCCGATTTCAGCCACGCGCCCAACGACTTGCCCCGGCTGTATGCAGCCTGCGCCGAAGAGGGCAACGACGTCGCCATCGGTTCGCGCTACGTGAGCGGGGTGAACGTGGTCAACTGGCCGATGGGCCGCGTGCTGATGAGCTATTATGCGTCGAAGTATGTGCGCGTCGTGACCGGACTTCCCATACACGACACGACGGCTGGCTTTGTCTGCTATCGGCGCCGCGTGTTGGAGACCATCAACCTTGATGAAATCCGGTTCAAGGGCTACGCGTTCCAGATAGAGATGAAGTTCACCGCCTATAAGTGCGGGTTCAAGATCAAGGAAGTCCCTGTCATCTTTGTCAACCGTCGCGAAGGAACGAGCAAGATGAATAGCAGCATTTTCGGTGAGGCTGTCTTCGGCGTCATGCGTTTGCGGCTTGACAGCCTGACCAAGCAATATCCAACTCCGGCCGACGCCGCCTGCTAAAAAGGCGTGCGGCATTGCGGACGAACTCTAATATCCCTGTATATGCACCGTAAGATTTATATAAAGAACGCTACGCTCGTCAATGAGGATCGCAGTTTTGTCGGGTCGCTTGTCATCGAGGACGACACCATCGCTGAAATCCTCGAAGGCGACGCAGAACCTGCTGCGCCGGCTGACGAAACAGTCGATGCTACGGGCTGTTACCTCCTCCCCGGCGTCATCGATACCCATGTCCACTTCCGCGATCCGGGACTGACGGACAAGGCCGACCTCGACAGCGAGAGCCGCGCCGCAGCCGCCGGCGGAGTCACCACGTTCTTCGACATGCCCAACACGTTGCCCCAGACCGTGACGCCGGCCGACGTCGAGCAGAAACTGGCAGCCGCATACGTGCGCAGCCACGTCAATTTCGGCTTTTTCATTGGAGCGACCAACGCCAACGCCGCCCTGTTGAGCCATGTCAACCCGCGTCGCGTTTGTGGCATCAAGCTCTTCATGGGGGCCTCGACGGGCGACATGCTCGTCGATAAACCCGCCGTCTTGCGCGAAGTCTTTGAGAATGCGCGCATCCCCATCGTTGCGCATTGCGAGGACAGCCGCATCATCAACGCGAACATGGCCGCGTGCAAGGAGCAGTACGGCCCGGACCCGGACGTCCGTTTCCATCCCGTCATCCGCTCCGAGGAGGCATGCTACAAAAGCACAGCGCGCGCCGTCCGTCTGGCGCAGGAGACCGGGGCACGGCTTCACGTGGCCCACGTGTCGACAGCGCGCGAACTGAAACTGTTCAGGCCGAATGCGCGGCGTATTACCGCCGAAGCGTGCGTACCTCACCTCCTGTTCAGCGATAAGGACTATGCCCGCTTGGGCAGTCGCATAAAATGCAATCCGGCTGTCAAGACGGAAGCCGACCGCGACGCACTGCGCGAGGCCATCGCCAGCGGCATCGTCTCGACTGTGGCCACTGACCATGCGCCTCACCTGCTTCGCGAGAAGCAAGGCGGATGTGTCCGGGCGGCCTCGGGGATGCCTATGATACAGTTCTCGCTCGTTTCCATGCTTGGACTGGTGGACGAAGGTGTCGTCAGCATCGAACGCCTCGTCCGTCTGATGTGCCACAATCCGGCGGTCGTGTTCCAGATAGAGAACCGCGGTTTTCTCCGCGAGGGCTATAAGGCCGACCTTGTGCTTGTCCGTCCGAAATCGCCTTGGACCCTGACGCCCAACTGCATCGAGAGCAAGTGCGGGTGGAGCCCACTCGAAGGCCGGACGTTCAGATGGAAGATAGAGAAAACGTATTGCAATGGTTTTGCCGTATATAACCGCGGCATGATCACCGACACCGATTATCACGGTCGCGCCGTGACGTTCGACCGATGACGCAGACTGTCACCTTCGGCATAAGCGATGTGACGCCCTACGTCAATTGGATTTATTTCTTCCATGCTTGGGGCGTTGCGCCGCGTTTTGCCGCTGTGGCCCGCCTGCACGATTGTCCAGGCTGCCGCGCTGCCTGGCTGGCCGCACAGCCGGACGGCGACCGCAGCCAGGCTGAGGCCGCCGCCGCATTATACGACGATGCTGTCCGTATGCTCGCGCGGTTTTCCGCTGACTTTCATACGTATGGCCGGGTCGGCCTTTATCCGGCTTGGAGCGACGGCGACGATCTCGTCTTGCGCCTTGAAGATGGCTCGTGCTTTGCCATTCCGTGCTTGCGCCAGCAACGTGTAGCCCGTGAGGGTGAGCCTTATCTCTGTCTGGCGGACTATCTTCCGCCCGAGGGATACGGAGAAGACCGTCTCGGCGTTTTCGCTACGGCGGTCGACGCCGGGATGGAGCATCTCTACGACAGCGACGACTATTCCCGTATGCTTGCGCAGACCCTGTGCGACCGCTTGGCCGAGGCGACGGCTGAATTGCTCCACCGCGACGTCCGGCGCCGCTATTGGGGGTATGCACCAGACGAGGACCTGCCTCTTGACGACCTGCTGGCCGGACGTTTCCAAGGAATCCGCCCGGCGGTGGGCTACCCGTCTCTGCCGGACCAAAGCATGGTTTTCCTGCTCGATCGCGTGCTGCATCTGGGCGACATCGGCATTACCCTGACTGAAAGCGGAGCCATGCGTCCGCATGCCTCGACCTGCGGCCTGATGTTCAGTCACCCTGCGGCGAGGTACTTTGCCGTCGGCCCGATCGACCGGCGGCAGTTTGAGGACTACGCGCGTCGCCGCGGCATGGAGCCTGCGGCGCTCCGGCGTTTCCTGCAAGCCAATTATTCACCCTCAACCGACGACTTATGATTTTGCGCATTGCCCTCCTGCTCGTGATTCTGCTGGTGCTCCCGGCGCTCTATATCGACCGGAAATTGCTTCATGGCCGCCTGCAACGCTGGCTGTTATGGACGCCGAACGTCCTGCTGGCCTTGGCCACACTGTGGTTCGTGCTGTTCGAAGGATTCGGCGACGCGGAGGTTTTCTGGAAAGGACTCTACCTTATTGTCCTGCTGGCCGTGACGGTGCCCGAAGCGGTCTTCGCACTTATTTCGCTGGCCGGACGTGCCAGCCGGCGGCCTGTCGTCCGGCGGGCTGCCAACGGTTTTGGCCTCGTCGTAGCCCTGTTGCTGTGTGGGGCGATGCTCTACGGTTACGCCTTTGGCGCTTATGCCCTCAAAGTGAGGGAAGCGTCGTATGCCTCGCCCGACCTGCCTGCGGCTTTCGACGGCTATCGCATCGTACAAGTGAGCGACCTGCATGTGGGCACTTTCGCTTCGCATCCTGAGGCCGTGCGGAGAGTGGTCGAGGCCGTGAACGCGCAGCATCCAGACCTGATCGTCTTTACGGGCGACCTCGTGAACTACCACGCCGAAGAGCTCATCCCCTTCGGCTCCGAACTCGCCCGGCTGCACGCCCGCGACGGCGTCGTCTCCATCTTGGGTAACCATGACTATATGAGTTACCACGACTGGCCGTCAGAGGCGGCGCGCCAGGCCAACCTGGCCCAGCTTGTCCGCCGCCAGCGCGACATGGGCTGGCGGTTGCTTCTGAACGACAACGTTGTTGTCCGCCGCGGAGCTGACAGTATTGCCATCGTCGGTGTGGAGAACGACGGCCTGCCTCCTTTCCCCCAGCGCGGCGACCTGACGCGGGCGCAGCGCGGCGTAGAGCAGGCTGGCTTCAAGGTGTTGCTGAGCCACGACCCGACGCACTGGCGCCGCAGTGTCCTTTCCACGACCGACATCGACCTGACCCTGTCGGGCCATACCCATGGCATGCAACTCAAAATCGGCGGCTTTTCGCCCGCCTCCTGGTTCTATGACGAGTGGGGCGGCTTTTATTACGACGGCGGGCGCGCCCTGCATGTCAGCCTCGGCGCCGGCGAGGTGCTGATGCCTTTCAGGCTCGGTGCATGGCCCGAAGTCAATGTCATCACACTGCGAAAGAAATAACAGAAGAACCGATGAAATACCTTTATCAAACTTACCAACTGCTCATCGCGGCTCCTATCCTTGCCGTGGCGACGATCCTGACCGCTTTGGTGACGAGTGTGGGATGCCTCATAGGCAATGCACATTTCTGGGGATACTATCCCGGGAAGTGCTGGTCGTGGCTGATGTGCCGCATGTTACTGATACCTGTGCATGTCGTAGGCCGCGAAAACATCGACCACCACACCTCGTATGTCTTCGTGGCCAACCATCAGGGCCAGATGGACATCTTCCTGATCTATGGCTTCCTCGGGCGCAACTTCAAGTGGATGATGAAAAAGGCCCTCCGCCGCATTCCCCTCGTGGGCTACGCTTGCGAAAAGGCCCGCCATATTTTCGTCGACAAGTCGGGGCCGAAGAAGATTCAGGAAACCTACGACCGCGCCCGCGATACCCTCCGCGGCGGCACGTCGCTCGTCGTCTTTCCCGAAGGTGCCCGCACGTTCACCGGCCATATGGGGGTGTTCCGCAAGGGAGCCTTCCAGTTGGCCGCCGAGCTGGATCTGCCTGTCGTCCCGATGACAATCGACGGTTCGTATGACGTTCTCACGCGCATGGAGGGCTTCAACTTCGTCCACCGTCACCCTATGCGCCTTGTCATCCACCGCCCCATACAGCCGCAAGGCAAAGACCCGGAATCCATCCGCCGCGTCATGGACGAGGCCTACGCCGTCATCATGGCCGACCTGCCCGAACGTTATCGGGGATACGTCGAAAACAAGGACCAATAGGGCCGCCGCAGCAGCGGTCCCTGTACGATGCGGAATGGCCGGCCGTCCCGCTCTTCCAGGTCGCCGTTCCGTAATTTCCGTCAGCCGTCCCCCAAAAACGGTCAGCCGTCCCGTCCGTTCTTCCAGCGTATGGGATAATCCGGTCAGCCGCGTTGTCGGGACGGCCGCTGCGTCCAGGCGTTTGGTGGCAGCGGCCGTTTTTCGTACAGGGGCATAACCAAGGCTGCGGGCCACTGTGGGCGGTTGCGGCGTTCCGATGAGTTTTCCACAAATTGTGGCTGCCATGCGTGGCAGTATAGGAGAATTTCGTACCTTTGTCTGCAAAACTCCAAAAAGAGATGGACGAAACACGGTTGCAACGCATCAAACAACGCTACGGCATCGTCGGGAATTACGAAGGGCTGAATCGCGCGCTCGAAATAGCCTTGAAGATAGCTCCCGTCGATTTATCCGTGCTCATCACCGGTGAAAACGGCGTGGGCAAGGAGGCCTTTCCGCGCATCATACACGACAACAGCAACCGGCGGAGCAAGAAGTACTTCGCCGTCAACTGCGGAGCCATTCCCGAAGGAACTATCGATTCCGAACTCTTCGGTCATGAGAAGGGAGCGTTCACCGGGGCCGTAGGCGAGCGTGACGGCTATTTCGCCGTGGCCAACGGCGGGACCCTGTTCCTCGACGAGGTGGGCGAGCTGCCCCTCCCGACTCAGGCACGCCTGCTGCGTGTGCTCGAAACGGGCGAATACATCCGCGTGGGAGCCAGTGAGGTGCGCAAGACCGACGTGCGCATCGTGGCAGCCACGAACGTAGACATGGCCAAGGCTGTGGCCGAAGGCCGTTTCCGCGAAGACCTTTATTACAGGCTCAACTCCATCCCCATCAGCATCCCTCCGCTGCGCGACCGCGGTGCCGACATCGTGCTCCTCTTCCGCAAGTTCGCTCTCGAAATGAGCGAGAAGTACAAGATGCCGCCCATCCGCCTGACCGAGGATGCCCAGCAGCATCTCGTGGCCTATGCCTGGCCGGGCAACGTGCGCCAGCTGAAAAACCTGACGGAGAATATGTCCGTCACGTGTGAAGCGCGCGAAATCACGGCCGAAATCCTCGACCGTTATCTGCCGGCTGCATCGACTACGCGCGAACTGGTGGCCGTGAGCCGTCACAGCGCACAGAGCCACAGTTTCGAGAACGAGCGCGAAATTCTCTACCAAATCCTGTTCGACCTGCGCCGCGACGTGACAGAATTGAAGAAGTATGTGCACGAGAATGTCCATCCGCAACAAGAGATCGCCGCGCCGCACACAGGCGGTAACCTGGCCTATTATCCGGCCAGCCGTCCGGACATCCGCTTCAACACGCCCGACAACGTGCCTATCCAGGAAGCCGAGGAAATCATGCCGGCGGAAAGCGAACCGACGGCCCGCTCACTCGACGACTTGGAGCGCGACGTCATCCGCACGGCGCTCGACCGCAACCATGGCCGCCGGAAAGCCGCAGCCGCCGAGCTGGGCATTTCGGAACGTACACTCTATCGTAAAATAAAGGAATATGATTTGGAGTAAACCCCTGCCGTTCGCGCTGAAAGTGGCGGTGTGCGTTTTCGTGATGGTCGCCGTGTCTGCTTGCCGGGTGAGCTACAAGTTTACCGGTACGTCAATCGATTACAACGTAGTCAAAACCATTCAGATCGATAACATCCCGCTGCGTTCCGCTTATGTATGGGCGCCGATGGGGCCGATGTTCAACAACAGGTTGCAGGACCTGTACGCCAATCAGACACGCCTGCAATTCGTCCGCCGCGGCGGTGATTTGCATATTTCCGGCGAAATCATCGGTTACGAGCAATACAACAAGTCGATTTCGGCCGACGGCCTCTCGTCGCAGACCCAGCTGAAAATGACAGTAAACATCCGTTTCGTCAACAATACTGACCATAAGCAGGACTTTGAGCGACAGTTCACGGCCACAACGCAGTACGACTCCAACCAGCAGCTGGCCAATGTGCAGGAAGACCTCGTGTCGGAAATGGTGGACGACCTGACGGACCAAATCTTTAACGCGACAGTCGCCAACTGGTGACACGCACGCCACTGAAAGCGAGAGCATGGAAATCCACTTAGCTGAACTCATCGGACACCCTGAGCAGTTGAATGCCGACACCCTCTACGAACTCCGTGAGGTCGTGGCGCGTTATCCGTACTACCAGGCTGCGCGGCTGATGTTCTTGCAGAACCTCTTCCTTCTGCACGACGCGTCGTTCGGCGAGGAGCTCCGCAAGGCAGCCGCTTTCGTGCCGGACCGTCGCGTGCTTTTCCGTATGGTTGAAGGCCGAAACTACGAAGTGCCAGCCGCTTCCGGTGATGTCACCAGCCAGCCGGAAGAGGACAGTGCCGCCGACCGCACACAGTCGCTCATCGACGGCTATCTGAAAAGCCGCCTCCCCGAAGAGAAAGGCCGGCGTCCGAAAGCCGCGCCGGACCCGACGAAAGACTACCTGCCTTTTCTCATGGCCATGGACGACGTGGACGCCAGCGGCGAGCCGACTCCACAAAACCAGCGCAACTTCGAGCTCATCGACGACTACATTGAGCATAAGCCGGAGCGCATCGTGCTGCCCGATGTCGTCGAGTATGTGCCCGAAGCCCCTATCGTTGAAGACGGTCAGGACGCCGATGGCGACGAAGACTTTTTCACGGAAACCTTGGCCAAAATCTATGTGAAACAAGGCCGTTACGAGAAAGCCATTGAAATTATCCGTAAGCTCAGCGTGAATTATCCGAAAAAAAATAGTTACTTTGCAGACCAAATCCGCTTCTTGCAGAAATTAATAATCAACAATCAAAATAAACCAACGTAGAACATGTATACCGTATTAGTAGTGTTGGCCGTAATTGTCGCAGTGCTTCTGTGCTTTGTCGTCCTCATTCAAGAGTCGAAAGGCGGTGGCCTTTCATCGAGTTTTGCGGCGTCCAATCAGATCATGGGTGTGCGCAAGACTACCGACGTCGTCGAGAAAACGACATGGACATTGGCCGCTTTGCTGGTAGTCCTGAGTGTGGCTACTTCTTATGTAGACGTGACGCCTGCCGGACAGAAATCCGTAGTGACAGACATGAAAATGACCACGACGCCGATGAACTTGCCCGGACAGGGACAAAACAATAACGCTGCCCCGGCCCAAGCCCCAGCTGCTCCCGCCGCTCCGGCTGCCCC
>HF989215.1:0-39733 GCA_000431275.1 Prevotella sp. CAG:755 | reverse complement strand
GCTCCGGCTGCCCCGGCCCCGGCAAAATAAAACCGGTTTTCCGCTGGCCGCGCGCCACTGAACCGAAGGCTTCTGTCCGGTAACCGGCAGTGCTTACACTGTGTGAGTGCATGCTGTTTCCCAGACAGAAGTCTTTTTCATTATTATAAAAAGGACAGACAATGAAGATTGCAATTGTGGGGACAGGATATGTCGGACTGGTTTCCGGCACCTGTTTTGCCGAAATGGGCGTTGACGTGACTTGTGTCGACGTCAATAAGGAAAAGATCGAGCGTCTGCAAAAAGGCGAAGTGCCCATCTATGAGCCCGGGCTGGACGAGATGGTGCTGCGTAACTTCCGCGAAGGGCGACTGCATTTCACAACCGAATTGACGTCGTGCCTCGACGAGGTGGAAGTCGTGTTCAGCGCAGTGGGGACGCCGCCCGATGAAGACGGCAGTGCAGACCTTTCGTACGTCTTGGCTGTGGCTCACGAGGTCGGAGCGAACATGAACCATTACCTTACGGTTGTCACGAAGAGCACGGTTCCCGTCGGTACGGCCAAACTGGTCAAAGCCGCTATCCAGGAAGAACTGGACCGTCGTGGCGTGGACATCGCGTTTGACGTAGCTTCCAACCCGGAGTTCTTAAAGGAAGGAGCGGCTATCAAGGACTTCATGTCGCCGGACCGCGTTGTCGTCGGTGTCGAAAGTGAGCGGGCCAAAGCGCTCATGACGAAGCTTTATTCGCCTTTTATGCTCAATAATTTCCGCGTAATCTTCACTGATATCCCTTCGGCTGAGATGATAAAGTATGCGGCGAACAGTATGCTCGCCACGCGCATCTCGTTTATGAACGATATTGCCAATCTTTGCGAACTCGTCGGTGCGGATGTCAATATGGTCCGCAAGGGCATCGGAGCCGACAGCCGGATTGGCAGCAAGTTCCTTTATCCCGGCTGTGGCTACGGCGGATCGTGTTTCCCAAAGGATGTGAAAGCCCTCATCAAGACGGCCGAGCAAAACGGTTACCAGATGCGTGTGCTTAAAGCCGTCGAGGAGGTGAACGAAGCCCAGAAGTCCGTCCTGTTCAGGAAGCTGAACCGCCATTTCGACGGCCAGCTTTCCGGAAAGACCATTGCGCTATGGGGGCTTGCCTTTAAGGCTGAGACGGACGACATGCGCGAAGCCACGTCTCTTGTGACCATGCGTCTGCTCCTTGACGCCGGTTGCCGTGTCAGGGTGTTCGACCCTGTCGCCATGAACGAGTGCCGCCGCCGGATGGGCGACCGTGTGGAGTATGCCAAAGACATGTACGATGCGGCCCTTGGCGCTGACGCCTTGCTCCTGCTTACGGAGTGGAAACAGTTCCGTCTGCCGTCGTGGGAGGTAGTCCGTCGGTCGATGAACCACGCTGCGGTTTTCGATGGCCGTAACATTTATTCGCCGGAAGAGATGCGTCAGAGCGGGTTCTACTACGAATCCATCGGACGTTGAACCGGACCTTGTTTCAAGCCGGAGAGTGAATCCGGCTGAGGCCGGCAGATGCGGAAAACGCCGTCCGGACGTTCGCCTCGTTTTGAGGCCGCGTCCGGACGGCGTTTTCTGTGCGTGGTGGACCGCTCCTGCCGCTCTGTGCGGTGTCCGGTCCGGTCTTATTTCTTCAACAGGTTTTCGAGAAAGGCATTGAGGTCTTCTTCCATGCCCTTCATGAGGTCGCTGTCGATGATGAGCGTATCGTCGTCGACGAGATAGAGGTCAGCCACAGTCTCGCGGTCTTCGTCGATAAGGACGAACGAATACGGTTTCAGGATGTTCAGGTTGTCCAGCGTATCGCTGAGTGCGGCGATGGCTTTTTTGAGGATGGGTTGGACAGCTTCGTAGAAATCGTCGTCCTTGTTGTCAATCCATTCTTCAACGACACATCGTGTCAGCTCGACGTCGTCGTCATTGAAGACCAAGAGCTCTCCGCTTTCCTGCTTGACTTGGATGAGGATGTCCGTGAGTGGGGCTTGCTCCTCGTTGAGAGGGAATTTCGTCGCCACCTTCCGCAGGGCGCGTTCAATTTGTTGTAGGATTGAATCCGTTGCTTCCATGTGCCAATCGTACTTTTGTCGGTTAACATGCCCTGACCGCATCGGCCCGGGCTGTGTTTACTTGCAAAGGTAGCAATTATTCTCGTTCGTGCCGGTCTGTGCGGCATTATTTCCGTTTCTTTTGACTTCATTCCCTTTGCCGGCGGTCTTTTTCCCGGCATTTCTGCTTGTCCGTGGCCTGGATGGGCGGGGAGTCCGGCGGCAGCTGCCCGTTTATCCCGGCCTGTCACTCGGTTGCAGGCCGGCGCTGGAAGCGGTAGACGCAGATGGTGTCTTTTGTGTCACAGCTGCGGTGCCCGCTGTTGAGCACGAGGTCGAAGGTGTAGCGGTCGCCGAAGCGCGGGATGAGTTTTTCGCGGTAGTCCGCAGTGCCGACCACGAGAGTGCCGCGCTCTGGCAGGGCCTTGTCGAAGATGAGCACGCGGTCGCCGGTGTAGAAGTTGATGTTGAAGTAGCGTCCGGCGCCACGCTGTACGTACTCATAAATGGGACCGTCGGGTTGGACTTTGTTCACTGTCTCGGCTACGGAACGGTCCGACTTCACGTTGAGTACCGTCGGCTGGTAGAAGCCGTCGAGCGCCATGTAGATGCCCATGGCTATTATGAGCGGCTGCAAGACCATGCTGGGCTGGCGGCGTTTCGACCGGCGCATGAGGTCGTGCAGGTATTTCAGCGCCAGGACGGGAGCCACCACTATCACCGTGGAACTGATGACGTCGAGCGGCACCGTTTCAAGGGCATGGAGGTAGGCTATGTTCTCAGCTGCGTGGCGACCTGTGAAAATCGTATCGGGCACGAAACCCAGGCGCACTGCGACGAACACCGACGTCAGCATCACTGCCGCTACGCCCAGCACGGAGCCGAATGTGTGGATCACCCATGGCCTGCGCTGCCATAACCACAGCATCCACTCGGCCAGGAAGTAGGCGATGAAGGGGTAGACCGGGAGCAGATAGACGCTGCGCTTGCTCTTCGGGATGCAGTAAAACACAAAAATGACCACGATGGAGAGCAGCGAGAACAGCCGGACGGGATCCATCTCGCGGATGCTCCGCCACAGCCGCGACCACCATGCGCCCGTCCTCCTGCCTGCCCGGCGCAACGGCAGGGCAAACAGCCCCAGCAGAGCCAGCAGTGTGTAGGGCGCGTAGCCCGCCACGATGGTCATGACGTTATAGTACCATGGGTTCTCGTGCGACTCATAAGTCATCTTGCCTGTGAAGCGGAGCACGTTCTCTTCGTAAGCCATCGCCAGGAAAGCATCGCCCTCTTCGAGGTAAGCGGCTGCATACCAGAGCAGGGGCAGCACGCAGGCTCCCAGCCCAACGGCTGCGAGGCGGCCTGTCGTCGGCCAGAAGCGTCCGCCACGCATCAGGACGAACACCCAAGTGACGAGGCAGGGTAGGGCGATGCCCACAGGGCCCTTGGTGAGTGTGGCGACGCCCATAAGGACGAGCGCCCCCCACGGTGTGCCTCGCATTCCGCGTTCTGTCCATCGGTAGAGCAGGAGCAGGGCGCCGACGATGGCCGCCGTGAGCACCATGTCGACCCGGCAGTTCAGTCCGGCGCGGTGCGTTTCGAAATTCGTCATCAGGATGAGTGCCGTCATGAAAGCCACCATGGCGCCGCGCCGGCGGGCATAGAACACGTAGCAGCCCAGCGTCATGGCCAGCAAGGCCAGTGCCGAGGGCAGGCGCGAGGTGTACTCGCTCACACTGCCCGTCATGGCCGAGAAAAGGGCGATGAGCCAATGAAAGAAAGGAGGTTTGAAGGCGACCGAACCGTCGTTGTAGAGCGGCAGGATCCAGTGGCCGTCGGTCAGCATGTCGTAGGCCATGATGGCCTCGCGCGGTTCGCCTTTCGTGTGGAAGTCACTCAGTCCCGGAAAGGGTAGGAGGCAAATCGCGGCAATGACCAGCAGCCCCCAGAAAATGTAGCGAGATTCTTTGTCCATAGTGTCAGGGATGGCTAATTGAGGGCAAAGATAGTGCAAATGAGCGGGAAGCGAGTGAAAAGCCGCGGTATTTTCGCGGTGGCTTGTCCCTGTGCCGCCTCGCATTCTGCGTGGAAACGCAGGGGCACCATTTATGACGCCCCGAAGACGGCCGCTCCTGCCCGGAAGGCCGGCTGTTCCGTTAGCAGGCGCTGCGGCAATGCGGCCGTCGCTTTGTGCCGTTCCGGCGCCGGGCGTCATGAAAGGCCATCCTTCTGAGTCCTTCATCCGTCAGCCGTCCCGTTTTTCCCAGTCAGCCGTCCCGCCGTTTCTGTCAGCCGTCCCGTCGTTTCTGTCAGCCGACTTGTTTTCCGGGCGGTTGTCCGCCGTATGTCGGGACGCCATCCCGGACGCCCGGACGCTGCCGACCCCTCACGGCTTGGGCCGAAATCCCGGCGAAGACAGGTCGCGGATCGGTCTGAGCAAGAAGAAAGCAGGCTTTCTCTTGCTCCTGAGCTCGTCTTTTCGTATCTTTGCACCGGCTTTCGGGCCACCGAGTGCTTGCCTAACCTCGTTAAAAACAAGAACGATATGTCACAACCCATCCGGGTCAGCCTGCCGTTTATGGTGCTGGCCGTTTTGTTCTGCGTCTGTCTCATCGCAGCAAACCTGCTCGAAACGAAGCAGGTGACGCTCGGCCCGCTCGAACTGACTGCGGGTCTGATCGTTTTCCCCGTTTCCTATATCATTAATGATTGCTTGGTCGAAGTCTGGGGCTTTGGCCGGGCGAGGCTTGTCATCTGGCTGGGATTTGCCATGAACCTGCTGTTCGTGCTTTTCGGCGCTTTGGCCGATGCTTTGCCTGGTGCGGCCTATTGGACGAACGCCGAGGGCTTCCATGCCATCTTCGGCCTCGCGCCGCGCATCGCCGCCGCCTCGTTTGTGGCGTTTCTCGTAGGGTCGTTTCTCAACGCCTATGTGATGAGCCGGATGAAGGTCTGGTCGGGCGGCCGGGGCTTTTCGCTGCGAGCCATCGCCTCGACCGTTGTCGGCGAGGCAGCGGATTCGCTCATCTTCTTCCCGGTAGCCTTGGGCGGCGTCGTGCCTTGGGAGACGATGCCTGCGATGATGATCACGCAGGCCGTGCTCAAAACACTCTATGAAGTCGTAGCCTTGCCGGTGACCGTGCGCGTCGTGCGGCGGGTAAAGCACATTGAAGGCGGCGAAGCGTTCGACCGTCACGTCTCTTATAACGTTCTTAAAATCAAAGATCTGTGATGCACTACAACGAACCTGCGCTCGTCGTGTTCAGCGGCGGGCAAGACTCAACAACCTGCCTCTTTTGGGCTAAGGAGCACTTCTCGGCCGTACATGCCCTCACGTTCAGCTACGGGCAGAAACACGCGCATGAAGTTGACGTGGCGTGTGCCCTCGCAGAGAAGGCCGGTGTGCCTATCGACGTGATGGACACCTCGTTCATCTCGGCGCTCTCGCACAACGCACTGACCGACACGTCTATCCGCATGGATGAGGACAAGCCGGCCGGCGGCCCGCCCAACACCTTCGTTCCCGGGCGCAACCTCTTCTTCCTCAGCATTGCCGCTGTCTTTGCCCGCGAACGTGGCATCCGCCATCTTGTCACCGGCGTTTCCCAGACGGATTACAGTGGTTACCCCGACTGCCGCGACTCGTTCATCAAGGCGCTCAACGTCGCCCTCAACCTCGGCATGGAGGAGCAGTTCTGCGTCCACACGCCCCTGATGTGGCTCGACAAGTGCCAGACGTGGGCCTTGGCCGACCGGCTCGGGGTGCTTGACACCGTGCGGCGCGAAACGCTCACTTGCTACAACGGCGTCGTGGGCGACGGCTGCGGCCACTGTCCGGCCTGCAAACTGCGGCGGGCAGGACTTGAAAAATACCTGGCCCAGAAGGCCGGAACGTTATAATACAGCCAGAACAACTTATGAACGTCTTTGAAATCTTCTTTTCGCCGACGGGCACTTCGCGCCGCGTGGCTGAATCCGTCGCCCGGGCGATGGCGGGCGTCACACCGGCGGGCACCGCGGCCGATGCCGGCTGCCTTACCACCCTCGACGCTACGCACAAACCCGTCGCCACGACTGTCCTCGCGGCCGGCGACGCAGCCGTGGTGGCTGTGCCGGTCTATGGTGGCCGAGTGGCTCCGCTGGCTCTCGAACGGCTGGCCGGACTGGATTTTGGAGGGGCGGCCGTTGTCGGGGTAGTGACCTACGGCAACCGCGACTTTGAGCGGGCGGCTGTCGAACTGGCCGGCTTTGTCCACACCCACGGCGGACGTTTGGTGGCCGTGGCGGCTTTTGTGGGCGAGCATTCCTATTCCACCGAAGCCACTCCCATCGCTCCGGGACGGCCGGATATGGACGACCTCGCCGTGGCCAACGCTTTGGGGCGTGCAGTACGGCGCAAGCTCGCCTTGCCGGCCTGGAAGGAGGCCGATGCCCGCAAGCTCAAAGCCCCGGCCAGTGGATGGCTCAGTGTGGCGCGTTTCGTACGGTTCGTCGCGAGCTACCGCCGTCACCCCGAACGTTTTTCCGCCATGCGTGCCCCGAAGGCCGACGCGGCGCTATGCACCCACTGCGGGCGCTGCGCAGCGGCCTGTCCCACCGGTGCCATTGTCCCGGGCAACGAAACGGAGACCGATGCGGACCGCTGCATCCGCTGCTGTGCCTGTGTGAAAGGCTGTCCGCGGGGAGCACGCACGTTCACCACTCCGTTTGCGCCTGCGCTCGCCCGTAACTTCAAGCGCCGCAAAGCTCCGGTCTATATCTATTAACCTCTATCCATTTCCCTCGCTATGGACAACCGTACAGATGAAAACCTGCGCGCCCTCGGGCGCACCACCCAATATCCTACGGACTACGCCCCCGACGTGCTCGAGACGTTTGAGAACAAGCACCCAGGCCACGACTATTGGGTGCGCTTTAACTGTCCTGAGTTCACGAGCCTCTGCCCCATCACGGGCCAGCCCGATTTTGCCGAAATCCGGATTTCGTACATCCCGGACTGCCGCATGGTCGAGAGCAAGAGCCTCAAACTCTACCTGTTCAGCTTCCGCAACCACGGCGGCTTCCATGAGGATTGCGTGAACGTTATCCTGAAAGACCTGGTGCGCCTGATGGAACCGCGCTACATAGAAGTGACCGGTCTTTTCACACCACGCGGCGGCATCAGCATATATCCCTATGCCAACTACGGCCGTCCGGGTACGAAGTATGAGCAGTTGGCGGAATTCCGCATGATGCGTCACGACATGGCCTGAGCCTCCTCCGTGCGGTGGCCGAGGCGACTGCCGGAATCCGGTCTGCTGACGGAAAATACGGTTGCGCTGACAGAAATCGCGGGATGACTGACAGGATTTTCCAGACGACTGGCAGAAACCACGTGACGGCTGGCAGAAGAACTCCCCGTCCGGTCTGTTCCCAATGTTTCCGTGGAATGTGGGCCGCATCCGGTCATGGGGCCGCGAAAATCCTTTGTCTTTTCGTGTCTCATTCCGCTCGTTTGCACTACCTTTACAGAAGGTAAGGCTGCACTCGGTCATGGAGACGCGAAAATCCTTTGGCTTTTCTCCCTCCATTCCGCTCGTTTGCACTACCTTTGCCGACAAAACAACACAATCCCTGCATGAACCATGAGTAAGTTTACCCGATTCTTGCGCTACGGCTGGCGTCATAAGTATTTCTGGGCCATTGCCATCTTCGTGGCTGTCGTCGGTTTTCTTGACCCCAACAGCTTTTGGAATCGCCGTCTGCACAAAGAGCGCATCAGTGAACTGAAAGCCGACATCAGCCGCTATCAGCGCATGTACGCCGAGGACACGCGCCGTCTGCGCGAGTTGCAGAACAATCCCGACGCCATCAAGAAGATTGCCCGTGAGAAGTATTTCATGAAGACGGCCGACGAGGACGTTTTCGTCATCCGAGAAAACCAGACGAACGATGAAACAGCCCGGTAAACTGAAAGACTTGATTTATGGCGTAGGCGGTTTACTCCTCGCGGCGGGCGCGTTCATTTACTCTATCCCCGCCCTGACGCCCATATCGCCCTATGTGTACAGCGTAGGCGCTGTGTGCTTCGCCAGTATGCAGATGCTCTCGCGCTACGACGGGCGCAATCTCGTCTTGCGCCGGCTGCGCCGCCAGCAGCTGTTCAGCGCGGTGTTGCTGCTCCTTGTGGCTCCGCTGATGTTCATGAACGTGTTGCGTGTCGGCCCGCTGCGCGGCGACACTTGGATTGTGCTGCTCACCATCGCGGCGATCTACCAAGTCTACACTTCGTTCCGCATCGCTTCCGAACTGCAACGCGATTCGGAACGCCATTGACACAGGCACATCCCCCAAATTGTGAAAAACGGCGCTTGAATTGTGAAATTAGGCGCCGTTTTTTTTACACTTGTCCCTGCGAAATCACAAAAAAATCTATTTCCCGTTTTTCTCCGCACTGCGTCCGTGCCTCCTTTCGCAATTACGTAGTATATTTGCGCTACCGAAAACGAGACGTGAGCACATGACAAGAATTCTATGTTTCTTAGCATCATTGCTGTCGCTGGCCTCGTGCGCAGAGCAGTATAACATAGCCGGCAACTCGTCGGTCAATTCGTTCGACGGACGGATGCTGTACTTGCAGGTGGTGAGCGGGAGCGACATGAGCCGGATCGACTCGTGCGAGGTGATACACGGGAAATTCAGCTTCATGGGAATGGTCGATTCCATCGTAATGGCTGAAATCTGCATGGACAACGAGAGTCTTATGCCCCTCGTCATTGAGAATGGCAACCTCTCCATCCGTGTCGACAATTTGGGGCAACACGTCAGCGGGGGGCCGCTCAATGACCGTCTCTATCACTTTCTGAGGCAAAAGGAGCGGCTCGACAACGAATACATGGAGCTTTCGTATCAAGAGATGCGCATGATGATGGAGGGAATGCACCCGGACGCCATCGCTGCCGTACTGAGGCCGCGTGCCGAGGCGCTTTCGGACGAAATCGAGGCGCTCGAAACGAAATTTATCAAGGACAACTATAACAACGTGCTCGGCCCCGGTGTTTTCATGCTTATTTGTAATCAATACCGTTACCCTGTCATCACGGACCAAATCCGAGCCATCATGAAGAAGGCGCCCTCCAAGTTCAAGAACCATCCTTTTGTGAAAAGTTACATCAGCACTGCGAAACTGAACATGCAGCGGCTGCAAAACGTAACCCCTTGAAGCCGGAGCTTCAAGGGGTTTTCTTTATGTCCGAAAGGGCGGTAACCGTCAGCGGACGACGATTTCGTCAGTGAAAATCCAGCCTTTCTTTTCGCCGGCAGGTGCCTGGACCCTCACGTAGCGGCCTTGGGCACGGCCGGTCCAGCCCCACGTGCGGATGGGTGAGCGTTCGATGCTGTCGGCGCTGGCCGCAGCCGTGCCGAGTGGCGTGAACACCTGTCCGTCGGCCGACACGGAGACACGAACCTCCGAAGGCCAGAAAATTTCGGCACCAGGCGCATCGAAGAAGTCGGCTTTGACGCTGCTGATGTCCTTGACGCTGCCGAGGTCGACCGTTACGTCGAGGCGCGGTCCGGCGATGAAACCCTGCCAACGGCCGTCGCTGTACGACCAGTCGCCGCGCAGGCCGTCGGTCAGTGTGGCCTCGCGGGCGGCCGGGTAATAGGGGCTGAACGGGGCGTTGTATGTGACAGCGCAGCCCTTGGCCAGGTGGTCGACGGGCTGCGACACTTCCGGCCGGTGGCCTACCTCAGTCTTCAGGTCGAAGGCCTGCACGCCCGCGGCCCGCAGCCGTTCGTTCTGGACAAGCGCCCGGCGGCGGAAAGCGGCGTAGTCCTTGCGTGGGGTAGTGCGGCTGGTGTAGCGGGCCGGTTCGGTTGTCCAAGCCTGTTCGGCCACGGCAAGGGCGCGCGGATAGAGCATCCGTTCGACGTCAGCCTCTGTCGGGATCCATTCGCACCAGAGGTTTCCCTGGATGCCCATCAGCATCTCCGGACAGCTGGCGAACATGGGCTCGGCGTCGAAGTTGTAGACTTGGTCGAGCGGCCGGTAGCCGCCGTTGGCTTCTGGCTGCGTGAAGGGTGCGTCCTGATAGGCATCGAGGTAGAAGAACGCGCCGGGCGAGAGGACGACGCGCTTGCCCTGAGCCACAGCGTCGTCGACCCACGCCGTATCGCGCCAGACCATCACGGCGGCGTCGGCCGGCAGCGAATCGCTCAGAATCTCGTCCCAGCCGAGCAAATGGCGCCCATGGGCCCGCAGGAATGCACCGATGCGGCGCACGAAGTAGCCTTGCAGCTCCTCGACGTCGTGAAGCCCTTCGTGTGCCATTCTGGCCTGGCAGCGCGGACATGAAGGCCACGACGCTTTGGCGGCCTCGTCGCCGCCGATGTGGATGTAGGGCGATGGGAAAATGTCCATCACCTCCGTGAGAACCCCTTCGAGGAAGGCGAACGTCGAGTCGTTGCCCGCGCAGAAGTCTGCCTGCTTGTAGGGCTCGTGGGTGCATGAGAGGGCGGGGTAGGCGGTCAGTACCTCTTCGGAGTGGCCGGGCATCTCGATTTCGGGAACGATGGTGACACCCCGGTCGGCGGCATAGCGCACGAGGGCGCGCAGCTCCTCTTGCGTGTAGTAGCCCCCGTAGGCGCTGTCGCTCCCTTCCTCTGAATAGAGTCGCCCTTTGTTCCACCAGTCTTTCCACAAGCGGTTCGGGCGCCAGGCCGCAAACTGCGTGAGGCGGGGGTAGCGTTTGATTTCGATACGCCAGCCAGCCGCGTCAGTCAGATGGAGGTGGAAGCGGTTGACCTTGTAGCGCGCAAGCACGTCAACCTGTTTGCGGAGGAAGTCCATGGATACGAAGTGGCGGGAGACGTCGAGCATGACGCCGCGCCATTCCAGTCCGGGGTAGTCGAGGATATCGACGGGACGTACGTCGCCGCAAACGGCCAACTGCCAGAGTGTGGCCAGCCCGTAGCGCCAGCCCTCGACCGTATGGGCCGCTATGCGGACGCCCTGCGGCGTCACCCGCAGGCGGTAGCCCGACGGGGGGATGCTGTCTGCCGCTGTGGCAGGAAGGATGACGCACGTGGCACGCGCCGTGTCCGCCTCGCCGGACAGCCGCATTCCCAGTTCGGTCGCCATGGGACGCAGTGCGTCGAGCGTGTCGGCCGGGAGCGCCCCAGCCACACTCACTTCGGACGGCATACGCAGCGGCGCGCCTGCCGAAGCGACCACGCGCTTCGGTTCGGGGATGAGGGGTAAGTCGTCGGCGGTGACGCCCATCGCACTGCCCAAACAAAAGAGAAGCATGAGAAAAATTCGATTCATAAGCATCAGTTTTAAGTGATCGAGAGAGCAAAGATAGTGCAAACGAGCGGAAAGCACGCGAAAAGCCGAAGGATTTTCGCGGTGCTTGCCCGAGTGCCGCTTGTCTTGGCGCCAAGAAACATAGGGGCGCCACTTGTGACGCCCGCCGACGGATCGGTACGTCCGACCCGCCATCCGCACCCACCGTGTTCCCGCATAATTCCGTCTGTCAGCCGGGCGACATGAATGTCGCCCCTACGATTGGCGGAACGCCGTCACCTGAAAAACGTAGGGGCGCCACTTGTGACGCCCGGAAAACCGCCTGCTACACTCACCCGCACCACGCGGAATGCTGCGGCCGCTTCTTGCCACGACGGCAGTGGGTTTCTATAAATGAACCCCCTGCGGGCATCGACGGGAGACGGCTGACAGGATTTACGGGATGGCTGGCAGGTATTTCTGGATGGCTGACAGAAACGGCGGGACGGCTGGCCGGGAAAATGGGCGCCCGCTCTGTCGCGGCCGGCGGGGCGTCGGTCTGATGCCGTGGCTTTTCTGTGTATGACGATGGACGGGGCGTTTCGCAGTCCCGGCTGCCGGGTCTCGCATTGAAGCGTCAGAAGGGCCACTGGCGGGCGATTGCCGGATTTTTCGCCGGACGGTGACGGCCGCGGCCGGCGAATTGCCTACCTTTGCAGCCGGATGGCGGCGTGGCGCTGCTTCCGTGTGAATAAGCAATGGTGAAGAAACGGAAAGAGGTCGTGCGCCTCGCGAAATTTGTTGTAGTCGGCGTGATGAACACCGCCGTGACGTACGTGGTCTACGTCGTGCTTCGTGCCTTGGGCGTAGGCATTGATGGCGCCAACCTGTGCGGCTACGTGGCCGGGGTGGTGAACAGCTTTTTGTGGAACCGCCGTTGGGTGTTCCATGCCGGTGATGGCTGCGCCCTGCGTCAGGCCGCGGTTTTCGTGCTCGGCTTTGCCTTGTGCTACGGTGTGCAGTGGTGCGTCTTGCGGGGGCTGCTCACGGTCGGGGTGGGCGAGTATGTGGCCCAACTGCTGGCCATGTGTGTCTATACGGGATTGAACTTCCTTTACAATCGTTTGCTGACTTTCCGCTGACGTCGTCTCTGACGGGGGTCAAAGTTCGGGGTAGTCGGGAATGTCGCGCAGGAATATGGGGCGTCGCGCCTCGTAGTCCATGCGGCAGCAGTAGTGGTTCAGACCGTTGCTGACGATGAGGTAGTCGACGCGCAGGACGAGGTTGTAGGCCGAGACTTGATTGAAGACGGCTTGCGTGATGGCTACGTGGGGCGCCTTGTATTCGGCGATGAGGCGCGGGCGGCCGCCGTTGCGGTCGTAGAGGACGCTGTCGCAGCGCCGTGTCTGAGTGCCGAGCCGCAGGGTGACTTCGTTGGCCAGCAGGGCGGCGGGATAGTGCTTGTGCTCGATAAGGAAATGGGTGAAGTGTTGGCGGACCCACTCCTCGGGAGTCAGAGCGACGTAGCGGCGGCGCAGGAAGTCGTAGATCATGGTGCGGCCTCCGTCGTTCATCGTTTTTGTCGCATAGGCGGGCAAGTTCAATGAAATCATTTTCTTACTTTTGCAGAGCGGACAAAATTACGTAGATTATGAGAACAAAGCAAGAAATAGCCGGGAATTGGCTCGTCCGTTATACGAAGCTCCCGCTCGAAGCGTTCAGCCAGTATGTCCTGCTGACCAACTTCAACAACTATGTCGACCTGTTCTGCGACCAGTGCGGCGTGGAACACGTAGGCTACGGGGCGAACATGCGGGCAGTTACCGCAGACGGCATGACGATGATTAACTTCGGAATCGGCAGCCCGAACGCCGCGCTCATCATGGACCTGCTGAGTGCTGTCGGCCCGAAGGCCTGCCTCTTTTTAGGGAAATGTGGCGGCATCTCGGAGAAAACAGCGCTTGGCGACTATATTCTCCCGCTGGCCGGTATTCGCGGCGAGGGGACGAGCCGGGACTATTTCCCGCCTGAAATTCCCGCCTTGCCTGCTTTTATGCTGCAACGTGCCGTCTCGACCGCCCTGCGTGACAATCAGCACGACTATTGGACCGGCACGGTCTACACGACAAACCGGCGCCTTTGGGAACATGACGAGCATTTCAAGGACTATCTGCGGACGACGAGGGCGATGGGCGTGGATATGGAGACGGCTACGCTCTTCTCCTGCGGCTTTTATAATCATATACCGACCGGTGCGCTCCTCCTCGTGTCTGACAATCCTATGGTGCCCGAAGGCATCAAGACCGAAGCGAGCGACAAGCAGGTGACGCAGACCTATGCCGCCACTCACGTGAAAATCGGAATCGAAGCCCTACGCCTAATTATCGACGAACGGAAAACCGTGCGCCACTTGAAGTTTGACTGGTAAATAGCTGTGCCAGAAAAAGCGTAGCCTATGCCGAGCACGAGAACCACGAACAGCGCGAGAAGCCAAAACTACGAAAGAATCATTCATGACGTCCAAGCAGGCCGGTTCAAACCTGTCTACTGTTTCATGGGGGCAGAGAGTTACTACATAGACCGCCTTGCGGACTATGTGGTGGAACAGGCCGTCGCACCGGAACAGCGTGATTTTAACATGATCATGCTTTACGGCGCTGATGCCGGTGCGGACAAAATTATCAGCGCAGCCAAGAGCTTTCCGATGGGAGCCGACAGACTGGTTGTCTGCGTGAAGGAGGCGCAAAATGTCAAGGACCTCGACCTGTTAGCCTACTATCTGCAAAAGCCGCAACCGACAACGGTCCTCGTCCTATGCTACAAAAACGGAGTACTCGACCGGCGGAAAAAGTTGGCTGCGCTTATCGAGAAAACGGGAGAACTCTACGAATCGAAGAAACTTTATGAAAGCCAGCTTCCTGGCTTTATCCGAGACTATCTCGGCCGGAAACGCGTGGCCATCGATCCGAAAGCCGCCACGATGATGGCGGACTACGTCGGAACAGACCTGAACCGCATGGCGGGTGAACTGGACAAACTGGTTATCGCACTGCCCGAAAACGAACGGACTGTCCGGCCGGAGCTTGTCGAAGCCCTTATCGGAGTCAGCAAGGATTTCAATAATTTCGAGCTGCTGGAAGCAATCATTGCAAAAGATGTCGTGAAGGCAAACCGTATTATCAATTATTTTGACAGTAATCCGAAGGCGAATCCTGTGCCTGTGACGCTTTCCACCCTCTTCAAATTCTTTTCCCAACTTATGCTGGCCTATTATGCGCCCGACCGTTCGGAGCGTGGCGTGGCTCTATGGCTGGGCGTGCCAGACTGGCAGGTACGTCGTAACGTCATTCCAGCCATGCGTGTATATAATGGCCGGAAAGTGATGCAGATCGTCCATGAAATCCGTCGGGCAGACGCGCGGACGAAAGGGGTGGGGAATCCAGGCACGAGTGCCGGAGACGTCATGCGCGAACTACTTTTCTTCATCTTGCATTAACGCGGAACGGGGTATCCAAGCAGGTTGAAATTTTGAAAAAAATGATTGTGAGCGGGAATGCTTAAACAAGGCTTTCCCGCTCCTTTTTTAGGAAACTAAACACTTTTAGGATCCTTTTTTTCGAGCATATTCGCCGAGTTTTCCGCCCTTTTTACAAACAGTTTTCTGGCTTCGATTACACCATCGCAGCCTGGATGGAGTGGGGGATGGGAACGAGGTGAGCCACCGCAAGATGGAGCTCACCTCGTTTCCGTAGAGGAACTGCGGATTGTGTTTCGTGAACCGTCGACGTGCTTTTTCGATAGCGTACCTATATATATAATGTGTGGTCAGGCGGCTTCATTCTTTCCGGAAAGGCCGTTCGGTGGTTGGAGAACAGCTTCGGAATGATCGTTCACAGAAGATGAAAATCCGGTCGTAGTCCCGAAATGCGACGTAAGATTTCATCCAAAAGTCGCAAATCCTCTGTCTTTTTCTCATTCATGGGACGAAAAAATGTAAATCATTGCCCGTTTTCACTATCAACGTCCTAAGAAAGGTGGTCGCATTGACAGTAAAAACAATAGAGGGATCAGGATCTACTATCGGAATCTCCTATTTTGCTATATACAATGTGGCAAAATAGACTTACTTCGCTCGTCACTTTATTTTTCTGTGAGTGTATTATTTAGCAGTCTTTTTGTTTATATTGTTGTATATCAAAAGATTATCCGGAAAAACATCCGTGAGATTCTCTCAGATATTTTGTCTTTTCCTTTGGGCGGAAATGCGGGAATCTGACGCAAATAGAGCGCCGTAATGCCTCGGTAAAAACCTTTTAAGTGATAATAACATTTACAATTGGATACATTTTCACTTATGAAGTTATATGTGTAAATACAATTTCGCAAATGGAAGCTGTTTTCATTACATTTGCAACCGTAAAGGCGGTTATTAAAGATTTTGTTAGAAGGTAAATTACACTGAAATGAATATGTAAATGTATAAATACAATCGCAAATTGAATAATATGTATACCTGTGTGAATCAGTATATTAGCCATATATCTAGTCGTAATTTTAGGTGCTTTTGTCGGTAGATATCTGTTTTTTAATCTAGTCTGTGTAAAAGTAGTCCGTTGAAGAGAAATAATATCTTCTGTCTCAGGAAAAAGAGTTTGTTATAATAGGTGATGCTACATGTATATGCAAGGGTGAATAGTGATATGTTTGTAAATCAAAATGCAATTGTAAATTTGTGAAATAAAAACGCGTAAAATTTAAAAATACAAACGAAAAGATTAATAGATACGTTTGCGATTTACGTCTTTGCTGCGTGAAAATTATTTTTTATCTTTGTAAAATCAAACACAGGGGTGGCTATTTCAGTTACTCCCATGAATTTTCTCACAGTGAAAGACAGAATTCGAAAGATAATGGAGCTGGCAAATTTGTCCCAGCAAGAATTTGCGGCGAGGTTGGAAATGTCGCCTGCCTCTTTGTCGAGTATTTTCAACGGTCGAACTAATCCGACTAATAATCATGTGCAGGCTATTCATCGTGCCTTTCCGGTTGTCAATGTCAGTTGGTTGATGTTTGGGGAGGGTGACATGTTTGTTCCCCCGGCCGGTCAGGATGGTGTGAATCCCTTGACAGGGAAACCGTTCGGCGGAGATGAAAACTCTGTCGTGTCAGTGCGTGCTGATGGCATCCGTGACGATGCGCTTGCAACGGATGTGGAGCAGAGTGCCACGTTGGATGCTGTTCCCGAATCCGGAGGAGATCGACAGGCTGCTTTTACATTTCCGCAGGATGCCGGTACGGGGACGGTCGGAGTTGGTTCTCTTGCAGGAGAAGTGGTGTCAGATGAAGTCCACGCTGCCCCAGATTTTGCAGTTCGGGAAGTTCGCAATAATGATCGGAATTCCGCTGTTTACAGTAGTCGTTCCGGAGAATCACGCGGAGGGACTTCGCGAAATCATCCGTACGGTCATGGTGGACAACCGTACAACGTACGTGCTTCTTATGGTGTGAGTGAGGGATACGGTAGTACGAGAGTGAAAAGCATGACAAATGTAAATATAATTGACAAACCAATAAGAAGAATCAAGGAAATTCGCGTTTTTTTTGATGACGGAACCTATGAAGCGTTTGTGCCGTCGTCGAAGTGAAGCGTTGAGACGGGAAATACGAGAGTTGTCCGTCGTATATTGCCGTCTACATAAGGGAATGCAGAAGTTTCATGCAATGGTACTTCCTCCTTGAGAGAGATGGCTATTGTGCATATTAGGAAAGCCGTAGTTGTGGTAAATTAATGCAGCTATATACTTTGTTGTGTCATCGGTTTGGTATAATTAGGTTTTACCCTTAGCAGTATAGGTCCCGATGCTAATCTAATTTCGATAAGTTTGTCAATTTCACAAAACCAAGAAAAATGCACGTCCTAATGTTTTCTTAACATTTGAAATGCAAATTCCGCACAGTTTCGAGTATAATTCTCAAAAATCAATCAATGAATAATACGGCAACATTCCTCTCTTTATTTCAGATGATGGATACGCTGCATACCGAAGAGGATTGCAGAGTATATTGGGAGAATATGCGCTGGAATGGAAGACCAATCTGTCCGCATTGCGGCTCTATCTCCGAGCATTACTACAAACATACTCAGAATGGGGGCAAAGGGATGTACAAGTTCAAGGACTGTCGTTGTAGGTGCATAGTGAGACATGGAACGATGTTTGAGGGGGGGGCTGCCGCTTAGAAAGTGGTTCTATGCGATTTGTCTGTTCCTCTCGTGCAAGAAAGATAAGCAGTTGTCTGTTGGCGAAAGAGATTCACGTTATTTCCTATTATTGAGGAGAAAGTGCGCAAAGGCTCAATCGTTATTACAGACGACCTGAATGTCTATGACACCTTTATATGAGAATTACGGACACAAGGCTGTCTCGCACGGCAGGCATATCGGTAGACGGGTTACCGCTAGAACTCGATAGAGGGATTTTAGAATCATATCAAACGAGACATAAAAGGCATTTATTACCTTGTTGGAGGGTTATCGGATAATCTAAATTCAAACGAACAAGAAAGTCTAATCATGCTCATGTATGGTTGGACTTTTTTATGCTTATAACTTATATATGTAGGACATTGTTCCTAAATTTGTTCAGCAGTCTGCGAATTGTCTCGGATTTCTTTGGCTAATTCGCTCTTTTTCTTTAGTTTTGTAGTCAAAACAAAGTAAAAAGGAGGTTTAAGAAACAGACACAAGAAATTAGAAGATATATTGCAAGCGACTTGTAGACAAGTTATTTGGCTTAGCTGAATCTGGTAAATTTACGCACATCGTCCAAATGATAAGTCGAAAGGTAGGTTTGTACCCTGCAAAGGGCGCAGACTGCTTTTCCTTAGGGAATGATATACCTGCTGACCCAGCATTAATATAGCAATAAATATCGAGGATTTCAAGTTTCCATGTGATATCGTATGGTATTTAAAGCTAAAGATCGCTAGAACATTTGGTTTGTTAAAAAAGGATCTGTACTTTAGCCAGCGTTATGATAAATACATACGATTATGATTGGATTAGAAATATTTGACAACTTGATTTCCTTGATAACCTACTTCAAGGACAATGAAACATGTATGCAGTTCTTAAAGGAACAGAGATGGGGCGATGACGTGGTTTGTCCTTATTGCGGACACCATCATTGCAATGCACGTCCTGACGGCAGATTCCGCTGCCCAGAGTGCCTGAACAACTTTTCCGTCCTTGTCGGAACAATCTTTGAGAACACCAAGATTGCCTTGGTGAAATGGTTCTCTGCAATGTACCTCATATCTTCCCATAAAAAAGGAATCTCTTCTCACCAATTGGCAAGAGATATCAATGTCACGCAGAAAACGGCTTGGCATATCCTGCACAAGGTGCGTTCTCTTTACAGCCAAGACGATTCTATCGAACTGTCAGAAGATGTGGAGTGTGACGAGGCATATATCGGTGGCAACGAGAAGAACAAGCACGAAAGCAAGAAAACCGAAGGTACGCAAGGCCGTTCCTTAAAGACCAAGACACCCATCTTCGGAATGGCTCAGAGAAACGGTAACATTGTTGCCATGAAAACCCAAGATACGAAAGGCAGGACATTGATGCCTATCATTAGGCAATTCGTAAAGGATGGCTCTCGCATCTATACTGACGAATATATAGGTTACAATTCTCTTGTTGAGAGTGAATACAACCATTCAGTCGTCAATCACAGAGCGAAACAGTTCGTGGATGGTGACAAGCACACCAACACCATTGAAGGCTTCTGGGCGCAATTGAAACGTGCCATCTTTGGCATCTACCACTTTGTTTCTGCAAAGTATCTCCAAAGGTATGTGGATGAAGCAGTGTTTCGCTACAATTCACGGGAACAGTCCGAAAGCGAGCGTTTCAGAATGATGTTCAAACGCTCCATTGGAATATTCCGTTATGCTGATGTGAAAAATGTTGGATAAAAGGGTTGATTTAAGAGTTAGCCAAAGCTATTATAATTGTATATAAACGCTATACGATTATGAAAACAATACTTGGATTCAACACGCCAACAGCAATCTTGCATATTGGTATCGGACAAAGCAATGCTAAAAATACTAATTTAGTTGCTATAAAAATCTTTGGATTGACACTTTTCAAAATATCAATCTTCAGAATACCATAAATCCGAATTATTCAACTAATATTAAAGCTGATTCATTATAATATTCTGTATGGGGGATATCTTGCTTATCTCTCCATACACATTTAACAAGGTTATTATCAAATTCTTCACAAAATAATTTTGCTTCTGATAGACTTGAGTCTTCAGAAGAATAGCAATCCACTGTCATTGGCGTATTTGCTTCAGTATCGCTAGCCAATTTCACTTTATCTCCGCTTTTAAATTTGCACATAATAAATAGACAATATATCGAATAAGGTTTTAGGATGATGATTTTCAATTACCCTATTTCTTATTCTGTATAAACTCTAATATATAATGTGGGTACAAAATTAGCAATTATTCTTTGAACATCTAAATTTCGAGTCAAGAATTAACATAATCAAATAAAAACGTCCGAAAACTTTTGGTAATCGGACGTTTCAATAGTTTCCAATGGGATTCATCTTTGGTTTAGTTCCTCCAACTTCTCAAAATCCAGACCTTGAAAGTCAATGCTGCCAATGGAGTCCGCAATGACTGTGAATTTATGCCTGTACATTTAACTCCCTGATGCACTCCAATACAATTCGACGGATACGATTTCTTAGAAGCACTTCGTGCATGTTTTGCGCATGGCAGGCATCCTCAACGTATATTGTATCGCCTTCGATTCGGTAAGCAAAATACCATTTCCCTGCATTGGCCATAAACAAGCCGTTCCATCTGGAAATCGTAGGCTTTCGTTTCAGCAAGCCATTCTCTATCTTATAAATGGAATTGAACGCATTATCAAGATTTTTATGCATCATTTCTTCTGAATAAGTATGTTTGTACTTTTTCGCAACATTGTGATAGAAAGTGTTTATCTTGTATGCAACCTGTTTCTGTATAACATATTTCATGGTAATTGATATTCTTTCTTAATTATCTCATGCCCGATTTTACGTGCTTCTTCCACCGTCATATATCCAGTCTTTTGGATTCCCTCACTAAGCACGGTTTTGACTTCCCCGTTTTCAACATAGACTCGGCTGCCGTTGATTATTGTTTCATTCAATATGTTCTTATCTTTTTTCGTATTCATTTTTTCGTCCTGATTTATAAGTTGGTAATAACGCAAATATACTACAAAAACATGTTTATGACAACAAAAATAGCATGTTTTTACTATAAATATATCAGAAATAGAAACTCATATCAATAAAAAATCACTAACTCACTCGTTGGAATGAGCTAGTGATTGTTGTTATTTTAAGGATTCACATTTCTCTGGGTAATCTGGTATATCATTCCCTTTCCTTATTTGACGATGAAGGTTTTACCAGAACCCAGCTAAGAGAATGAGTGAAAAGACAAGGCTGTGTCCTTTTTCTTTTGCTCCGTTTGCAGGAACAACACTATGGTATAAACCTTATAAGCCCAAAGATATGGATTACAAGTTGGAATATATGGAACGTCTGTTTGCCAAGATTGGCAAGAAAAAGACGGAATCCTATGTCATAAGTCGGATATGGCACCAGTTGGATGACAACCGCGTGAAGTTTGTCATCCAACAATACATCAGAAGAACGCAAGACAAGTATGCGCTTGCGGACTTGTACCTACCTCAACTCAATATCTTCATTGAAATCAACGAGCCTTTTCATAAAAACAATGTAGCGGTTGATAAAATCCGCAATGAGGAAATTCTAAGTGTAACACACTCCAAACCTATCGTCATAGACTGTGACAATGACATTCAAGAAATCCACCGTCAAGTAACGGATGTCGTAAAACTAATCAAGCAACGTATTTCGGAACTCGGCGACAAGTTCAAACCGTGGGATGATGCAAGCACGCTCACCGTTGAATACCATCGAAACAAAGGCTATTTGAAAGTAGAAGACAATAAGTGCCTGCGTACCACGGAGGAAGTTGCGGAAGTGTTCGGTACAAAAGCCAAACACCGTGGTTTCCTGCGTGCTTCGGGTGCTGCCGTTCCCAACAAGAAGCACGAAATAGTTTGGTGGCCGAACACAGAACACCGCCTTTGGCACAACGAACTTTCAGAGGATGGAATGTTTATCTACGAATATCCGAAAGCGGAGGACAAACGTGCGGCACATCTGAAACAATGGCTTTCCGCTCCTGAAGAAACAAGAATAACATTCTTACGCTACAAGGATGATTTAGGCTTCTGTTTCTACCGCTTCGTGGGAGTGTTCCGCCTTAATAGGGAAAAATCAGTTCAAGAAAATAAATGTGTCTGGGAACGTGTCTCGGATACTTATCAACTTAATGTTTAATTCCTAAATTCTTAAAGTTATGGCTTACGCATTCAAAGTAACAGCTAAACAAAACATTGCTGGGAAAATTGCAAAAGGCATGAGTGTACAATGTGTTGAACAAAACACAAACTCACCACAACTTAAAACAATTTTGGAAGCTTTCAAGACTCAATTAGGCATTGAGATAAAAGGCGTTTCGGTATCTACTTCTTATTTTGCAGTAGAAAGACTGAAATAGGCAGTACTTTTACTAAAAAGTGAGGAGGTGTTATAGCATCTCCTTGCTTTTTAGTAACACAAAACGTAACTCCTTGATAAAATCATAGACTCAATATCAGGCTGTCTGTCATTCATATTTTGGTTGATAGTGGCATTGGTTTGTGCAGGCATACTGGCTTTATTATCGTAAAGTAGATGAAACATTGGAGCACATTACAATCGGCTTTATATCGTGTCATAGAACCGAAAATAGGTTTTCAGATACATTGTTGCGCGTATGACATTGGACAGTGCATACCGATACCAAGATTTTGGGTGACTATCGGGAAACAGATTATATGGGATTTCCCTAAAAACTTCATGGATGAGAATGATTGGTATTTTTATGATGAAGCCAAAAGATTTTCCCGTCTGATAAAAGAATATGTGGATTGCCCAGTTAATGAACTTCTAACGCACAAGTTCAACGACAGATTTAAGTTAATCCCCATCTTACATGTATGCGACAGACGTATAGGAAAAAGACGCTTGGAACAACTGCTGCATAATGATGAGTATTCGACATTGTCATGGCTGATAGAAAAACGATTGAACACTGTATGACTTTTGGACTGCTTACTATCAAGGATTTCTCTTCGTATTTTGGTGACGGGTATTGCGTAGAAATGCCTTCGGATGAAATAAGACTCAATGAATTACTTAATTATCTGTCCGCTAAGGACGCAGTGTGGAAGTTTTATGCCACACTTACCAGTGGCAATTGGTTTCATGGAATACACATAACTTTTCAAAGTGAGAAACACATAAAAGCTGAAACCGTAATGCAGAATGTATGTGAAATGCTGGGAATAGGCTCTTATTGCGTTTATACGGGTAGTACACAAACAATAATAGATGCAGAAGGAGATGTTATCGCATTTGCAGATTTCTCGGAAGTTTCTGAAAAGGTGTAATCAGTTATATTGGAGATGTATAGTAACTATCATGATTGTGCAGAATAACTATTGAAGGTTTTCTTCGTTTCGGGATAGCCTTAATTTATTTTGTAATACATCAGGGCAAACCATAATGGGAGTGCATCCGTCGGATGCGCTCTTTGTGACTGGATAAACCAAGATGCAAGACCATTGGTGGAATAAAGTATATATTGTGTAAATAAAATTGGGTCGCTGCGACATGAAAACTATCGCTGCGGCAGACGGGACACTCCCTGCGTTTGCAAAAGCTCTGGCAAGCGCAGGGAGTGTGTTGTTGATGCTTTGTGTGTCGCTGGCAGGCGGTTGAATGTTTCAGCCGTTGTACCCTTGATCTTGCTTGTAGTTGGCGGGTGGTGAGGCTGGCTTCCTCAGGCCTGGTGGAAAGTGAGGGAAAGGCAGCGGCTGTCTCTTCCCTCGTCCGCAGGTGCAGTCCATGCGCTTTATCTGTATGGCGTGCATCTTGTGGCTGCGTTGCGAGCGGTGTGGAGTCAGTCCTGTTTTTTCAGTTTGCCGAGGAAACGGTGGCGGTCGACGATGTAGCGCACGTGCGTGCCCTCGCCGATGACTCCGTGACCGTCTTCGGCTTTCACGCTGAACGTGAGTTTACGCCCCTCGACTGCCGTCAGCACGGCTGTGGCGTGCACTGTCTCGCCAATGGGGGTCGGGCGCAGGTGCGCCACATCGATATGTGCCCCAACAGTCGTCTGTTCGTCGTCGAGTTCTTCGATTACGGCTTCCATGGCTGCGTTTTCCATCAGGGCCACGAGAGCCGGAGTTGCCAGCACTTCCATGTCGCCCGAGCCGAGGGCGATGGCCGTGTTTTCCGCAGTGACCGTCGATGTCGATGTATAGTATAGTTTTGTTTTCATTAGGGATGTAAATGAGGGTTATACTTAGGAGTTTTTTCGGAGATGCAGGGAGTGGTCTATGCAGGCCGGAAGTTCTTCTTCATAGTGTGTCACCATGACGAGTGTCTTGCCCTGTCGCTGGCAGAAGGTCTCGATGATGTCGCGGGCACGCTGGCGGTTGTCGTTATCAAGGCCGTGGAAAGGTTCGTCGAGGATGATGAGTTCCGGGTCTTTGACGAACGCACGGGCCAGGAGTGCCATCCGTTGTTCGCCGCTCGACAGCGAGAGGTAGGGACGGGCGGCCAGATGGTCCAGGCCGAACACTTCCATCCACAGGTCGGCCGCGGCGCGTTCTTCGGGGCTGATGCGACGGTAGAGGCCAATCGTGTCGTGCAAACCGCTGGCCACGATGTCCGCTGTCGGCAGGTTCTTTTTGTACGAACGGAACATTTCGGGCGACACGTAGCCGATGTGGCGTTTTATATCCCAGATGCTCTCGCCCGTGCCACGTCGACGGCCGAAGAGATCGATGTCGCAGGCATACGCCTGAGGGTTGTCGGCGCAAACGAGGGAGAGGAGCGTCGATTTCCCGGCGCCGTTCTCGCCCGTCAGGGCCCAATGCTCACCCCGGCGCACGCTCCACGTCAG
Source organism: Prevotella sp. CAG:755 (assembly GCA_000431275.1). Lineage (GTDB taxonomy): Bacteria > Bacteroidota > Bacteroidia > Bacteroidales > Bacteroidaceae > Alloprevotella. Next base: position 15,294 of record HF989215.1, on the reverse strand, counting down.
GCGGTCGAGGATGGTGCGTGTGCCGTAGTGGATGCTGATGTCGCGGAAGGCCACTACGCTGTCCGTCATGTAGTTGTCCGCATGGGCCGGCAGGCTGAGGATGCGGTCGCGTCCGGCGGCTGTGAGGCCTTCATGCTCCTTGGGTTGCCGGGCCAGGTAGTCTCGGCGTGTCTGTTTGGGGTGTACGGTGCATTCCTCGACGGGGATGACATGCGTGATGAAGTCCGGGATGTCTTCGGGGCGTGCCACGACGAGCACTATCGTCATCCTGTGAGCCAGCGAGGCCAAGAGCCGGGCCAGCATCGCCCGGGCCGACTTGTCGAGCCCGATGAACGGGTTGTCGATCACGAGCACGTGGGGGAGCGGCCACAGCGATCGGGCCAGCTGGAAGCGGCGCAGTTCGCCGCTCGACAGCTGGACAACAGTTTTGTCGAGCAGTTGGTCGACGCCCAGCAATGTCCAAAGCGGGGCGCAGTCTTCTGTGTCGGTCGTACGGCTTTTGAGGAGCAGTTCCCTCACCGTGGGCCATACCGTCTCGTCGCCCTGATTCCACCGCTGCTGGTAGTAGGCCGGTTCCTGGCCGTCGCCGTAGGCATCGCGAAAGGCTATGTATTTCACGTTGTCCGAGACGCGTGTGCTCCGTCCGGGTCCGAAGTCGTATGCCGGTGTGCCGTGAAGCAGGGGCCTGGCTCCCGTCATGAGGTCGACCAAGAGCGATTTTCCGGCTCCGTTCGGGCCGGCGATGGCTACTTGTTCGCCCGCTTCAATGGTTATGTCTGCCGGTTCGGCCAGGCGGAACTGCGGCATCCGGGCGACGCCTGCCTTTATTTCGATAACTTTTTGCATAGTTCAGGCGTTATCCGCGTCGGCGTCGGGCGGCTCACGCGGTTCTGGTTCTGGCGTACGAATTCCGCCCACGAGCGGGCGCCTCCGCCGGCGTGCCCTAAGCGGGCAGCACGGGTCTGTTCGAGGTAGTGGCAGTAGGCCGCCGCGAGCGCGTCGGTGGCGTCGAGATAGGGCACAAGGCTTTCCTCGCCGATGTGCAGTACTCGCTTCAGCATGTCCGCTACTTGCTCCTTGCTGGCCTGCCCGTTTCCCGTGATGGCCATTTTGATTTTCAGTGGGGCATATTCATGGATGGGCACGTCACGGCTGATGGCGGCGGCGATGGCTACGCCCTGCGCCCGGCCCAGTTTGAGCATACTTTGCACGTTCTTTCCGAAAAAAGGGGCCTCTATGGCCAGTTCGTCGGGCAGGAAGGCGTCGATGACGCCCGCTACTCGCTCGTAGATGCGTCCCAGTTTCAGATACGGGCTCGCACATCTGTGCAGGTCGATGACACCCATAGCCTCCATCTTCGGGCGGCCGGCTGTCACTTTCAGCACACCGTAGCCGAGCACGTTCGTGCCCGGGTCGATGCCGAGGATGACGGTTTCTTTTTCTCCGTAAGGAGTCGGGTTCTGTTTTACCATTCGGATTTCTTGTCGCCGTGCAAAGTTACGACAATTTGCCCGACCGTCGGCCTCGCCGGAGGCTATCTTTCGGTCGGGCTGTCCCGGCAGTGTCCCGGAATCCGGGGCTGGACGGGCGGGACGGCTGACAGGATTTTCTGTCACTGCGCTGCGATTTCCTGTCGGCCGTCCGGAAAAGTCAGGACGGCGGCCCGCAGTCGCCATAAGCCGTGACGTGACGCATGGACAGGCCGGGCGGCGCCCGCAGTGCGTCTCTCAAACCGCTTGTGCGGGCGGGGGTGGGCGCGGTGTCCTGTCAGGACGCCGGCCGGCCAAGCCCGGGACACTCCACGGCAGCTTGCTGGTCGTGAAAAAAGTGAGCGATATTTGTGGGACGACGTTGTCCGATTTCGGAAGAATATGCGTATATTTGCCCGGTACTATCAATTTTAACAGACCTATGAAAAAGTTTTTCAGTCTGCTGGCCGCTTTCCTGTGCTGTGCGGCCACGGCGTGGGCCGACGCCGAAATCACGTTCGACGCCAAGTCTCATAATTTCGGCACGTTTACCGACGAAAAGCCCGTGACTTTCACGTTTACGTATAAGAACACCGGCGACGAACCTTTGGTCGTCCATCAAGTCCACACGTCGTGCGGATGCACCGTGGCCGACTATACGAAGGAACCAGTCCTCCCCGGAAAGACCGGGCGCGTCACCGTGACGTACGACGGCAAGGGGCGCAACACCGGAAAGATGCACAAGACGATCACGGTCGCCTCCAATGCGTCGGAAAGTAAGGTGTACCTCGTCATCGAGGGCGTCATGAAACGCAAATGAAACTGTAACAAAACTTAGCCTATTATGAAAAATAATCACTTGGTAATCATGGCCGGCGGAGTAGGAAGCCGGTTCTGGCCGTTGAGCAGCGAGGAGCGCCCGAAGCAGTTCCTCGACGTCTTGGGGTGTGGAAAGACCCTGCTGCAGCTCACTGCTGACCGTTTCAGCGGCGTAGTGCCTGTCGAGAACGTATGGGTGGTCACCTCGGCTGCCTATCACGACCTCGTGCGGGAGCAGTTGCCCGACCTGCCAGAGGGAAACATCCTCCTCGAGCCCTGCCGCCGCAACACGGCACCCTGCATCGCCTATGTGAGCTGGCGCATCAAGAAAATCAACCCCCGGGCGAACATCGTGGTCACGCCGAGCGACCATGTCGTAGCTGACATCGACGCTTTCAAGACCGCCATCACCGAGGCCATGGAGTTCTCGGCCGAGACCGACGCCATCGTCACGCTCGGCATCCGCCCCGACCGTCCCGAGACCGGCTACGGCTACATCGAGGGCGACCTGAGCTATTCGTCCTCGAGGAAGAAGAACATTTTCCGGGTCGACTCTTTCAAGGAGAAACCGGCCCTTGAAGTGGCGCAGGAGTATATCAAGCAAAACAACTACTTCTGGAATTCGGGCATCTTCGTTTGGAGTGTGAACACAATCGTCAATGCGTTCCGCGTCTACTGTCCCGAGATGGCCCGCATCTTCGAAGAGCTCATGCCCGTCTTCGGAACGGACGGCGAGCAGGAGGCCATCAACCGTGAATTCCCCAACTGCGAGAACATCTCCGTCGACTATGCCATCATGGAGAAGGCTGAGGAAATCTTCGTCTATCCCGCCTCGTTCGGGTGGAGCGACCTCGGTTCGTGGAGTTCCCTGCGGAAGCAGGTGAAGCAGGACCTCCACGGCAATGCCTGCATCGGCGAGAACATCGACCTCTATGAGACGAACAACTGCATTGTCCACACCACGCAGGAGAAGAAAGTGGTTGTCCAAGGCCTTGACGGCTACGTCGTGGTGGAGAAGGACGACATCCTCTTGATCTGCAAACTCTCAGAGGAGCAGCGCATCCGCCTCTTCCATTGAGCGGTAGCCTTTTTGACCATACCGTCCTGCGCCGTCCTCGGCGTGGGACATTTTTCTGTTACGACGTCCGGATCTATGGCCGATAACGACATTCATCCTTTTTCCGCCGCTCTCGAAACGTGGTACGCCTCCCACGGACGCGACCTTCCGTGGCGCGGCACGCACGACCCCTACCGCATCTGGGTGTCGGAGATTATTTTGCAGCAGACGCGCGTGGCGCAAGGCTACGACTACTTCATGCGATTCATGGAGCGTTTCCCGACGGTCGAACGCCTTGCTGCTGCGACCGAAGACGATGTGCTGCACGCCTGGCAGGGACTGGGTTATTACACCCGCGCCCGCAACCTGCACGCGGCTGCCCGCGCTGTGGTGGCGCAGGGTGGCTTTCCGGCCGACTACGCCGGTGTGCGTGCCTTGCGCGGTGTGGGCGACTACACGGCGGCGGCCATTTGCTCCATGGCCTACGGCCTGCCTCACGCCGTGGTCGACGGCAATGTCTATCGCGTCCTCTCGCGCTACTTCGGCCTTTCGACGCCCATCGACACGACGTCCGGCCGCCGCGCTTTTGCCGACTTGGCCGCCAGTCTGCTCGACCGCCGTCGGCCGGGGCTCTACAACCAAGCCGTCATGGACTTCGGCGCCCTGCAATGCCTGCCCCGTGCGCCGCAGTGCGGGACTTGTCCGCTGGCTCCTGGCTGTGAGGCCTTGCGGACAGGCCGTGTGGATGAGCTGCCCGTAAAGGCCCGGAGAACGCAGGTGGCCGAACGTTTCATCGCTTATATATATATATATGTCTCGGGCGACGTCCTGCTCCACCGTCGTCCGGCCGGTGACATCTGGGCAGGGCTCTACGAGCCCCTTCTTGTCGAGTTCGACCACCGTCCGGCCGAATCCGAAGTGTTGGCCGCAGCGCCACTCGTACCGTTCATGCCGTCGCGTGGCGTCTGGCGGTGTGTGGCGCAAGGCGTCCGTCATGTCCTGACCCACCGCGTGCTGCTGGCGGATTTTTATCAACTCAGCCTTCCCTCGCTCGATATAGTGCCCGAAGGCTTCGTCCGTGTGCCCGAAACGCGGCGCGGCGATTATGCCGTCCCGCGGCTTGTCTCCTTGCTTTATGAAAGACTCGGACGTTAAATGAGAGCACTGTTTGGAGGCTACTGCATTTATCCTTAACTTTGCCGTCATAACCATTAAAGAACATGGCCCGTAAGAAGAAAGAACTCCCCATACTCGAAAACGTCACCATCACAGACGTCGCCGCCGAAGGCAAGGCCTTGGCGCGCGTGGACGACCTTGTCGTTTTCGTTCCCTATGTCGTCCCGGGCGACGTGGTCGACCTCCAAGTGAAGCGGAAGAAGCATCACTACGCCGAGGCCGAGGCCGTGCGCTTCCATCACTACTCCGAGAAGCGCGCCGAGCCGTTCTGCGAACATTTCGGCGTGTGCGGCGGTTGCAAGTGGCAGTGCCTGCCTTACGAGGAGCAGCTCCGCTATAAGCAGCAGCAAGTGGTGGACAACCTTACCCGTATAGGAAAGGTCGTGCTTCCGCCGATTTCGCCCATCTTGGGCAGTCGTCGTACGCGCGCCTACCGCAACAAGCTTGAGTTCGGCTTCTCGAACAAGAAATGGCTCACCGCTGAGCAGATTGCCTCGGGCGAGACGTTCGACAACATGAATGCCGTAGGGTTCCACATCCCCGGCGCGTTCGACAAGATACTCGACATCCATTGCTGCCGCCTCATGGACGATGTCTGCAACCGCTTACGCAACGGCATCCGCGACTATGCTTTCGCTCACGGGTTGACCTTCTTCGACCTGCGGCAGCAACAGGGACTGCTCAGGAACATGATGATCCGCACGTCGACCACCGGCGAGCTGATGCTGCTCATGCAATTCTGCTGGCGGGAAGAGTCCGAACGTGAGCAAGCCATGGAGCTGCTCGCCTACCTGCGCGACACGTTCCCGGAAGTGACCTCATTGCTTTACGTCAACAACCTGAAGTGCAACGACACTATCGGCGACCTTGATGTCATTACGTTCAGCGGCACGGGTTTTATCTACGAAGAAATGGAAGGCCTGCGCTTCAAGGTCGGTCCTAAGAGTTTCTATCAGACTAACTCTGATCAGGCTTACGAGCTCTACAAGGTGGCGCGTCGCTTCGCCGGCCTGACGGGCGGAGAGCTCGTCTACGATTTATACACAGGGACGGGAACGATTGCGAACTTCGTGGCCGGCCAGGCGCGCAAAGTCATAGGCATTGAGTACGTACCGGAAGCCATTGCAGACGCTAAGGTGAACGCGCAGCTTAACGGGCTGGAAGCGAAGACTGCTTTCTTTGCCGGCGACATGAAAGACCTGCTCACGCCGGAGTTCGTGGCTGAACACGGGCGGCCCGACGTCGTCATCACCGATCCGCCGCGCGCCGGGATGCATGCCGACGTGGTCCGCACCATCCTGCTGGCCGCGCCGCGCCGCATTGTTTACGTAAGTTGTAACCCGGCCACTCAGGCGCGTGATCTCCAATTGCTCGACGCTGCCTATAAGGTTGAGGCTGTCCAGCCCGTTGACATGTTTCCCCAAACACACCACGTGGAAAATGTGGTCCTGCTCGTGAAACGAGATGAGTAACCTCCGACGTCATAATCCGGCTCTTCAAGAACGCCTGGGCAGCTATCTGGCGACTGCGGACTCCGACGGGCTGCTTGCCTGCCTCGATGGCCTGAACGCGACCGACCGCCGCACAGCCGGTTACCTGCTGGGTGAGGTCCTGTTGCCCACGCTTGATGCGACAACCTATTGGGACGTGTTTGCGGTAGTCGTGCCGCACGATCCGAAAGCTTATCTGGGCACGTTCCTTAAAGCTGGCTGTCGTCTTTATGAGGCCGGGCGTCTTGATTTCAGCCACAGCGGCTTCCGTCGCTTTGCTACGACCGACGCTACCGTTGTCGATCGTCGCAAGACGATCGAAGCTTTCCTGCCCTTGCTCCGTACGCCTGAGGAAGCCAACTCCCTGCTCGATGTGTTCGGCGTCGAACCCGCAACCCGCGTTCCCTACCTCTTCCGCGCTGATAGCCGTCCTTGTTGTTTCTTGCTCTTCCGGCAGTTGAAAGCCCTCGACGATGTGTTGCTCACGCGGAAGTACTGCCTGCTCCTCATGCAGCGGGGCGGCCGCCTGTCGTTCAACCTGGCCTCTCTTTTGAAGTACTATTTTGCGCTGGAAAACATCCCCGGCACCTTCTCCCTGCGGCTCGAACCCTACGAGCAGGGCCGGCTCGACACGTCATACGAGGCGTTCGACAAGGTGTTGACCTCCATCTGACAGTCACTACACATAATAATACATAACAACCGTCTATGAAAAAAGCCTTACTGTTAATGCTCGCGGCCGGACTGATCGTCGCTGTCCCCGCCGATGCACGGAAAAAGAAAAAAAAGACAGACAAAACGACCGCCGTCGCCAAACCCAAGGATGTTACGCGTCAAGGACTCTTCAACGTGACGAAGAGTGGAGACAACTGGTTCTTCGAAGTGCCCGATTCGCTCGTCGGGCGTAAGTTCCTGACCACAACGCGCTTCACGGCGACGCCCGCGAACTGCGGTAAGTTTGCCGGCGAGCAAGTAAACCAGCAAACTGTTTACTGGGAGAAAGCGCCGTCGGGCAAGACACTCCTTCTGCGCGCCGACCTGCTCGTCAATGCGGCCGATTCGACCGACGCCATCAACAAGGCTATCGTCATCAGCAACGAAAACCCCGTCATCGGTGCCTTTAAGATAGAATCGTCGGCTGGCGGCAAGTATAAAATCAACGTCACCAAGTTTTTCAACGATGACAACGTCGCTGTCGGCCTTCCGGCCTATTATAAACGCGAGTGGGGACTGTCGGCCATGCTGGCAGACCAGTCGTACATCGACACGATAAAGACGTTCCCCCTCAACACCGAGATTCGCACGACCAAGACGTTCGCCAGCGCTGCCACGCCCAAACTCATCGCCACCAGCGCCACGGGCCGCGCCACCATCGGTCTGAACGTGTCGTTCGTCCTGCTGCCTGAAAAGCCCATGCTGGCTCGCTATTTCGACCCGCGCGTCGGTTATTTCGCCGACAGCTACACCCATTTTTCCGACGACCAGCAGCGCGTCGAGCCGCGCCGTTTCATCACGCGCTGGCGCCTCGAACCGAAAGACTCGGCCGACGCCGAGAAGATGAAGCGCGGTGAGCTCGTCGAGCCGAAGAAGCCCATCGTTTACTACATCGACCCCGCTACGCCCAAGCAGTGGCGCAAGTACCTCATCGAGGGCGTCAACGACTGGCAGGTGGCTTTTGAGAAAGCCGGGTTCAAGAACGCTATTTACGCCTTGGAATGGCCGGAGAATGACTCCACCATGAGCATGGAGGACGCCCGCTATTCGGTCATCCGTTACCTGGCCTCGCCCATCGAGAACGCCTATGGCCCCAACGTGCACGACCCCCGTTCGGGCGAAATCCTCGAAAGCCACATCTGCTGGTATCACAACGTGATGAAGCTCGTTCATGATTGGTACATGATCCAAGCCGGAAGCATCGACGAGGCCGCGCAGAAGATGAAGTACGACGAGGAACTCATGGGCAACCTTATCCGTTTCGTTTCCTCGCACGAGGTGGGTCACACCCTCGGACTGCGTCATAACTTCGGGTCGAGCAGCACCGTTCCCGTCGACAGCCTGCGTTCCAAGGCTTGGGTGGAGAAAAACGGACACACTCCCTCGATCATGGACTACGCTCGCTTTAATTACGTGGCCCAACCCGAGGATGGCATCAGCCGCGTGGGGATCTTCCCGCGCATCGGCGACTACGACAAGTGGGCCATCCAGTGGGGCTACACGCCGATGTTCGACGCCTATGACAGCGAGAGCGACCACTATGAACTCGAAAAACTTGTTAAGGAGAACCTCAACGGCAACCGTCGCCTCTGGTTCGGCGACGGCGAGACCAACCGTTACCGAGACCCGCGCTGCCAGACCGAGGACCTCGGCGACGATGCCGTCAAGGCCAGCCACTACGGCATCCTCAACCTCAAACGCATGATGAAGCAGCTGCCCCAGTGGACCTACGAAGGCAACGACATTTACGGCAGCAACCTCGGCGAGATGTACGACCAAGTCAGTACGCAGTTCCTCCGCTACATGTTGCACGTGTCCAAGTACGTGGGTGGCACCTATATCGACTATAAGACCATCGACGAAGCCGGCGCCATCTATACGCCCACGCCGCGCGCCAAACAGCTGGATGCCCTCGACTTCATCGACGAGCAGCTCTTCAACGAACCCATGTGGCTGCGCTCCGAAGGCTTCGTCTCGCGCCTGACCAACAATCCGCAGAACCTGACGGAGGGCATGGGCAATTCTGTGCTCCAATGGATGATGTCGTCGTCTTTCCTGCGGGGACTGAACGACGAGTTCCCCGTGTCGGAATACTTGAAGACGATGACCGACAAGCTCTGCAAGGAAATGTGGTCCGGACAAGCAGCCACGTCCTACCGCCGCGCGTTGCAGGGCGTCTATGTAAGTAGCCTCATTAGCCTTTACAAAGGCAGCAGCATGGCGTCGGAAGAGAAAGCGCCTGCTCTCGCCGAACTCAAACGCTTGCAGACGCGCCTGCGCACGGCTGCACAGCGCGGCGCCGATGCCGAGACGCGTGCCCACTACGCCGTCCTGCTTGATGAAATCACCCGCACGCTCGACCCGAAGTGATTCTCTACGGGTTGACGCATGAATCAAAGACCGCCGCACCGACAGACAGTTTCCGGTGCGGCGGTCTTTTTTTGTGAGTGAGGTGATGCGAAACGCAGGATGGAGCAAACTGAAAAACGGTCAGCCATGTTGGAAAAACGGAAAGCCGTCCGGAAAATCCTGACGCACAGACAGAAATTCCTGTCAGCCGTCTCCCGTCGATACCCGCAGTGGCTCCCATTTATGAAGCCCGTTGCCGTCGTGGCGAGAAGCGGCGGCCACATACCGCGTGGTGCGGATGAGTGTAGCGGGCGGTGTTCCGGGCGTCACAAGTGGCGCCCCTACGTTTTTCAGGTGACGGCGTTCCGCCAATCGTAGGGGCGACATTCATGTCGCCCGGCTGGCAGGCGGAATTATGCGGGAACGTGATGGGTGCGGATGGCGGGGCGGACGTGCCGTTCCGTCGGCGGGCGTCACAAGTGGCGCCCCTACGTTTTTCAGGTGACGGCGTTCCGCCAATCGTAGGGGCGACATTCATGTCGCCCGGCTGGCAGGCGAAATTATTCGTGAACGCGGTGGGTGCGGATGGCGGTTCGGACATTCCGATCCGTCGACGGGCGTCACAAGTGGCGCCCCTACGTTTTTTTGCAGATAAAAAAGTGGGGCGGCGTCTTTGGGAAAACGTCGCCCCGCAATAGGGAAAGGCTATGAATGTATGCCCCGTTTTAGAACATGTAGGTCAAGCCTAAGCGGAGGCTACCGTTGCGATATTTGTCGCCCGGATAGTCATACAGGTTGATAAGACCCCAGTCGTAGCCGAGAGCCACCTGCCAGTGCTGGATGATTTCGCAGCCCACGTGCAGGCCGAGGCCCATGTCGAAGCGCTTTGCGTAGCCTTCATCGTTGTCGCCGAAGAAATCGTCATCCGCATCAAAGTGGTCTTCACTGTATTTGTCCTTACCGCTGACGCCGACAGCGAGGAACGGACCGAACTCGCCGAAGATACCGATGGTCTCGTTGAAGTCATAGCGATAGCCGATGTGGATGGGGATTTGCAAGTAGCCGGGATTCGACTTCACTTCCCAGCCGCGGCCGTCGGCTTTGGCGCCTTTCATCACGTACTGCAGGCCTGTGCCGAGATAGATGTTGTCGGTGAAGTTGACGTCCACGCGCAGACCGGCGTCGAAGCCCATCTTGTTGTCCTTCTTATCCCATAAATTGTTGTAGTTCGTGATGCGGTTGACAGTCATTCCGACTTCCACACCGAGGCGTACCTTTTCACGGTTTTGGGCATACGTCGAACCTACTCCGCAAATCAACAGTGCTGCAAGCACCAATGTTTTCATCTTTTTCATAGCTGTAACGTTTAATGAGTTTGATGATGTTTCTTGTGTCCCCGGTCGGGCGTCGGCGTTTGGGGATTGTCGCGAGGACGCCGGCGAGCCGTGGATTGTTATGTTGAAAGCGAAGTTAGGGCTTTTTCGTTTAAGTTGGTGAATTTCGTTACTTTTTTTCAGAAAAATGACGAGAACCCCGCGGGCTGTCAGGTTGCGGCCTGTTTGTTTGTTCGTTTTTTCGCTATTGTTAGTTGGTATTTCTACCGACTTGTTCGGTCCGACAGTTCGACTGTTTGCCCCGCGTCGCGTGGCTGCCGTGATTTTCGTCGCATGAGAAGACGCAGTCTTCGGGGCGGCTTCATGCGTATGACCGGCAGTTTGATACATGGAGATGGCGAGGGGACGAAACGGTCACAGCTGAGGCTTGTGATGATCAGGGTGACGGACATTCCTGGCGCTGCGACAGCACATTCTGTCAGCCGTCCCGTAATTCCTGTCGGCCGTCCCGTTTTCTCCGTTGCTGTACTTGTCTGGCAGTCTCGCCGGCAAAGGGCGGTTGTTCAGCGGCCGGAGGGCGCAGCGGATGCTTCGCCGGTGTGCGCCGATGCCATGAGGCGGTGCAGGTCCGGCTCTTCGCCTACGGCCCACAGCGTGGCGCCTGCCGCGAGGCGGGTTTGTGCGTCGGCCAGGGTGATCTGTCCCTCGCTGTCTTCCACACCGACGATTAGGCAGCGGAAGTGGGGGCGTAGCCCGCTTGTGGCTACTGTCTGTCCGGCCCAAGGCGCGGCGGCTGTCACCGTAAAGCGGCGCAGGTGCATCTCGTGGCCTGTGGCGTCGGCCTCGTGGAGCGTTACGCTCTGGCGCATCGATTCGGAGAGCTGGCGCAGACTCTCGTCGTCGCCGATGACTTCGAGCCGGTCCGAAGGGTAAAGGCACGTCCGGCCGTCGGGGATGTTGATGCGCCGTGTTCCGCGCACAAGGGCAGCCACCATGACGGCGTGGCGTTCGCCGAGGGCCAGCTCGCCCAGTGTGCACCCGGCCCACGAGGAGCTTTCAGGCAGGTCGATGCGGGCAATGTGGACATTGCGCGACAGCAGCCGGCGGGCGTAGGGCTGCCTCGGGTCCGACTTCTCGCGGGCCACGGCCTCGCGCCAGCGCAGGTTTTGCATGAAGTTGCGCTCCATGTGGATGCTGATGTATTTGACCGTGCGTGAGGCTATCATCAGCAAGACCAGCCCGGCGGCCACGAGGATGTGAATCCACCACTTGAAGGGCGATAGGAAGTCGAGGATATAGTAGACGGGCAGTGTGGCTATCACGAAACGCACGGCCACCGTCACGGCGAGGCTGACGCGATGGCCCCGTCCGTGTGTCGAAAGGCGGCGGAACTCCGCCGAGTGGTTCTTCCGCATTACGATGGCCCGCAGGAAAGGCGAGGCTATCACGAGGATAAGCACGCCGCAGACGGCGTTGCCCGGCCAGTGGCCGAAGACGCTGCGCGAGAAAGGCAGGAGGAAACTGAACGCCAGTACGATGACAGCTACGCTGAGCGTGAAATAGGCACCCACCTGTCGCAACAGGGCTCGCAGCAGTGCGCGCCAGTCGGCCTCGGGGCTTCCGGGGTGGGGCTGCCCGCGCCGGCGCGTCGGGCGGCGTCCGAAAGCCTGCAAGACAGCACCCGGCATGTGGCGTTCGGTCCATGCGGCTGCCGGGGAGGCCGCGCGGATCATGTAGGGCGTGAGGAACGTGGTTATGACAGAAACGGCCACCACTACCGGGTAGAGGAACGGGCTCGTCACTCCGAGCGACACGCCGAGCGAGGCGATGATGAAGGCGAACTCGCCGATTTGCGCCAACGAGAAACCGCATTGCATGGCCGTCGGGAGAGGCTGTCCGGAGAGCAGAAAGGCACCCGTGCCGAAGATGGCCTGCCCGGCGATGACAACGAGCGTAAGCACCGCCACGGGCACGGCATAGTCCACGAGTATGGTGGGGTTGACCAGCATGCCTACGGAGACGAAGAATACTGCCCCGAACAGGTCCTTCAACGGCGCCACGAGCCGCTCGATGCGCTCAGCCTCGACCGTCTCGGCCAGGATGCTGCCCGTCATGAAAGCGCCGAAAGCCGCGCTGTAACCGAGCCACGATGCCACCACGACCATCAGGAAGCAGAGCCCTACGGCGACGACGAGCATCGTTTCGCTGTTCATCCACCGGCCTGTGCGGCGCAAGAGCGTCGGTACGATGTAAGTGCCCACAAGGAACCAAAGCACAAGGCAGAATGCGAGCTTCGTCAGCGAAGCGGCGAGGTCCGCCCCTTCAAACGTGCGGCTGACCGCCATGGCCGAGAGCACCACCATCAGCAGCACACCGAGAATGTCTTCGAGGATGAGTACGCTGAGCACCTCGCCTGTGAATTTTTGCGCCCGCAGGCCGAGGTCGTCGAACGCCTTATATATGATTGTCGTGGACGACATCGCGAGCATCCCTCCGAGGAAGAGGCTGTCCATGCGTCCCCACCCGAAGAGGTGGCCGGCTGCCGACCCGAGGCTCATCATTGCGAAGATCACCACGCAGGCCGCCACAATGGGTTTCATGCCCATCGAAACGACACGCTTGAAGCTGAATTCCAGCCCAAGGGTGAACATGAGGAACACCACGCCGATGTCGGCCCACACGGTAACGGTGTCGGTGTCGCTGACCGACGGGGTGTAGGGCATGTGCTTGCTGGCCAGAAAACCGGCCACTATGTAGCCCAGCACAAGCGGCTGGCGCAGACGTTTGAACAGGAGGGTCACTATTCCTGCCGTAGCGAGGATGAGGGCCAGGTCGGAGATGAACGGGGCGAGGGTGGACATGGTGAGGTTGGTGGGGCTTGTCTTTTTATAGGTGGGAGTGGTGCATGACGCTGGCAGAAAGGCTGGGCGGACGGGTGGTCTGTCTGGACCGTCCCGTCCGCCCGTGGCCATTCAGGATGAGGCGTGCCGCCTTACGTTCAGTCCGCAGCGCGCGCCGCCATGTGGCCTTGCGGACTGGTGGCAGGCGTTCAGTCGTGGTAGTCGGCTGTCAGGCGGCAGATTTCGACGATTGTGCGCATCGCCTTTTCCATCGAAGGTATCGGGAGGAACTCGTAGGGGCCGTGGAAGTTGATTCCACCGGCGAAGAGGTTAGGGCAGGGCAGTCCCTTGAACGAGAGCTGGGCGCCGTCGGTACCTCCGCGGATGGCGCGGACACGGGGCGAAACGCCGGCACGCTCCATGGCTTTGATGGCGATGTCGATGATGTGCATCTGCGGCTCCACCTTTTCTCGCATGTTGTAGTACTGGTCGGCCAGGTCGAGGCGGACGGTCCCTTCGCCGTAGCGGGTGTTGAGTTCGTCGGCCAAATGAGCGAGGAGCTGCTTGCGCCGCTCGAACGAGGTCCGGTCATGGTCGCGCACGATGAAGCTGACGCGGGCGCGCTCCACGCTTCCCTCAATACCGGTCAGGTGGAAGAAGCCTTCGTAGCCCTCGGTGGTTTCCGGGGTCTGGTCGGCAGGCAGCGCGGCGACCAGCTCGGTGGCTACGCGGGCGGCGTTGATCATCTTGTCTTTGGCATAGCCGGGATGGACGCTGACGCCGGTGATGTCGAAGCGGGCCGAGGCGGCATTGAAGTTCTCGAATTCGAGTTCGCCAACCTCGCCGCCGTCCATGGTGTAGGCCCATTCGCAGCCGAAGCCCTCGACGTCGAACTTGTGGGCGCCGAGGCCGATCTCTTCGTCGGGATTGAAGCCTACGCGGATGGTGCCGTGTTCGATTTCGGGGTGCTCGATGAGGTAGACCATGGCCTGCACAATCTCGGCGATGCCGGCCTTGTCGTCGGCACCGAGCAGGGTGTGTCCGTTGGTGACGATGAGGTCCTCGCCCTTGTGTGCCCGGAGCTCGGGGAACTTTGTGGGCGAGAGTGTGATGCCCTCGGCAGCGTCGAGGGTGATGTCCCCGCCGTCATAGGTACGGATGATGCGCGGAGCCACGTCGGCACCCGAGCAGTCGGGGCTTGTGTCCATGTGGGCGATGAAGCCGATGGTGGGGATGCGTTTGTCTGTGTTGGCCGGCAGGGTGGCGTAGAGGTAACCCTCGTCCGTGAGTTCGACGTCATCGAGGCCGATTTCTTCAAGCTCGCGTTTGAGGAAGCGGGCAAAGACCATCTGACCCGGCGTGCTCGGTGTCACGCCGCTCTCCTCGTTGCTTTGCGTGTCATACGAGGTGTACTTCAAAAATCTTTCAACGATATCCATATTGTTCTTATGTGCTTTTTTGCCGTTTTTTTCTTTGAATGACAAAGATAGCGAAAGGCAGGCAAACAGACGAACGGATTGCGTTTTTTCTTTCCCGTCCCGGTCGGACAAGCGGTCAGCCAATCCGTAAAAACAGTCACTGCTTCTGTTCTTCCTGTCACTGCTTTTCGTTTTTCTCTCACTGTTTCCGCAAAACGCGGTCGCTGCATCCGTATGCCAGCCCTCGGAGAGCTTCTCCGCGTTCGCATCGCCAGTTTTCGTCGATGTAGAATGTATAATGATGGGTAAAATCGCAAACTTTATATAAAAAGTAGTCAAGCGGTTGAAAAAGCCGATTATTTTGCGTACCTTTGCCACGCTATGTTGAAGAAACCCTACGCCGGGAGGCGGCAAGTATTCTGAAATAGCTTTTTATTACAACCCCCAGCCCTGGCGTTGCCAGGGCGCAATTTTCCCAAGTGAGGGAAAATCACCTTTGTTTCAAACAGATTCCGGACTAACCCACTGAAAGTCCGGGTGGAGCTGTCCTGCCGTGAGGCACGACGGCTTTTTTCGCTACCGTAACATTTTTTTTCACTTGAGTTCAACTTATAAATGCAACTTTTTG
>HF989214.1:83487-113683 GCA_000431275.1 Prevotella sp. CAG:755 | reverse complement strand
TTCTGTTGCATTTGCAAGTTGAATTCAGCTCTTTTTTTAAGGGGTGTCTCATCGGCTTATTTGAATGGCTGACCGTTTTATCCGGACGGCTGACCGAAAAAAACTGTCGCCCTAATTGTTTTGCCCCATTACCGTGCTACTTTTTTCTTTTATCCGACCCTTTGTGTTTTTCCCGTTTCTTTCGTGAGGCGGCGGTGAGAGTGTAGTTGCCCATTCTTTCTCTATTATATGAATACAAGGTCGCATTCGCGATGGACGCCTGAGCGTTTTTCCTAGCCAACTCCCTGCTTGTTCCACTCATAGACGCCATTTTTTATATAAATAAGTGATCATTCGGATCGGTGTGGGCTGAAAATCCTGCGGTTTTCCGACCGCTCGTTCCAGTCATTTGCATTATCTTTGCTTCGCGAAACGAAAAAATGGAACTGCTTATGGACAAATCTCGGAGGGCTCTCGTGACGCAGGCTGAATTGCGCTGCGTGACGGAAACGGGTGCCGATGCCTTGGTACGCATGGTGGCCGAGCGCACGGCAGAGGCAGTGGGTGGTTGTATGAATGCTGCTGCGTTTGAAGCCCTCTCGCCCCAACAGGTGACACTTTGGGCCTACGCCATCTTGCGCGATGAAATGATGGAAGGTGGTTGTGTCCAGCTCATCCACAATGGATGGGGAAACTTGTTCTTCCGCAACCCGTTCGCGCGCGCTGTACGCGAATGGGGAATGGCCGACCTGGCTGCTTTCATGAACAAGATGCGGCGTCTTTGGCAGCGTTACGGCGACGAGTTGGCACGTCCTTGTTCGGACGAGGAGTTCATGGCTCTCTATGAGCGCTTTCCGGCATTCGATGTGCTCGATGACTACTTTGTCCTCCATGAGGAGAAATTTACGCTCGACGTGGCACGCTATGTCGAGGAGCATCTCGAGGATTTTGTGACCGTCGTGGAATGAAGTATCGCCGGAAGGCACCGGCTTCCATAAAGAAAAATTACATTCCTCAAAGGAAAAGAAAACTGTAAAATAACCCATGGCAAAGACAACGAAAACAGGAAAGGTTCAGATCAAGAACCGTCGGGCCGAGTTTGACTATCTGATTGTCGACCGGTACGTGGCGGGCATTGTCCTGACGGGCACGGAGGTAAAGAGCATCCGCGCCGGCAAGGCCAGTCTTGTCGACACGTTTTGTTACATCCATGACGGCGAGGTTTGGGTGAAGAATATGTATGTGGCTGAGTATGCCCGTGGTTCGTGGGGTAATCACGCTGTGAGGCGTGACCGCAAACTTCTTCTCCAAAAGAAAGAGATACGCCAGCTCTCGGCCGATACGGAGGCACCGGGTTTCACGCTCGTGCCGCTGAAGCTTTTTGTCG
Source organism: Prevotella sp. CAG:755 (assembly GCA_000431275.1). Taxonomy (GTDB): domain Bacteria; phylum Bacteroidota; class Bacteroidia; order Bacteroidales; family Bacteroidaceae; genus Alloprevotella. Next base: position 112,317 of record HF989214.1, on the reverse strand, counting down.
ATGAGAACGGTCGGGTCAAGATGCAGGTAGGTCTATGTCGGGGAAAAAAGGAATACGACAAGCGGCAAAGCCTGCGTGAGAAGGATGACCGGCGCGAGATGGACCGTGCTATGAAACGATATTAAAGAAAAACAGAATAAGGATAAGGTGATGGAAAAAGTGGCAGACAGGTGCATGCGTAACCTTTATGAAGCAGCGCGCGGGCGCATCCTTGTGCTCGATGGAGCCATGGGGACGATGATCCAACGTTATGGTCTTAGCGAAGCCGACTACCGCGGTGACCGTTTCGGGGATTTGGCCGTGCCACAACGGGGGAACAACGAACTGCTTACTTTGACGCGTCCCGACGTCGTGGCAGAGATTCACCGTCGCTATCTGGTAGCTGGGGCAGACATTATCGAGACCAACACGTTTAGCGCCCAGCGCATCTCGATGGCCGATTATGGCTGCGAGGCCCTCTGTCGAGAGATGAACGTGGAGGCGGCCCGCTTGGCGCGCCGTGAGGCTGACGGTTTCTCAACGTCTGAGTGGCCGCGCTTCGTGGCCGGAAGCATGGGACCGACGAACAAGTCATGCTCGATCAGCCCCGACGCCGCAGATCCAGCGCGTCGTGCCGTGACCTACGATGAGCTTTTTGACGCCTATGTTGAGCAGGCCACTGCCCTATTGGAAGGGGGCGTCGACGCGCTATTGGTCGAGACGGTATTCGACACACTTGGAGCCAAAGCCGCCCTTGATGCCGCGCTCCATGCCATGGAGCGTGTGGGGCGTTGTGTGCCACTGATGCTTTCGGCCACGTTGGCCGATCGTGGCGGCCACACTCTTTCGGGGCAGACGTTGGGGGCTTTCTTAGCGTCGGTAGCCCACGTCCCCCTCTTTTCTGTCGGTTTGAACTGCTCGTTCGGTGCCGCTGAGATGAAACCTTTCTTGGCCCGGCTGGCGGCTGAGGCTTCCTGCTTTGTCTCGGCCTATCCCAATGCAGGTCTGCCCAGCGCCATGGGCACTTATGACCAGACCCCCGAAGCTATGGCGGCCGAGATGAAGCACATCGTCGACGCCGGTTTGGTCAACATCATCGGGGGATGTTGCGGAACGACAGACAAGCACATCGCCTGCTTGACCCGTCTCGTCCGGAGGACCGACGGCACTTTCGTGGCGCCGCGCTTGCCGGCGGCACGCCGCGCTTGCTTGTCATTGGCTGGTCTTGAACGCCTCGATGTGACACCGGATTGCAAATTTATCCGCATCGGTGAGCGCTGTAATGTGGCTGGGTCGCGCAAGTTCCTTCGCCTGATTCGCGAGGGAAGTTATGACGAGGCTGTCAGTATCGCTCGTCATCAGGTGGAGGCCGGCGCTGAGGTCGTCGACATCAACATGGACGACGGTATGCTTGACGCCCGGAAAGAGATGGTACATTTTCTTAACCTGTTGGGAGCTGAGCCAGCCGTGGCCCGCGTCCCGTTCATGGTGGACTCCTCGCGCTTCGAGGTGATTAGCGCCGCGTTGCGCTGCATCCAAGGAAAGTGTATCGTTAACTCTATCTCGCTCAAAGAAGGCGAGGCCGCTTTTTTGGCCCATGCCGCTGAGGCCCGACGCTTCGGTGCGGCTGTCGTAGTGATGGCCTTCGATGAGAAGGGACAGGCAGACACGTATGAACGGCGAATAGAAGTTTGTGCCCGCTCCTACGACTTGCTGACGCGCCGTGCGGCTATGCCGCCCGAAGACATTATTTTCGATCCCAATGTCCTTGCCATTTGTACAGGGATGCCTGAGCACGATACACAGGCTGCCGACTTTATCCGAGCCACGGCTTGGATTCGTAAAAATCTGCCCGGGGCGCATGTTAGCGGCGGCGTGAGCAACCTCTCGTTTGCGTTCAGGGGCAATAACTACCTGCGCGAGGCCATGCATGCCGTATTCCTCCATCACGCCGCTATGGCGGGGATGGACATGGGGATTGTCAACCCGTCGGCCATCATGGCGTATGAGGATGTTGAGCCAGCCTTGCGCGACGTGATAGAGGACGCCATCCTGTATCGTTCTGCTGACGCTTCCGAGCGCCTCATCTCTGAGGCTGGCCGCCTTGCCAACGTCAAGACCGATCGCATCATGGGGCGCCGCGAGGCGGCTGCTGCATGGAGGGATGGGAGTGTCGAGGAGCGCTTGGCCTATGCCCTGATAGAGGGTGTCGACGATTATCTCGACGCTGACCTTGAAGAGGCGCTTGGTAACTACCCCCATGCCGTTGATCTTATCGAGGGGCCGCTCATGGATGCTATGAATCGCGTCGGCGACCTTTTCGGAGAGGGCAAGATGTTCCTTCCCCAAGTGGTAAAGACAGCCCGCACCATGAAGCGTGCTGTGGCCTATCTCAATCCCTATATCGAGAAAGAACGCCGTCCGGGTGAACGGGCTGGCCGTGTGCTGTTGGCTACCGTAAAGGGCGACGTGCACGACATCGGCAAGAACATCGTAGCGGTCATTCTGGCGTGCAACAATTACGAGGTGATCGACTTGGGCGTGATGTGCCCGGCAGAGAAAATCGTCGAGGCTGTGCGTCGCGAACATCCAGACATGATAGGGCTCAGCGGGCTCATCACGCCAAGTCTCGACGAGATGGTGCACACCGTCAGTGCCCTCCGGGCCGCGGGAATGGACCTCCCTGTTGCTGTCGGTGGCGCCACAACAAGTCGCCTGCATACGGCGTTGAAGATAGCGCCTGCCTACAATGGTCCCGTAGTCTGGACAAAAGATGCCTCGCAGGTAGTGCCGGCCGTAGCCAAACTCCTCAATCCCGCGACGCGCACTCAGTTTGAAGCCCAGCTGAGGGCCGAATATGAAAACCTTCGCTGTTCACGCGGAGGACAGTCACAACCGCTCGCTCCGCTTGACGAAGCGCGAGAAAACAGGCTCAAACTTTTTTAGCCATAATGACCGCATAAACAATTTACGACTATGAAAAAAACAGGAATTCTCCCTCTTCTCATCTTGCGCCTGATGCGCTGTGCGCAAAGGGGATTGGCTTTGTTGTTTGTCTTGGTAACGGGATTCCTCGCCCCTGTGGCAGCACAATCTTTTATCCGTGTGTCGGACGGTCACTTCGTCCGCGACGGCAAACCTTACTACTTCGTCGGGACAAATCTCTGGTACGCACCCATTCTCGCCTCAGAAGGACAAGGTGGAGACCGTGCCCGACTCAGCCGCGAGCTCGACCGTCTCCAATCTATGGGTGTGGACAATCTGCGTATCCTTGTCGGAGCGGATGCAGGCAGTGACAGCGCGAACCATGTGCGACCCTATTTGCAGGAACGCCCCGGTGTGCTCAACGATACGTTGCTTCGTGGGCTCGACTACCTGCTCGTTGAGATGGACAAGCGCGACATGGTGGGCGTTTTCTATCTTACAAACTCGTGGGATTGGAGCGGAGGTTACGGCTACTACCTGAATCAGACCGGTCATGGGCAATCGCCATATTCAGCCGGCGAGGGTTATAATAATTATGTGCGCTATGCAGCCGCGTTTGCTGCCGACGAAAGAGCGCAACAGCTTTTTTACGATTATGTGAAGGCTATCGTCAGTCGCACGAACAGCATTACAGGCCAGCCCTACCGCGACGACCCGACGATTATGGCTTGGCAGGTCTGCAATGAGCCCCGAGCGTTCAGCAAAGAGGCCAAAGATGGATTCGCGCGCTGGATTGCGCGCACAGTGGCACTTATCAAGCAGTTAGACCCGAACCACCTGGTTTCGACGGGCAGTGAAGGACTTTATGGATGCGAAGTCGACGCCGATCTTTGTGAGCGTATCCACAATGACTTGAATATCGATTATTACACCATCCATATTTGGCCGCGGAATTGGCAGTGGGTGGCCATCGACCGCTTGATTGAGGATTTACCCAATGCCTATTTACGTTCTGGCGAATATATTGACCTGCACCAGCGCATGGCTGCGAAAGCGGGTAAGCCGCTTGTTATTGAAGAATTCGGCTATCCCCGTGATCGCAACAGTCTTTCACGTCAGTCGACAACGGGTGCCCGTGACGGTTATTACAGCTTCATTTTCAACCGACTGCTCGAAAGCTATCGCCACCAGGGCGTTCTCGCGGGATGCAATTTCTGGGGATGGGGTGGCGAAGCCGTGGCCGACAGTACCACATGGATGCCTGGAGCTGACTATATGGTTGATCCGCCTCACGAGCCGCAGGGCTGGTATTCAGTTTTCGACGTAGACGACACGACTATCCAAATTATCGAACGAACAGTCGCTGCGCTCAAACCTTAACCGACAATGATGATGAAACACAAAATCCTGTTTATTGCGGCGATGGCTGTGTTTAGCCCTTTGCTGCCAGTTGATGCCCAACGCCTGACAGACGCCGTAGACCCTTTCATCGGCTCTGGTGGGCATGGACATGTATTCGTAGGAGCTTCTTTGCCTTTTGGTGGAGTCACTGTCGGCCCGACGCAGGTTGAGGACGGATGGGATTGGTGCTCAGGCTACCATTGGAGCGGGAAATATATTCGTGGTTTCGCCCCGATGCACCTTAGCGGGACCGGATGTCCTGACCTAGCCGACATCCTGCTTATGCCAGTGACCGGGGCGGTCGACATGACGGTCGGAGATACGACAAAGCGTGCCTCGGGTTTTTATTCTACATATTCGCACCGGCACGAGACCTGTCGTCCGGGCTATTATGAGGTGCTTCTTGACCGTTACGGAATCAAGGCACGCATGACGGCCACAAAGCGAGTCGCCTATGAAGAGTATCATTATCCAGCCGGTTCCGACGCACGCATTGTCGTCGATGTGGAAAACGGAATCGGATGGAACGTGCCCGTCAGTTGCGAACTTCGCCAACTCGACGACACAACACTCGTCGGTCACCGCTTCTCACGCGGTTGGGCTTCGGATCGCCGCCACTACTTCGTTATTCGCTTTTCACGTCCCATGAAGTCTTGGATAACGGCGTCCAGTCAGGCTAAGTCTGAGAACGGCAGCCCGGCATTCCCCGTGGGCTATGGCGCAGCTTCTTTTGACGTGACGACCGACACGGTCGTGGGCGTGCGTATGGCGCTTTCGAGCGTCAGTCTGGCGGGAGCCATGGCCAATCTGGACAGCGAGAGTGCCGGACGCTCGTTTGAACAGGTGAAAACGTCGGCCGACAGCGTTTGGAACGCCGCGCTTTCGCGTGTAGAGGCGACCTTTGATTGTGAGCGTGAACGCCGGATTTTCTATACGGCCCTTTATCACACCATGATTCATCCCACGCTTTACGGAGACAGTGACAGAAGTTACAGGGGCAGTGACGGAAATAAGCATCGCAGTGACGGTTTTGACAACTATACTACCTTTTCGCTATGGGATACCTATCGCGCCCTTCATCCACTGTTCACTCTGGTTTATCCCGAGTTGCAGCACGATTGGGCGCAGTCGCTTCTGGTCGCAGAGCGCGAGCAAGGTTTTCTCCCCATTTGGCCGCTGACCAGCAGCGAGACGGGCTGTATGGTGGGTAGCCCTGCGGTGCCGTTCCTCGCTGACCTCTGTCTGAAAGGCTTGGTGGCTGATGTCCCCGCGGCTTATGAGGCAATGAAGCGTTCGATGAGCCATGGGTTCCGCGGCTTGCCTTATCTGAACGAAATGGGTTATGTGCCTTGCGACAAAGTGAAGGAGAGCGTTTCGGTCAGTCTCGAAAACTACATTGCCTTTGCCGGCGTGGCCCGTGTGGCAAAGCTCTTGGGGCGAGATGCCGAATCCGCTCATTACGATAGCCTTTCGCGCAGTTACGTAAAGCTTTACGACAGAAAGACGGGTTTCTTCCGCGGCCGTCTTTCGACGGGTGAGTTCCGCCCCGGCGACTTTCATCCCGGTCACCATACCGAGGACTTCACCGAAGGCACGGCCTGGCAATATCTGTGGCTCGTTCCGCATGATGTGGACGGGCTCATCTCGCTCGTAGGCGGCGCCGAGCGTTTCGAACAGCGCCTTGACAGTCTCTTCATCGTTTCTTCTGACTTGGGGGAGAGTACACAGCCCGACATCACGGGGCTTATCGGTCAATATGCCCACGGCAACGAACCCAGCCATCACATTATATATATGTATAACCGTATTGGCAAGCCATGGAAAACCGCCCGGTGGCTGCATAGGGTCTTTGACGAGATGTACGCTGACCGGCCCGACGGATTGAGCGGCAATGAAGATGCCGGGCAGATGTCGGCCTGGTATGTCCTTTCGGCATTGGGATTTTATCCGATAGACCCGATTGGTGGCCGTTTCGACATAGGTTCGCCTATCGTGCGCACTGCCACATTGCATGTAGGCGGAGGTCGTACGTTCAAGATTATTGTCCATCGTGACCAACCCGACGACATCTATGTGGCAGGCTTGCGCCTGAACGGCAAATCCTACGGAAAAACATATATAGACTACGATACCCTTACGAAAGGCGGCGTGTTGGAATTTGACATGGCTTCGGAGCCCACGGGGTTCGGCACAAAACCTGACGCGTGGCGATGACGAGGACATGTCCGGAGAATCCGGGCTGATTCACAATAGAGCACAGAGAAGCATGGAAAAAGCCATGGTATTCGCGGCTGGGCTGGGGACACGGCTCAGGCCGTTGACCGACACAATGCCAAAAGCCCTTGTCCCGGTGTCAGGACGTCCAATCCTGGGTTACCAGCTGGAACGGTTGGCCGCAGCCGGCGTCAAGGAAGTCGTTGTGAATGTTCATCATTTTGCTGAACAAGTAATCCGCTACTTGGAAGAACACGACTTTGGCCTCCGTGTGCGTGTTTCGGACGAGCGCGACGGACTGCTCGACACCGGTGGTGGGTTGGCCCGCGCCCGTCAGTGGCTGGACGGCGACGCTCCGGTCTTGGTGCACAATGTCGACATTCTGAGCAATGTTGACCTGCATCGCTGGGCCGGAGCGCATCCAGACGGAACGACTCTCCTTGTAAGTGAGCGGCAGACCCAGCGTTATTTGCTGTTCGATGAAGAAAACCGTCTTGTCGGCTGGACAAACGTGGCCACAGGCCAGGTGCGTAGTCCGTATTCAAAGCTTGACGTGGCGCGTTGCCGTCGCTATGCTTTTTCAGGCATTCAGCTTTTTTCTCCGCGACTTTTCAGTCTGATGGAAGGCTGGCCGCGCCGTTTTTCCATCATCGACTTTTATCTTTCCGTCTGTCGTGAAGTGCCGGTTTACGGCTGTCCGGAGCCCGGATTGCGATTGCTTGACATCGGGAAACCAGCCGCTTTGGCCGCAGCGGAAGACTTCCTCGCATCGGCCGGCAACTGCTCCGGTGCCGGAAAGCTGCCGCCGGTGGCATCAAGTGTCAGCGAATAAGCGTATCTTTGCGGTCTAAAACAAAATATCCAATAAACCAATCCCGCATATGCAACAGAAAATCATTATCCTCGACTTCGGTTCACAGACGACGCAACTCATCGGTCGTCGGGTGCGCGAGCTCGATACGTTCTGCGAGATCATCCCTTACAACAAGTTTCCCGCAGACGATCCGGACGTGATCGGAGTCATCCTCAGTGGTTCGCCGTTCAGTGTGTACGACCCCGAAGCCTTCCATCCAGACCTTTCGGAAATCCGTGGCCGTTATCCCGTATTGGGCATCTGTTACGGAGCCCAATATATGGCCCAACTTTATGGCGGAAAGGTGGAGCCGGCCGGCAGCCGGGAGTACGGGCGGGCCATGCTCAGCCATTTCGATGCGTCGAATCCGCTGCTTAAAGGACTTGATGCCGGGACGCAAGTCTGGATGAGCCATGGCGATACCATTACAGCCCTGCCTGAAGGCTTCCATGCCATCGCGTCGACCGACAAGGTGGTTAATGCCGCATACCAAGCAGACGGCGAACAGCTTTGGGGCGTGCAGTTCCACCCGGAAGTGTTCCATACGACGCAAGGCTCGCAACTGTTGCGTAACTTTGTGGTGGACATTTGTGGCAGCCGCCAGGATTGGAGTTCTGCCTCGTTCATTGAAACCACGGTGGCTGAGTTGCGCGAGCAATTGGGGCAAGACCGCGTGATTCTCGGACTGAGCGGAGGTGTTGATTCTTCGGTGGCCGCCGTCTTGCTTCATCGAGCCATCGGAGAGCGGCTGACCTGCATTTTTGTCGATCACGGAATGCTGCGCAAGAATGAGTTCAACGACGTGATGAACGACTATCGCGCTCTGGGCCTCAACGTGATCGGAGTCGACGCCAGCCAGAAGTTTTTCAGCGAGCTGGCCGGTGTGGACGACCCGGAGCAGAAACGCAAAATTATCGGCAAGGGTTTTATCGATGTCTTTGAGGCCGAGGCAAAGAAAATAAAAGACGCCCGTTGGCTCGCGCAAGGCACTATTTATCCCGACCGCATCGAGAGCCTCAACATCACAGGCAAAGTCATCAAGAGTCACCACAATGTGGGCGGATTGCCCGAAAAGATGCACCTGCGCCTTTGCGAACCGCTGCGATGGCTCTTCAAGGATGAGGTGCGCCGTGTCGGCCGCGAGCTTCATATGCCCGAGCATCTTATCGATCGCCATCCGTTCCCCGGACCGGGGCTTGCCGTGCGTATCCTTGGCGACATCACCCCAGAAAAGGTGCGCATCTTGCAAGACGCCGACGACATCTTCATCCGTGGATTGAGAGAGTGGGGACTGTATGGCCAGGTGTGGCAGGCGGGTGTCATCCTGCTTCCCGTGCGCAGCGTGGGTGTGATGGGAGACGAACGGACCTATGAACGGGCTGTCGCGCTTCGTGCTGTCACCAGTACAGACGCCATGACGGCGGACTGGGCTCATTTGCCATATGAGTTCCTGGCGAAAGTTTCGAACGACATCATCAACCACGTTCGCGGAGTGAACCGCGTTTGTTACGATATTTCGTCGAAACCACCAGCTACGATCGAGTGGGAGTGATGCTTATGAGAATAAGAAAATAATGAGCCGGCTGCGGATTAGGAGTTCATACCTTTCTTCCGCAGCCGGCTTTGTATTGGGTCTGCCTTCCGGGTTGAAGCGTGACGGCCGACTGTTTTTTCTGTCGCTGTTTCAGCATTTTCTGTCAGCCGTCCCGTTTTTTCTGTCACATCGGGTCGTTGCGCGGTGTTGCGCACGCCTCATTGGTGACAGCATTACAGGCTTCCTGGCAGACCGGGTAGGTGAGGCGTGCCGGCCTTCTATGCTTTCCGGTATTCAGGTTGCCCGTCTTGTATCCACTGCATGACCTTGGCTGGTGCTTGGTTGTGCATGAGCTGGTATTTCATGAAGTCCATGTACGGAGCCACGTGGGCGAAGAAGCGATGGTAGCCTGCGCAAAGGTAGTTGTGGCCTTCCTGTCCGTCAGCCGACAGGGCGAAACGGTTGCGCGGGCATTCGCCGTGGCAGGCAAAAAGATATTCGCACTGGCGGCATTGGTCGGTGAGCAGGTCGCGCTTGTTCTCGCCGAAGCGTTGTTGTTCGGGGCTGTTCATCATCTCGAGCAGGCTACGCTCGTAGATGTTGCCAAGGCGGAATTCGGGGAACACGAAGTGGTCGCACGTGTATAGGTCGCCGTTGAACTCCATGACGGCGGCGTGGCCGCAGGTTTCGCCCATGGAGCAGACCGACGGGGGAACGTTCATCCATCCGGCAAGGGTTGAGTCGAACAGTTGGACGTAGAACTGGGCAACGTCATTGCGGACCCATTCGTCAAAGATGGTGCAAATGAAATTTCCCCAAAGTTCCGGTGTGACGGAGAAAGGCGCCAGTTCGGCCGTGGCACCGTCAACGGGCGAGGCGAGCAGGCGGCCGTCGGGATGGCGGTAGAACCGTTCCACGACAGGAGTGAACTGGATGTATTGGCAGCCTATCTCCTTGAAGAAATGGTAGAATTCGAGTGGGTGGGCGCCGTTGAGGTTGTTGATGGCCGCCATGGCGTTCCATTCAACGCCGTAACGATTGAGCCACTGGACGCCTTTCATCACTTGGAGGAACGTGGCGCGGCCGTTACGCGTGCGGCGGTATGCGTCGTGGTACTCTTCCGGTCCGTCTAATGATAGGCCGACAAGAAAGTTGTTTTTTTTGAAAAATTCAGCCCAGTCGCGGGTGATGAGGGTACCGTTGGTCTGGATTGCGTTGCTGATGGTGTGCCCGCCGGCATACTTTTTTTGTAGTTCAAGCGCCTTCTTGTAGAACGAAATCGGGCGCATGAGCGTTTCGCCACCGTGCCACGTGAACAGGACCTCGGGCGTGGTTTGCATGGCGATGTAGTCGCGCGTGAAGCGTTCGAGCAGTTCATCGCTCATGACGTGGCGCGGATTATTGGGATAGAGCTTGGACTTTTCGAGATAATAACAGTAGTCACAAGCCATGTTGCAAAGTGCACCTGCCGGCTTCGTCATGATATAAAGTGGCCGGGCAAAAGGATTGGCGGTCTGTTGTGCCATGTAGGGAGGAATGGGAGGTGTTCGGGTTCTGAGTGAAGAAAGTGAAAGGCTGTCGCCCGCCAGTGTGGCGCAAGCGGCAGCCTTTTATGTGTCGCGTGTTCCGGGTTGTGAGTATGCCCTTACACGCCGTGAGATCAGAGGTTCTCTTTCTCGATATCCTTGAAGTATTTGTAGGTCCCGTGTTTAAGTTCGTCCGTGGCGGCCTCGTCGCAGACGATGATGCCGTGCTGATGGAGTTGCAAGGCCGAGATGGTCCACATTTGCGTAATGCTGCCTTCGACGGCGGCTTTCAGCGCTGCGGCTTTGTTGTGGCCGTTGCAGAGGATGAGCACTTCGCGTGCTGCCATCACTGTGCCGACGCCAACGGTCAGTGCGTGGGCGGGCACATTGTCAGGATTGCCGCCGAAGAAGCGTGAGTTGGCGATGCGCGTGTCGGTTGTCAGCGTCTTGACGCGGGTGCGCGATGTGAGTGATGAGCCCGGTTCGTTGAACGCGATGTGTCCATCGGGACCGATACCCCCGATGAAGAGGTCGATGCCGCCGGCTTGGGCTATCATTTCCTCATATTGAGCGCACTCGGCGTCGAGGTCGGCCGCATTGCCGTTAAGGATGTGGATGTTCTCCTTGGGGCAGTCAATATGGTCGAAGAGGTTCTTGGCCATGAAGGAGTGGTAGCTTTCAGGGTGTTCCTCCGGAAGGTTCACATATTCGTCCATGTTGAACGTCAGGACGTGCTTGAAACTTACGCGGCCTTCCTTGCAGGCTTTGACGAGGCCTTGGTACATTCCGATAGGCGACGACCCGGTGGGCAAACCCAGTACGAAGGGCTTTTCGGCAGTGGGCTTGGCGGCGTTAATCTTGTTTACGACGTAGTTGGCTGCCCATTCGGACAACTTCTCGTAAGTAGGCTCAATGATTACTCTCATGATATTAATTCGTTTAAGTTGACTGTTTGAGGCAAAAGTAGTGATATTTTTATTGACGGCAAAGATATTTGACCAAAAAGGGAAGTGTCGCTTTCTTCCTTGACGGCTAAATTATCCCAAAAAAGATAAAAAAAGGCGGGACATGCTTGTCAGTCCGCGATTTATTCGCACTTTTGCAATGTTAACTCTAAATCATCCATCAATAACTTATATTGTAATGACAAACAAAAGATTACTTTTTTTGACCGCCGTGTCAGTATGTAGTCTCGGTTTGCCAGTTTTGGCACAAGACCAGACTATCCAGCTGACTACGTCGAAAAGCGCCGGGGAAACAATGACGCTGATCACGAATCATGTCCACGGAGGCATCACCGTTGATTGGGGCGATGGCACGCCTGTGGCCTATGAGACGGATACTGTGACCGCAGAAGTGAAAGGTTCCAACATCGTGGTGAGTGCCGGTGATGGTCTGTATTCTTTCAATTGTGCAGGCAACGGTATTAGCCGCATCTTGATTAACCAGGCTCCGAATCTCGTGTCCTTGGATTGTTCGAACAATGAACTCAGCACTCTTTCACTGAACGGAGGGGATGCTTTGGAAGATCTTAACTGCTCGAAAAACGAGATCACGACGATGACCATTAACACGCAGACACCGAACCTCAAGCGTGTCTATGCGTCGGATAACTCGTTGCGCCGATTTACGCTGACAGGTGTGACGGGACTTGAAGTCATTGACGTGTCCAACAATGAACTGACTTCGCTGAGCATTAGTTCGCAAACCCAGTTGAACTATCTGGATTGCAGTAATAACTCTTTACGTTCGCTTACAGTTAGTTCGCCTGAGTTGGGCGCGCTGGTGTGCAGTAACAATGAGCTGACATCACTGACAATCAGTGGCTCAGAACTGCCAGAACTGCGCGATGTGGTGACTGCGAATAACAGCCTGCGCAGTCTCAACCTGTCGCAAGCTGGTTTCATAAAAGGTATCTATTGCGCGAACAACGCTCTCGAAACAGTGACGTTACCCACAAAGCTAGTGGAGAATGCCACGCTGGAAGCCTATGACTGCAACAACAACAAGTTGACGTTTGCATCCCTTCCGTCGCGCAATGCTATTCCTAACTGGTTTAGCTATGCCACTCAGGCGCCGTTTGATCTCGCAGACCTGCTTAATCCGGGTGTTGAAGAAAAACTTGATTTCCTTTTGACTGACGACTCCGAGGACGATGGAATCAAGTCTCTTGACCTTTCGGATTATATGTTCTTTGCAGGTGAGAGCTCATCAGTTGCCAGAGTGACGGTACGCGTTTATTCCATGGAGAATGGAGGCGAGACCCGCTTGACCAGTGGCAGCGATTACACGCTCCGTTCTAATGAGCTTACTTTCAAGAAAGCCTTTGACCGTGTTGTTTGTCGCATAGAGCCGCGTGATAATCCCTACCGCGCTGACGGTTTCGTGCTTGAGAGCGTTCCGTTCGCAGTCTATCCGACTATCGCGACGGGAATCGACGACATCACGACGGCTGACAATGGTCTGAAAGTAACTGTCAACGGCACGAGCGTAACGATGACTGCTCCTGCCCGCGAGACTGTACGCATCTATTCTGCTGCCGGTCAGCTTATGTGGCAGGGCGTTGTGACTTCAAGCGGCACCACGGTCCAGCTCGGTAAGGGTGTGTTCCTGGTTGGTGACAAGAAAGTCGCTCTTTAATTCATAGAAGAAAGAAAAGAAACAAATCATGAATAAGAAAGAAATGAAATACATCAAGATCGGTCTTGCAGCTTTGCTTGCAGCCGGACCAATGGGTGTAGTGGCGCAGGAAGTGGCTACGGAAAGCACGTTGCCCGTCTTGGCAGTACCGACGAAACAGAGCGTAGACTATCGCGAACGCACCCTTATGTTTAATGTACATACGAACGGCGACTTCAATGTGTCAAGCGACGCAGATTGGGTTACGGTGCGTAAAGGAAGCGACGACAATGTGTATGTGCACGTGAGCCAGAACCTTGATCGCGTGACGCGCAAAGGCAACGTGACGTTCAGCACTACTGGCGAAGATCCGATGAGCCGTACGCTCGTAGTGAGCCAAAGCGGCGACGGTACGGCCAGCACGCTGGAACCTGTGCGTTGGATCAAACCGTCAAGCGCATCAGATAATGCCCACCAAGGCAACAATGGTGTTGCGTTGACTTATGACGACGACTTGTCGACCATTTACCATAGTCCGTATCCCGGTTTCAGCGTATCGCGTAGCAATCCGGTCATCTTGACCTATAACTTCACGAATGTCGATCAGATTGACTTCATTAATTATATTCCTCGTCAGAGCGGTACAAACGGTAATTTCGGCGAGGTAGAGATTTATGTGAAGTGCGATGGCAATGACGGCTCGCAGCCATATAAGACACTCGATTTCGAGAAGTCGAGTTCAGCACGTAGTGTAGAGTTTGACACGCCGCTCATCAATCCCACGCAGATTGAGTTCCGCGTTTATTCCGGAGGTGACGAAAACGGCGGTGGCCCATATGCTTCATGCGCTGAGATGCAATTCGGTGTTAATCAGCAAGTGCCCGGATCCAATATCTTCAAAGATAAACTTATGACCGAGCTTGTTGATGATTTTACAGCAGCCAACCTCGACACGTTAAGCAATCCGTTCATTCGTACTTTGGCTACAAAGATTCTTTCTGGTAACTACGATACGAAGTTCCGCGTTGGTTCGTACGAGTGCCTGCTTGACCCGCAAACGCTTTCTGCCGAATGGAGTACTCCTGGCAAGCTCTATGATCAAATCCAAGGTGTGACGGGTATCATGTTGACCCAAGGTAAGACGGCTGTCATCGTTGACGGTATACCCGAAGATAAATCCGTAGGCCTCCGCGTAATTGGTTGGTCGCCGCAGAAAGATTCCGATTATAACGCAGATGGAAAGTATTGGTATAAGAGTGAAACTTATGCACTCCGTAACGGTATCAACATCATCGACAAGACGAGCGATTGGCCAGGCTTGGCTTATATCACCTATTACAGCAGCAATCCCGATGGCGCTTCCGACGTGAAGGTGCACTTCGTCAATGCTCAGGTGAACGGTTACCTGACTCCGCATCAGTCGAACGATGAACTGCAGCAGATACTTGATAACTCTTGCTACACTACTATTGACCTCAATGGAGACCGCGTTCACTCGTGCTGGGAAGTCAGCGCCTTGAAGCAGTACACCACTGGCCGTTATGTTGAGATGATGAACATTCTCGACAGCCTCATCGCTTGGGAGCATTATCTGATAGGTTTCGAAAAGTTCGGTCGCGTGCCGAAGAACAAGACTTTAGCGTTTGTGAACTACGACTACTACATGTATCAGGGCGGTATGGGCGTGACGTTCATGTACGATACGCAGTATCGCGTCCTGAATCCTAATAACATGCGTTATCATGATTCCGATGCTATTTGGGGATTCAGCCACGAGTGGGGCCACCAGCACCAGATGAATCCATACTTCTGTTGGTCGAACTTGGCTGAGAGTTCGAATAACATGAACTCTGTCTACAACATGCTCCGTATGGGATACGTTCCCAATACTTATCCTGAATACGTGAGCGGTGAAGACAATGCCAACCGTGTGGTGAGCACGCTCGAAGCTAACGTGAGAGCATTCTTCGAGAACTACGTCATTTACAGCAACAGCGAACTCGTGACGCGGAACGGAAGCATGAGTCGAAGCCGTGCATATAAGGAACGCAACACCGTGGCTGCAAACTACGGATGGAGCCCGAAGATGGTTGAGATGGCTGAATCGATGAAAGATAGTATTGTCTACTCTATGCGTGAGCCTTCCGGTGCAGCTACCATTGGTGATTTCACGCAGAACCAGAATCCGGTGAATGTTGACCGTTCGCTTTCGATGAGCGAAATTAACCTCAACCAGATTAACAACGTGATGCCGTTCTATATGCTGCACAATTACTTCACGCTGCAAGGTGACCACGATTACCAGCTTGACGTCTATGAACTCATCCGCACCACTGACGAGCGTGGAAAGGCTACGCCAGACGTGTCTACGTTATTGCCTGAGAATACGCGCCACCATGACAAGTATGCCCTCTTGGCTTCCGTACAGAACCAGAAGACAGATGTCAGCGAGTTTACAAGCAGATACCCGAACTCTGTATGGACCACAGAAGAATACATTAATGAGCGAATGAATGCACGCAGCAACATTGTGCCCTACATCCTCAACTACATCCGTGTGGCCTCTTTGCGTAGTGGATACAATCTTTATCCATACTTCGAGAAATTCGGTTTCTTGCGTCTCATTGCATGCTGGGCGAGCGACTACACAAGCTCCTACTATTGCCTGACGCAGGATATGCGCGACGAGTTTGAGAAAGACATGGAAGAACTTGGCCTGAAAGAGGTCAGCGACGAGATGGTTGAAGAAATCATCAATACGAAGATTCAGACGTTTGCCCGTCCTGATTTCTCGAATGAGCCGACCCCTCTGCCTGAGGATTAATCCGAAAGTATAGCTTATCCATTTTAGCGGGAAGATTCGCCATGGTGGCGGATCCTCCCGCTTTTTTATTGCCGCAGAGGCTGGCGCAGTGTTATCTGGCTGTCTGTTAATAGATCCCACCATTAATGATTAAAAGTATTCCAGACTGTGAAGGCGGATTTTGTCAGTGCGTTTGCGATGCCTTTCAGTCCGTGGGAGGATTTTGTCACGACGGAGATTCCCATCAACCTGGCTGGTAAGGTAATTCTCGTTATCAGACGAGTGCAGCGATGCCGGTTGTCTAATAGGGCATTTTGTCCGACAGGTGTTGCTGTCCGTTAGGGTGTCATTAATAATGCTCGTCTGTCACCTCACGACGAGGCAGTCTCGTCCACTATGCGGCGGTTCCGTATCGTCAGTAGGTCTTTGGGGCACTTGTGCGCGGCATGCAGGCGCATTAGTTGTGGAACTCCATGCTTTTGTGTGCATGAGAGCTGGCTTGCGGCGTGCTTGTGCGTTTGAAGGATGCGATGGACAAGGAAAAAGCCCCGTGCAGTCGTTTGCGGCGAGTGCACGGGGCTCCTGTCTGTGTAGGTGGTGGAACGGTCAGATGCGGTCCAAGACCAAACGGATCAGGCCATCGATAGAGTTCTTGTAGTTGGGGTCGGCCTTTCCTGCTACGCGGTTGGCGATGACCATGCAGCAGGTCATGGCTCTATGTCCCATCAGTTTGGCTAGTCCGGCGAGGGCGCTGCTTTCCATTTCGAAATTTGTTATACGCAGGCCGTTGTATTCGAATGCCATTATCTTCTCGTTTTGGTGCGGGTCGGCCAGTGGAATCCGCAGCACCCGTCCTTGCGGGCCGAAGAAACCGCCGCAGGCTGCCGTGAGGCCACGCACCATGTCATCGGCCGCAATGCGGTGGAGGAGTTCTTTGTCGGCAGGTGCGACGTAGGGATGGGCGATGCAGGTGTTTCCCTGCCATCCCATGTGGTTGACAAAGGCTTTTTCGAGCGCTGTGTCGCAGATGGCGTCGCGTCCGGCATAGAAGTTCAGAAGGCCGTCGAATCCGATGCTCTCGACGCTGGCGATGTAGGTACCTTCTGGCGTATAAGGTTGCAGGCCGCCGCAGGTTCCGATTCTGACGAGTTCCAATTGTGTCAGTGTGGGCTTGACAGTGCGCGTCGTGAAGTCGATATTGGCGAGGGCGTCGAGTTCGTTCATGACAATGTCAATGTTATCGCATCCGATACCCGTCGATACCACTGTAATGCGCTTGCCGGCATACCGTCCGGTAATGGAGTGGAACTCCCTGCTGCTCACTTCACATTCCGTCGCGTCGAAGTGTGCGGCTACGGTGGCCACGCGTCCAGGGTCTCCTACGAGGATGACTTTCCCGGCCAGTTGTTCGGGTTTTAAGTGGAGATGAAATATGCTCCCGTCGCTGTTAATGATCAGTTCGGAGGCTTCGATTGCTGTTCCCATGGTGGTGAGGTTTAGTGATTTTTATTTTTGTTGCAGTTCTGCAACTCTCATCCGTGCTTCGGTCTGCCGGTTGTCGGCCCTGAGGGCTTCCACTTCCTTTTCGAGTTGCAGGATGGTCGGCGCCATTTGCCGGCGCTTGGCTTCTTCGTTGCGGGCGTAAGCCAGCCTGAGCGCGTCGAGTTGCTTTTCCTGTTGGACCATATGTTTGTGTGTGATGGCCCACTCGGTGCAAAGCTTGCGCGCCTCCGCGCTTTGAAACTGTGCGATAGAGGTGTAGATGCGGCCGTCGCCCACGACAAAACGGATGGCGTCTTCTTCTGTGGTCTGTTTGGGGGCTGTGCGTGCGCGTTGGAGGGCGTTTTTGGCCTCGGCCACTTCTGACGCGTTCTTTTGTGTAGCGGCAATCGAGCTGATGCGTGCGAAGTCTCGGATCTCGCTGTCGTCGAATGCCAAGGGGGGGTATGTGTCGCGTGTGTCGCCGGGCACAAAGATGTAGATGCAGACCTTTCCTTCTGGTTGCGCCCTGTCTGTGACGAACCATCCGAGGTTGTTCGCTTCGTCCACGGCATAGAGATAGTCGTTGGCCGGTGAGTTGAACGGCATACCTAAATTTTCGGGTTTCAGATAGGAGCCTTCGTCGAGGCTGTATCGTGTCACATAGAGGTCGTATCCTCCCAAGCCTTCTTCGTTTTGGCTGGCATAATACAGCGTGACGCCGTCTGTCAGGACAAAGGGAAAATCCTGGGTTCCGTTGAGTCCGGCCAGGCCTTCGAGCGGGGTAGGGGTGCGCCACGTGTCGCCCAGCATTTCGGTGTAGTGGAGTTTCAGTGTGCCTGCACTGTCGGCAAGGGAGTAATAGGCCTTGTCGCCTAGTTCGTTGACGAACAGGCCCAGACCATGGACGGCTTTCCCGGGTAATCCGGGAGCTGATTCCCCACAGGGCATGAGCCTTCCTATGTCGGCACTGAGGCTCATCTGCGTGAGGAACTGGGCCTTGTCGACCACCAGACTGTCGATGAACGTGACTCTCGCCGTGGCGTTCAACATGTTGAGCCCTGTCATTGCTTTCGCTTTCAGCTCTTCGAGTGTCTCGGTCGGTTTTCGACGCCGTTCGGCTGTGGCGATGTCCTTTTCCAGTAACTCCACGGCCTCTTCAAAGCGGTATTCGTCCATCAGCCTTTCGGCTTCGGTTTTCGGCTTGGTGTCTTCGGGCGCAGTGGCCGGCTTTTGGGCATAGGCGGCTGTCTGTCCCATCAGGCAGCACACCAGCAGGAGGTGAGTGTAGTTCATATCGACAAAGCTATTGGTATGTCTTTTGAGTTCAAAAGTACGGAATTATCTTCAAATACTCTGTCAGGGAATATATTTTATGTATTTTTGCTCTGCTAAAAAGTGCGTCGAACCAATGAAAATGCGATTTTTCACTTTCTTCTTTGCCCTTGCGTTGGCCTTTGTCGGCTTCGGTGTGGCCCGTGGGCAGGCTCAGGTGACCACGCGGCAGCATGTCGTACAACCGGGCGAAACCCTCTATCAGATTTCCAGGCAATACGGAGTGACGGTGGCTGAAATTCTCCGTTACAATGCGGATATTGAAGGCAACACCGTCAAGGTCGGCCAAACGCTCCAAATCCCCACGCCGTTGCCTGCAACGGCCGCGCGGCAGCTTGGTGCGACGACAGAATACAAAGTTAAGCGTAAAGAGACCCTTTGGGGAATAGCCCATGCCCATGGCCTGACTGTCGAAGAACTCGTGCAGGCTAATCCGGAGATGCAAGAACCTGGTTATGCGCTCAAACGGGGGAGCATCATCCGCATTCCGACTGTCGCCAGTCCCACAGCGAGTGGGAAAACGAACGCAGTGACGGGAAAAACGGTCACAGTTTCAGGCGCGACAGTCACTACTCCCGTAGCGACCGTTCCGCCCTCCGTATCAAACGCCACGTCGATCGTGAAAGTGGCCGTCATGCTCCCCTTCGTCGGGAACTCGGGCGTCAAGGAACGATGCACCGAGTATTATCGCGGTTTCCTCATGGCGGTCGACAGTGTCAAGCGTCTGGGGCAGTCAGTAGAGGTCTACGCTTTTGACACACCAGCCGGAGAATCGCTGGCTTCGGTTCTGTCGCGTGTAAAGGCGGCAGGCGTGCAGGCTATCGTAGGTCCGTTCTACGGCGATCATGTCACGCAGGTGGGCGCCTTCGCTGCGCAAAACGGGATCAAGGCTTTCGTGCCGTTCACATCCAAGGCCATGGACGTGTATAGTAACGCTAACCTTTGTCTTCTCAATGCACCGGAGGCCGAGAAGTGGCGGGCGGTGGTCGATCTCTACTGCGACCTTTTCCCGAAAGACAGTCGCCTTGTGGTCTTGCGCACGACAAAAGGAAACGAAAAGGCTTTTACCGACTACATGTCCCGGCAGTTGAAAGCCAAAGGTTACTCCGTCGTTTCGTTGTGGGTTTCATCAACCGACGAACAGTATCTTTCCGCCCTTGCAGCCGACAGGCGCAACGTGCTCTTGCCCGATGCTTCCGATCCGTCGACGCTCGATGAGTTGGTCCCCACGCTGACACGCTTGTCTCAGGCACACCCCGAACGGCTCTTGTCGCTGATGGGGTATCCCGACTGGCAGACCTACATTTCCGGTCACTTAAAAAGTTTTTTCGCGCTCAACACGTATATTTACACCAACTTCTACTATGACGGTTATTCGTCGGCGGTGAAACGCTTTGAGCGCGACTACCGGACGTGGTTCCATGCTGACATGATGCCCATCTATCCACGGATGGCGCTGCTCGGTTTTGACAACGGTTTGCACATCCTTGAAGGACTTGCCCGCTATGGCGATGCATTTTCCACGCAGCACATGCCGGCTGTGCCTTACCAGAGCGCGATGCATTTCGTACGGGCCGGGGAAAAGGGAGGCTTAATCAACAATCACATCTGGTTCGTACACTATCGTCCGGACGGCCACATTGAAAAAATAGAAGAGAAGTGAAGCAGACCAAAATACTATTGATAATGCTTGCCGCAGTGTGCGGCCTGTTGCCCGCTTCGGCGCAAGTGGGCGAACCGCGTAACGACATCGCCATCGGTGTGAACGTGGGTTGGGCAATGAACAAAATCATGTTCGACCCTACGATCAAACAGAAGATGCACATGGCTCCGACTTTCGGCGTGACGTTCCGCTACACTTGTGAGCGCTATTATTCAGCCTATTGCGCCTTGCAGATTGAGGCCAACTATGTGCAGCTCGGCTGGCGCGAGGACATACAGGACAGTCGTAACGAGCCTCTTCCCGACACCTACGAACGCCATATTTCATACATCCAAGTGCCAATGTTCGCCCGCTTGGCGTGGGGCCGCGAGCACCGGGGCGCAATGTTCTACTTCATGGCAGGCCCGCAGATCGGCTACTGCATCGGCGAGTCGTCCGAACGGAGCGAAACGTGGACCACTCTGCCCGACGGGACGCCGGACCGGCCCAACAACCTCACGGCGCAGTATTCGATGCCCGTCGAACGGAAATTCGACTACGGCATTGCCGGCGGGCTGGGTGTCGAGCTGAACAGTCGCATCGGCCACTTCATGCTTGAAGGGCGTTACTACTATGGCCTCAGCGACATCTATAACAATTCTAAAACCGACGTCTTTGCCCGTTCGAACAACGGGACGATAACCGTGAAGCTCACTTACCTCTTTGATGTGGTTAAGACAATAAAACAATAAAGCGGTTTCGCGCTGTGGAAGGTGAAACCGCTTTTCGTTACAGAGAAGGCGTCCCCGGTGGACGCCTTTATTTATTCAGTTGTTCGTCGAGCTTGGCGTTCTTCACTTTGCGGAAAAGGTCGGATGCAAAGATGAAGTTATTCAGCCGTTCGTTTTTCGAGTCGATAATGTCGTCTTTTGTTCCCTGCCACTCATTCCGACCGTCGCAGATGAAAAGAATGTGTTCGCCGATACCCATGACAGAGTTCATGTCGTGCGTATTGATGATTGTCGTGGTGTTGAACTCCTGCGTGATGCTGTGGATGAGGTCGTCGATGACGAGCGAGGTCTTCGGGTCAAGGCCTGAATTAGGTTCGTCGCAGAATAGGTATTTGGGATTCATGGAGATAGCGCGTGCGATAGCTACGCGTTTTTGCATCCCTCCCGATATCTCGCCAGGATACTTGCTTTGGGCGTCGAGCAGATTGACGCGGTCGAGACAGAAGAGGGCGCGACGGCATCGTTCCTTGTACGAATCCGTTGAAAACATGTCCAAGGGAAACATTACGTTTTCGAGCACCGTCATTGAGTCGAAGAGAGCTGCGCTTTGGAATATCATTCCCATTTCGCGCCGTAGCAGGCTGCGTTCGCGCTTGGTCATCGTGATGAGATCGCGGTTGTCGTAGAGCACTTCGCCGCGTGTCGGGGTGAACAGACCGACAATGCATTTGATGAGCACAGTCTTTCCCGAGCCGCTTTGACCGATGATGAGGTTTGTTTTCCCACTCTCGAAAACGGTGCTGATGTCTTCGAGGACACTTTTGTCGTCGAACGATTTATATAGGTTTCTTACTTCAATCATTACGATAGTAGTTGTGTGAGGAACAGGTCGGAAAAGAGGATGAGCATGCTGCTGGCCACGACAGCGTTCGTGCTGGCTTTGCCCACCTCGATGGAGCCTCCTTCAACGTTATACCCGTAATAGGCAGACACGCTGGATATGATGAAGGCGAAGAAAAGCGACTTGATGATGCCCATCCATACGAACCATTGTGTGAACTCGTATTGCATGCCTGCGGTCAAGTCGGTGGCTGTGATGACATTGCCGATGTAGGCGGTGGCATAGGCTCCCACCACACCGCTCACAATGCTGAAAATGACCAGTAAAGGAATCATCGTCACTAATCCGACTATTTTTGGCAGTATCAGGTAGTTGGCTGAATTGACTCCCATGATTTCGAGGGCGTCGATTTGCTGCGTAACGCGCATCGTGCCGATCTCAGTCGCAATGTTCGACCCCACTTTTCCCGAAAGGATAAGACACATGATCGAGGAGGAGAATTCGAGCAGCATGATCTCTCGTGTGGTATAGCCCGACACCCAATGAGGCATCCAAGGGCTTTGAATGTTCAGCTTGATCTGTATACAGATGACTGCGCCGATAAAGAACGAAATCAGCAGGACTATGCCGATTGAGTCCACTCCGAGCTGCGCCATTTCTTTTACGTATTGCCGCATGAACATCCGGAAGCGGTCGGGCCTTGTGAAAGTGCGTCCCATCAGCTGCAAGTAGCAGCCAAGGGTCGTCAGGTAGTTTTTGATAAGCATCTTCGTGCGTTTAGATGGGACAAAATTACGGAATTTTGCTGGAAGTCGGTCTCACGGAAACTGGAAAAAGTGTTCCGGTGTTCTCTTCTTTGTGCAGAAACGTCGAAACGGCTGGCCGGGTTTACGGTCACTGCTTCCGTCAAGACGGGAGTGCTGAGCGTTTAATCTGTCACTGCTCCCGTTTTTCTCGGCCGGGAGACCGGTGTTTTGGAACGTTTTTCTTACTTTTGCAGGGCATCTTTCAGCAAAGGCATGAACACTGACGCACAAACACAGACGCAGCCGGCCGACCACATGGTCCTGCGGACCGAAGGGCTCGTAAAGAAATACGGGAAACGGACGGTGGTGAACAACGTTTCTTTCGACGTGAAGCAGGGCGAAATCGTCGGCCTGCTGGGGCCGAACGGAGCGGGGAAAACAACGTCTTTCTACATGACGACGGGGCTCGTCGTGCCCAACAACGGGCGCATATTCCTCAACAACAACGAGATAACGACCGATCCTGTTTACAAGCGGGCCAAGAAGGGTATCGGCTATCTGGCGCAGGAAGCCTCCGTGTTCCGCAAGATGAGCGTCGAAGACAACATCAGTTCCGTGCTTGAAATGACAGGACGGCCAAAGGATTATCAACGCGAGAAGCTCGAAAGCCTGCTCACGGAGTTCGGCCTGCAAAAGGTGCGTAAGAACAAGGGCGACCAGTTGTCGGGTGGCGAACGCCGCCGGACGGAGATCGCGCGTTGCCTCGCCATTGACCCGAAGTTCATCATGCTTGACGAACCGTTTGCCGGCGTCGACCCCATTGCTGTCGAAGACATACAGTATATTGTCTGGAAATTGAAGGACCGCAACATCGGCATCCTGATCACCGACCATAATGTGGAGGAGACCCTCTGTATCACGGACCGCGCCTATCTCCTTTTTGAGGGGCGCATTCTCTTTCAAGGGACGCCCGAAGAGCTTGCGGCCAATCAGGTTGTCCGTGACAAGTATTTGACAAACAGTTTCAAGCTCCGGAAAAAAGACTTCCAATTGCTCGACCAGCAGAAGCGCCAGCAGGTGTGAGCCGGGCAGAAATCATTGTCTTTTGTAATCGTTGCGGCTGAACCATGCGTTCAGTTTGACACCCAAGGTAGCTATGGGCTGCCACAGGTCATCAAAGAAAAGACGTGCGCTGACAGGGCGTTCGTCCACGGCTTGCGTACTGCGCCGGAGAGCAAGCGCCTCGGCGATAGGGTAGGTCAGAAGAATGACCGCCCAAGCGTCGGACGCAATCTCTTGTCCGCGGTATGCTTCAATGGGAGGGAAATGGAGCGCACGTAGGGCGACGGCTGCGAGCCACGTGGCTGCATACGTATATGTCAGCAGACTGGCCGTTCCCCAGCGCAGGCGGAGCAGTTTGCCGCGCATGCGGAGGTGGCGCCCGGCCACGCGGTGTGCCACCCGCGCCTTGCGGCTTTCATGGCGTGAACTGAAAGACTGCCATACAGTAGTTTCCGGGTTGCACGCTACGGCGGTGTTCGTGCCGGTCGATAGCCGGTCGACGAGCAAGCCGTCTTCGCCGCAGGTGAACGACAGTTGCGAAGCATAGCCGCCCTGTGTGAGGAAATAGCTTTTTCGCAGCGCCAGGTTGCAGGCGTCGGCATCCACGGCCCTGCCGCCCAATGCGGCCGCAAAGGCAAGCAGGGCGCGGCGCAGGCGGGGCACGACGGCGCCCGTGGGAGCATAGGCGTCATAGTTCGCATAACCGACTACGATGTCTTTGTCTTCTCCCATTTTGGCCGATAGGCCCATGAGCCATCGCGGGCTTGCCGGCGTGCAGTCCGGACGTGTCAACACGACCCATTCATGCTTGGCCGCCTTGACGCCCAGCGTGATGGCCAGTTTCTGCCGTCCGATAAAGCGGACGCTTGGCGGCACAAACGTGTGTCGTAGCTGCGGGAACTTCGCCGTAAGCCGTTTCAGGGCGTCTGCCGTGTCGCTCTCTGTCTGTTCGTCGACAACGATGACTTCAAAAAAAGGGTATTCTTGTGTCATGATTGCCGGGATGTTTGTTTCGAGCGCTTCGGCCTGGCCTCCGGCGGGTATGATGACACTGATGGCCGGCGCACGTCCCGGTCCGGAGAGATCGTCTGTTTCGTACTGCCGCCGGGCACGTGCCAGCGCGAGGCAGTCGTGCAGGCGCGTGACCAGAAGCAGGAGGATGGCTGCTGAACACATGGACAGCAGGAAAATGTATGTGGAGTCGGTCATTCTGGCAGAGTTTTTAAGTTAGGTTTTCAATGGCGTGCAGTCCGTTTGCGTGCGGGGTGCTTGTACGCCGGCGGAATTCGGCGCAGGTCACGGCGGTGGCGACCGCTACGTTCAGACTCTCGCTGGTCGGCTGTCCGGGCGGGTAGCTGGGAATGAAAAGCCGTTGAGTGACAAGAGGTTCCACAGCCGACGAGATGCCATTCCCTTCGTTGCCCATGACGATGATTCCGTGTCGGCTGAGTGGCACGCTGTATAGGTCTGTCCCGTCGAGAAAAGTGCCGTAAACGGGCGAGCAACCTTCCAGCTTTTTGAGAAAGGCTGGAAGGTCTACATAGTATGCCTGTATGCGGGACAAGGCGCCCATTGTCGCTTGTACGACTTTGGGAGCGAACACGTCGGCTGTCGTCGGCGAACAGAACACATGGCGGATGCCGAACCAGTCGGCTATGCGGATGATTGTCCCGAGGTTGCCGGGATCCTGCACAGCATCGAGCGCCAGGCACAGTTCAGCCTGCGGCCACTTTTCAAGCCCTTCGGTCTGTATCTTGGGCTGGCGGAAAACGGCGATGACGTCGCGCGGGGTTTGCAGGAAGCTCGCCCTTTCCAGTTCGGCCTGCGTCAGCTCTGCCGTCTCGTCGCCGGCAAGACCCGGGTGGTGCCGGGCGAAGTCGGGAGTCATGCCGAGGAAGGTACAATCGAAGTGAGGCATCAGGTCGCCGACCGCTTTGGCTCCTTCAGCTACGAAGAGGCGAGTTTCGTCACGGTGCTTTTTCAGGGCGAGTGAACGGATGAGTTTTAGTTGCCGTTTGCTGAGCATATTAAAGAGTTTGCTGGGCCTTGCAGGCAAAATTTACGCAAAGCTACAAAGTTTTTCTGTCATAATAGTCTTACCTTTGCACGTAAATGCATACTTTTCTTTCTGTATTCTCTCGGCGGGCCGCTGTGTGGTGGCTTCTCCTGTCAGCGCTGCTGGCGCTGTCGGGATGTTCGCCGTTGCGTTTCCTTGGTCCCGAAGAGACGCTGCTTGCGTCTGTCAGGGTGGAAAGCGACAGCCGTGCGGTACGCCCGGCTGACTATCGCGGCTACGTGCACCAGGAGCCCAATTCGCGGTGGTTCAGCCTCGTCAAGGTGCCGCTTGGCATCTACTGCCTTTCGGGCACGGACAGCACGCGGCGCATCAACCGCTTTGTGCGCAAGCTTGGCGAGGCGCCAGTGGTTTTTGATGCGTCGTTGGCTGAATATAGCGTGTCCAGCCTGCGGTCGGCCCTTGTCGGGGCGGGGTATCTTCATGCCCGGGTAACGGAAGAGGTGGAACAGAAGGGACGCAAGACAAGGATGACCTATCATCTTTCGCCTGGCCCGCTCTATTACGTGGACAGTCTTTCGTTCGAATACGACTCACCGGATGTGGCGCAAGTGCTCCGCGAGGCACGTTCGTCTTCTTTGCTCTTCAAAGGAATGCCGCTCGACGCCACGCAGCTTGAAGCCGAACGTTCGCGGATCGTGAGGGAATTGCGTAATGCCGGTTTCTATGCCCTCCACAACGAATTTGTCACTTTTGTGGCCGATACGTTGCCTGGGTCGCTCGGTGTCGGGCTGACGCTTCGTCTGGCTTGTCCGGCTGACGTGGACAGCGCGAAAGCCTATCGTCGCTACCGTTATGCACGGGTCGCCGTCTACGACGATTTCCCGCAGTCCCAAGAAAATCTGTCACTGCGACAGGATTCTCTGGCTGGCATCCTGCTTTTTTCAGGAGGCCAGACACGGTTGCGTCCGCGCGTCATCCGCGAGCACGTCGCCCTGAGCCGTGACAGCCTTTACAGCGAGCGTGATGTACAGAATACGTACAGCAGCCTGAACAGCCTTCCGCTGGTCAACTATGTGACGCTGCACACGCGCCAAGCCGGAGGCGACGGGAGCGACAGCCTTGATTGTGACGTGCAGTTGCACTATAATCCTTCGCACAACCTCAGTTTGGAACTTGAAGGCACCAACACTGCGGGCGACCTCGGCGCGGCGCTTGCGCTGACCTACACCAACCGTAACCTTTTCCGTGGTGCAGAACAGCTGTCCCTGCAAGCGCGGGGGGCTTATGAGGCCATCACGGGGCTTGAAGGTTATTCAGGGCGGAACTACGTCGAATACAGTCTCGAAGCCAGCCTGCGGCTTCCGTCGCTCCGCTTCAAGGGGCACAAGCGGCGCACTGAGTTGCGTGGCGCATCAGAGTTCACATTGCTATATGACTCCCAGGACCGCCCTGAGTTCCACCGTCGTGTCCTGACGGGGGCGTTTTCTTACCGCTGGTCGCGTTTGGCAGACTCCCGGTGGCGCCATCGTTTTGACTTGTTCAGCCTTAACTACGTTTTCATGCCATGGATTTCGGAGACGTTCAGGCGCGATTACCTCGAAACCGACGATCCGCGCAATGCCGTGCTCCGGTATAGCTACGAAAACCTGTTCGTGTTGAAGTGGGGGTATAGTGTGACTTTCAATTCCGCTCGCCGCGGAACGTTCGGGGCGGCGCAGCTTTATCAGAGCGATGCCTGGCAACTGCGTATGGGCGTTGAGGCCGCCGGCAACCTGCCTTATGCCGTGTCGCGGATTTTCAGCCTGCCCCGGGACGCCGAGGGGCAATACACATTGTTCCATATTGCTTACTCACAGTACGTCAAGTTTGATTTCGATTTTGCGAAGAGTTTCCGCCTTGGCGACCGCTCCTCCTTTGCCCTGCATGCGGCGCTTGGTGTGGCGCAACCGTATGGTAATTCGACGATACTGCCTTACGAGACGCGCTATTTTTCAGGCGGTGCGAACAGCGTGCGCGGTTGGAGTGTGCGGGAGCTTGGGCCGGGCGCATACCAAAGTCCTGGCGGACAGGTTGACTTCGTGAACCAGACGGGTAACATTAAGCTCGACCTGAGCGTGGAGTACCGGGCTCACCTTTTCTGGAAAATTGACGGCGCCGTCTTCGTGGATGCGGGTAACGTGTGGACCACGCGGCGCTATGCCGGTCTCGAGGCTGGCCAGTTCCGTTTTGGCAGTTTTGCCCGCCAGATTGCCGTAGCTTACGGTCTGGGATTGCGCCTCAACTTCGATTATTTCATTTTGCGCTTCGATGGTGGCATGAAGGCCATCAATCCGGCCTACACGGACAGTCGGCGTCACTATCCGCTCATTCATCCCGACTTTAACCGCGATTTTACGTTCCATTTTGCCGTCGGTCTTCCTTTCTGACGCGTTCGTTTTTCTTGTGGCTATGGTGCAACGCTGCACGTGGCGGTCTGTCCCGTGGGGGCTTGGCCTGGCAGGACGTGGTGCCTGCTGATGTGCGCCCCGACGTGCCGGACTGGTCGTGTGTGGCTTCGACGCACAAAACAACAGCCAAGCCAGGGCGTTGAGGCCGTGGCTTGGCTGTGTGGCATGTTCCGGCAGGAAACAGTGTCGCTACCTGGTGAAATTTCCTATAACTCTTTGCGTGCGCTGAGGCAGGCTTTCGTCAGATAGACGATAAGCAATACATAGACAACAAGGCCGCAGACTTGGCTCCAATTGTTGTCGAGCCATGCAGGGTTGATGAAGTTCAAGTCGCAGAAGCGCATGGCAGAGCTGACCACGCCCATCAGCGCGCCGCCCGCAATAAAGCCAGAAGCTAGCAGGGTGCCGCGTTCGCCGCGGGCTTTGTTCAGGGCTTTGTCCTTGCTGCGCGTTGTGACATACCAGTTGATGGCGCCTCCGACGAGAAGAGGCAGGTTGAGGTCGAGTGGGATGAACATGCCCAGCGCGAAGGCCAGCGCCGGGATGCGGCAGAAGGTGAGTACGAGCGCAATGGCTGCGCCGATGCCGTACAGGGTCCATGGCGCGCTTGCTCCGCTCATCAGTGGCTCGATGACTGCCGCCATGGCGTTGGCCTGCGGTGCGGCAAGCTGGCCGC
>HF989214.1:67980-83462 GCA_000431275.1 Prevotella sp. CAG:755 | reverse complement strand
GGCCGCTGGTGAAGCCGTAGCTCTTTTCGAGGATGATGATGACGCCACCGACTGTGGCCGCCGAAACGAGTGTGCCGAGGAATTTCAGTCCTTCCTGCTTGCGCGGTGTGCTGCCAAGCCAGTAACCAATCTTCAAGTCGGTGATGAAACTGCCTGAGCTGGCCAGCGCAGTGCAGACCACGCCGCCCATAATCAAGGCTGCCACCATGCCGCCTGTGCCTTTCAGACCTACGGCTACCATGATGACTGATGAGAGGATAAGGGTCATGAGTGTCATGCCCGATACAGGATTGCTGCCCACAATGGCGATGGCGTTGGCGGCGACAGTGGTGAAGAGGAACGAAATGATAGCGACGAGAAGAATGCCGACCACACTGAACAGCAGGTTGCCGTCCATGACGCCAAAGTAGAAGAAAAGGAAGATGGCTGCGAGCGTGACGAGCGAACCGATAGCGATGATTTTCATCGGGATGTCGCGCTGTGTGCGGGGCACGTCTGTCTCGGTTTTTGACTTTCCGCCAAGTTCGCGGCCTGCCAGGCCAATGGCACTACGGATGACACCCCAGCTTTTGACTATGCCGATGATGCCGGCCATGGCGATGCCACCGATACCGATGCTCTTGGCGTAGTCGAAGATTTGCTCGGGCGTGGCTTGGGCGGCCGTGATGCCGGCGGGAAGGGTGAGGTCAGGGAAGAAAAGGCCGATGCCCGGAACGATGAGCCACCAGACAACGACAGAACCAAAACAAATGATGGCGGAGTATTTGAGCCCGACGATGTAGCCCATGCCGAGCACGGCTGCGCCGGTGTTGATCTTGAACAACACCTTGGCCTGGTCGGCCACGGTCTGTCCCCAGGCACACACGCGGCTGGTGAACGTTTCGTTCCACAGGCCGAATGTGGCTGCAATAAAGTCATAGAGACCGCCGATAAGGCCGGCTACAAGAAGAGGTTTGGCTTGCTTGCCGCCATTCTCGCCGGAGACGAGCACCTGCGTCGAGGCCGTCGCTTCGGGGAAAGGATACTTGCCGTGCATGTCTTTGACAAAGTATTTGCGGAACGGGATGAGAAACAGGATGCCCAAGATGCCTCCCAGCAGCGAAGCCATGAAAACTTCAACAAAATTAACCGTGATTTCGGGATATTTGGCTTGCAGAATATAGAGGGCAGGCAGTGTGAAGATGGCACCGCTCACAATCATGCCCGAGCAGGCGCCGATGCTTTGGATAATGACGTTTTCGCCCATCGGGTCTTTGCGGTGGGCTGCACCGCTCACGCCGATAGCGATAATGGTGATAGGAATGGCGGCTTCGAAGACTTGTCCCACTTTGAGACCGAGGTAGGCCGTGGCGGCCGAGAAAATGATGGCCATCAGGATACCCCAGCAGATGGACCACGGCGTGACTTCGCGATATTGTTGTTTGGGGTTCATCAGGGGCTGGTATTCTTCGCCTTCTTTCAGCTCTGTGAACGCGTTTTCAGGTAATTGCTTTTGCTTCATGTCGAATGATAAATACGGTTATAAGTTATAGGTGTTAACACATGCGGTCGCGATAGTCCTCGTAAGTGTAACTACGCAACACTTCGGCCTGCCCGCTTTCATGGAGCAGGACAATGGCCGGATGGTCGATGCCGTTGAACATGTTGGTCTTGACGGTAGTGTAGTGGATCATGTCTTCGAATGTGACGGTATCGCCGACGCGGAGTGGCGCCGGGAAGCGCCAGTAGCCCATGAAGTCGCCGCTCAGGCAGCTATTGCCTCCCAGACGGTAGACCGTAGCTTCACGCTCATGCCCTACGGCGTCGTCCCCGCTCAATGTCGTGGCGCCCGCGACGGTTGGCCAATAGGGCATTTCAAGACAATCGGGCATGTGGCACGTGAAACTGACGTTGAGAATGGCGGTTTTGATTCCGTCGTTTTCCACGACGTCGACCACTTGGCTGACTAAATCCCCCGTTCGCCAGGCAAAGGCCGAGCCGGGTTCAAGGATGAGGTGAAGGTTCGGGTGGCGCTGGCAGAAACAGGTGAGCGTGCGGATGAGTAGTCCGATATCGTAGCCCTCGCGCGTCATCAGGTGGCCGCCGCCAAGGTTGAGCCATTTGATTTTGTCGAGCCAGCAACCGAATTTTTCCTCAATGTGTTCCAATGAACGGGCGAGCGCTTCGGCGCTGCTTTCGCAATGATTGTGGCAATGGAAACCTTCAATGCCTTCGGGCAAGTCGTTGGGTAGCTGTGACGCGAGCACGCCGAAACGGCTCCCAGGAGCACAGGGATTGTAAATTTCGGTTTCGATCTCGCTGTATTCGGGGTTGATGCGCAGGCCGCAGCTGACAGGAGTGTGATGAGCGTTCCACGTTTTCACGTCGTCAATGAAGAGGGCATATTGGCTGAGCGAATTGAACGTGATATGGCTGCTGCATTCCAAAATGGTATGGAACGTATGTTTCTCATAGGCCGGAGAATAAGTGTGGGCCTTTGAGCCGAACTCTTCGTAGGCCAGGCGGGCTTCGTAAGGCGACGAGGCCGTCGTGTGGCTGATATACTCGCGGAAGATGGAGAATGTCCGCCACAAGGCGTAGGCTTTGAATGCCAGGATGATTTCGGCACCACTTTGTATCGCTACTGATTGGATGAGTCTGAGGTTAGCCCGCAACTTGGTTTCGTCCAACACGTAGTACGGTGTGGCGAGCCCGTGAAGTGAGGAGTTGTCCATGAATGATGGAGGTGGAAGATTGACAAGCGAGGAGCAGTCTTGCAAAAAATCCAAGCTGCTCCTCGTCTTATGAAAAAGGTGGTTTTGGTCAATGAAGCCTGCTATGGCTTACATGATGCCGTCTTCGCGCAGCTTCAACTGCCACTTCCATGCTGAGGAAAGCGCCTCTTCAAGCGTATGGACGGCTTTCCAGCCCAGCACGTTGTTGGCTTTGTCTACGTTGCCCCATACTTTCTCGATGTCGCCGGCACGGCGCGGGCCAATCTTGTAGTTCAACTTAACGCCGGTGCACTTTTCGAACGTGTTGATGAGTTCCATGACTGAAACGCCGTTGCCCGTACCCACATTGAATACCTCAACGGGTTCTGCCTGCTTGCCTTCGAGGATGCGGGCCATGGCGCAGACGTGAGCCTTGGCCAAGTCGAGCACATAGATGAAGTCGCGGATGCAGGTGCCGTCGGGTGTGTCATAATCGTTGCCGAATACGACGAGTTCCTTGCGGATTCCGATGGCCGTTTGGGTGAGGTAGGGGATAAGGTTGGCGGGTACACCGTTAGGCATTTCGCCGATGATAGCTGTAGGGTGGGCGCCGATGGGGTTGAAATAGCGCAACAGTACAGCGCCGATGGGAGCTCCGCTCTTGACAAAGTCCTGAACGATTTCTTCGTTGATCTGTTTCGTGTTGCCATAAGGGCTTTCGGCCTTCTGGATGGGTGCTTCTTCTGTTACTGGCAAGTTTTCGGGAGCCGGCTGTCCGTAAACGGTACATGAAGATGAGAAGATGATGCCTTTCACGCCGTGTTTGGGCATGAGGTCAAGCAGGTTGACCAGCGATACGATATTATTGTAATAATACTTCAAGGGTTTTTCAACGCTCTCGCCGACTGCTTTGCTGGCAGCGAAGTGGATGACGCCACAGATGTCGGGATATTTGTTAAACACGGCGTCCAAGGCGTCCTTGTCACAGCAATCCACCTCTTCGAAGGCCGGACGGATGCCTGTGATTTTTTCGATACCGTCCACCACGTCTGCTTTCGAATTCGAAAGGTTGTCTACGATGACGACGTCATAGCCGGCATTTTGAAGTTCGACAGTGGTGTGCGAACCGATGAAACCGGTTCCACCGGTTACCAGAATAGTCTTTTTCATTATCGTAGTGTTTAATGAGTATTTCACTTGCAAAAATAACAATTAATTCCCTTTCGCATGGAACAATCTCATTCTTTTATTCCGAATTTCGGGTCGATTTTAATGAGCTTTGCGACACCCACAGTCATCAGACAGAGCACAAGGACGAGGTTGAAGAAGTTCAGGTATCCGATTTGTTCTTGTAGCCATCCTGCAATCATTCCCGGGAACATCATGCCGGCTGCCATGAAAGCGGTGCAGAGCGCGTAGTGCGCCGTTTGATTACTTCCACGTGAAAAGTAGATGAGATAGAGCATATAAGCAGTAAACCCGAAACCATAGCCGAACTGTTCGACGAAAACGCAGGCGTTGATGATGAAGAAGTTGTCGGGTTGGAAATAGCTGAGGTAAATGTATACAACATTAGGTAACGAAATGCTCCACACCATTGGCCACAACCACCGTCGCAATCCGCCTTTGGCCGCCGCGATACCACCGACTATGCCGCCAATGGTCAGTCCGATGACGCCGACCGTACCTTGGACAAAACCTAACTCGGATGTCGACAGGCCAAGTCCCCCAGTACCTTTCGCTTCAAGCATAAACAAGGGGCAAATCTTGGTCAGCATAGCTTCTGGAAAACGGTAGAAAAGCATGAAGAGTACAGCTGTCAAA
Source organism: Prevotella sp. CAG:755 (assembly GCA_000431275.1). Classification (GTDB taxonomy): domain Bacteria; phylum Bacteroidota; class Bacteroidia; order Bacteroidales; family Bacteroidaceae; genus Alloprevotella. The sequence continues at coordinate 78,945 of HF989214.1, read as the reverse complement.
ATGCCGGGTTTGCGAAAGAACGAGACAAAGGTGTCGGCAAATTGTTGCACGATATGTCGTGGCTCCACTTTGCGGAGGCTGTCGGCTGCGGGGCGGGGCAAGATAAACTGGTGGTAGAGGCAGAGTGCAAGGAATAACCCGGCAGTCAGATAGAGTGTCAGGCTCCACGCGTATGTCACCTCTTTGGTGTAGACTTCAAGCGCTCCGGCCACCATGATGAGCACGCCCTGTCCGGCGATGGTAGCCAAGCGGTAGAACGTGCTTCGGATGCCGACATAAAGCGACTGTTTATGAGAATCGAGCGCCAGCATGTAGTATCCGTCAGCAGCGATGTCATGCGTCGCGCTACTAAATGCCATCAGCCAGAAAAAGGCAAGCGAGCCTTGGACAGCTGCGGGCAGGTGGAGTGTAAAAGCGACGCCGCCGAGCGACGCGCCGACAAGTAGTTGCATCGCTACGACCCACCACCGTTTGGTACTGACAAGATCGACTAATGGGCTCCAAAAGGGCTTAATAACCCATGGCAAGTAGAGCCAGCTGGTGTAGAGGGCGATTTCGGTGTTTGTCAATCCGAGCCGTTTGTACATGACCGTGGCGATCGACATGACTACGACATAAGGGATGCCCTCGGCGAAATAAAGCGACGGGACCCAAGCCCACGGCGAACGGCGTACTACGTTTTTCATGAGTATAGTTTTTTCAGTTCTGCGCCTTTATAATAATGGTGCAGTATCTTTTCGTAGGTAGCTCCTTTCTCACTCATCACAGCGGCGCCGATTTGGCACATGCCCACGCCGTGCCCCCAGCCGGCACCGGTAAGCACGAAGCGTCCGGGGACACCGTTGCAAACGTCCTCCCGGTCGACGACGAATGCAGAGCTGTAAAGGTGAGTGGCTGACAGGGTGCGGCGGATTTCCAACTCTTTTCCAATGACGAGAGTCTTGGCGGTACCTACGATTTTCAGTTTGACGAGTCGGCCGCTTGTTCCACGCTGTACCGGAACGAGGTCAACGATGGCGCCAAAATCTTCTCCGCGTTTTTCTCGGATGAGAGCTGCTATTTCTGCTTGTGTGTATTCCACTTTCCAGCGGTAGAAGTCGTTGGTTTCTTGGTCGTAGTCGTTGAGCACTTGGCGCAGCGTGTTTTTGTTGCTGGTGTGGCAGAATGATGCCGGTGTCGACCTGATCCACCGTTCTGCCTCGACCTCGTTCGTGAGGTCGGGGGCGGTCGTTTCCGTAGCGGTATCGCGTGTGGCTGTCAGGTATGGCATATTTTTGTCTTCCCAGCATGAGGCGTATTCCTCTGTGACGCCGCCGCAGCATTTTGAGAAACGGGTGTCGCAAAGTTCGCCCGCACTGACAAGTACCATCCCGCGCGTCGCCTCAACTGCTTTACGGACGGCTGGATTCGTCGCACGTGTGATGCCTTGGTAACGCTGACAGTGATCGTCGGCGCAGACGTCGAAAAGCGTATGCTCTTCGCGGTCATACCATCGGATATGTTCGCCGTCTTTCCGGGGAAATGAAAAATAGGAGTTGCCCCCTCCGGTCGTGTTGCCGCGACTTATCTGCGAAAAGAGCCAGCTACGCGACACGATGGCGTGCGTTTTGAGCAGTTCGAGCGAAGAGGTCGCGCGCATTTCGCTACTGATGACACTCGTGAGGTAATCTTCTGCCGGAATGGTGTTGATGGCGATGACTTTGTCGTCCTCCACGATGAGCCGGAGGCTTCCTGCAAAAGTCTCGTCTTCTTTCCGCTCCCAGTGAAAGCCGATGCCTATCGACACGCCGTGCAGCGTGAATGTGCTGTCCGGCTTTTCGGGTGTGAAGATCAGCTCGCTGTAAAGTTCGCCGTTCCAAAGGATACATCCTTCGCTACATGACACATGGCCCGTGCCGGTCACGCTCTTTCCTTTGGCGGTGAAGGGGCCGTGTAGCGTAAAGGTAATCGACGTGTCGTGCATAATGCCAACGTTGACGTTAGGCTCAGTGACCATGGCGTCCAAGGTGTGGTCTTCGGTTTCTGTGCCTGGCATAGTTTCCGGAGCCTGCAGCTTGTTGGCGATGCGTTTCACCTCGGTTTCAGGAAGGGTTACTTCTTTCAGAATCTGTGCTGCGAGTTCGGGCGTCATGCGTTTGAAGTCTTCGGCTCTTGGTGTGATGAGGCAACCGCCCATGTCGATGGCGCCTGGGCTGACGCGTATTTGCCTGTCGCCTGCTGCCGTGTAGCACGATGGCCGGTGTTTTGCCCGCGGGATGATGATCACGACCAGTTCGTCGGCGTCGGCTCCGAAGCCTTGCTGGCGCCACGCCAGTACGTTGACGTCGGGCTCATAGTGGCCGGGGCGGAGCGGTAGATTACTAAACACTTTGTGGAACAGCGGGAAGCTGCCCTCCGTGTGGTGTGTGCGGATAACGAAAGCCGGACAGACGTAGCCATGTAGCAGGTAGATTCCGCAGCTCTTGTCTGTGTAGCCGAGTTCCTCGAGTTCTGCCTCTTCTTTCCCTCCAAGAGGATAGAGCTTTTCGAGCGCGTTTTCATAACGCTTCCAATCGCGTTCGAGCGGGACGCGTCCCCGGCGTCCTGCTTGGAAGTGTGCGTGGTCGGGCGCAGAGGCGCCGCAGAAAGCTCCGTTATAAATAAAGATGTAACCAGGCATCGCCCAAGTCATTCGGCAGAGGTCACCGAAATAGGGCGCCAACCGTTGCGGCACATGGCGTCGCGTGGGCAGAGTGAAGTGGCTGTTGAGGATAGGATAGGGGTTGACAAGCAGGTTGAATTTACCCTCCACAGCCAATGCGTCCTGCTCTGCGGGCCGGTTGTGTGTGCAAAGGAAGCAGGGGCGGTTTTCCACACTTTTACGGTCGACTTTTGCTTCCGTCGAACGGCTACGTGCCGGATTAAACTGTACGCAAAGGCTGTGTTCGTCGCCCAATGGAAGCGGATGTACCTCCACCAGTGAATCCAGTTCCTGATAACGTTTTTTCGTCTCGGGCCATGTGGCCATTTGCTGTTCAAAGAAGCTTTCGGCTTCAGCCTTGTCAAGCTTGTGACGCCAAAGGTGGTTGAGGGCTTGGCGTGCGCGCACTTCCTGGGTCCGGAGGCTGTCTTTGTAGGCATTGTGGCTGTTGACTTTCTCGATGGGGAGGTCGGCGTCGGAATTGCCCTCCCATCGACGGCATAGATAGACTTCGTCATAAATACGGCCGATTCGGTAGTAACGCGAAAAGTGAAGGCCAAGGGCGTAATCTTCGCCGTAGGATGTGTTTGGGAAGCCCCATTTGCGCAGCAGCGGAACATAGAATGCGCGCGGGGCGCCTAGTCCGTTGACACGCAGAGCGTTGTTGCGACCGTTGGTGGCGGTCCACTCTTTGTGCGCGATGAGGCCGGGTGGAATGGTCGACAGGTTGAAGTCGACCATTCGGTATGCGCCGATGACCATTGCCGCGTGTTGGGCATAGAAGGCATTGACAAGGGTTTGCAACGTGTGGGATGAACTGTACAAGTCGTCAGAGTCGAGCTGTACGGCAAACTTTCCGCAACGTTCATGTCGTATGGCTGTGTCCCAACAGCCGCCTATACCGAGATCCCTGCGTGCTGGAATGAGATGGATAACCCGCTCGTTTTCTTTGGCTAACGCGCGGAGAATATCAGTAGTTCCGTCGGTTGAATGGTTGTCGACTACGAGGATATTGAACTGGAAGTCAGCCTGTTGTCCAAGGGCACTGCGCACCGCGTCGGCAATGGTACGGACGCGGTTGCGTACGGGGATAATCACCGAAGCTTCGATCTCGAAAGGAATGGCATTCAGGTCCGGTTCGCTGAATTCGTCTGGGGCAAGCCAGGCATCGATGGCTTTCAGGTGGGCAGTGCAGACACGTTCCATTTCTGCCTGCACCGTTTGGTTGCTGGGATTGACGTAGTCGAATTGCTTGGCGCCGCTGGTGCGGCGGTCTGTCAGTTCTTCGGCATAGAGTGCCTCGCGTATGTGGCAAAGCTGACCGTTACGGCTTAGGAAAAGACGGAGGGCGTAGCGGGCTGCGTGGTGCAGGCGCAGGTGCCCTTCGGATTTAATGAAGGCCCTCAGGGCTTCCGTGCGTAGCATAACGAGGCCACCGAAGTCGAAATCGTCGCGCAGACTGCCTTCTTGGTAGTCCGCAACGAGATGAGGCTTCTGCGTACCGTCGACGATGTCGTAACGGTCGGAATAATAGAAAATCCCGCCACTGTCTTCTGCTATCTCGGCAAAGCGTTCGATGCAGCGGTAGCCTAGGTTCAGCGCGACGGGGCGCAGGAAGAACATGACATAGGGGGCGCTGGCTTTGCGTGAGACCAAGCGGAGGAAGCGCATGTCGCTGATGCTTTCACATGTCAGGCGTTCGGCATTTTCGTCCGGTACGGGCGATCCGGCCTGAGGCGGGCCTACACGGAACAGTCGGTTGATAAGAGGGTGTGTGGCTATATGTGTACAGGTTGCCGATGTTTTTGGAGCATCTGCTTCTGCGAGGAAAAAGTCGATAAGCCTATTCATTTGTTTCAGAACTTGGTTCAGGCAAAGATACGCAGTTTTTTTATTTTCTTTACAGGCTTACTCTGTTTTTGTCCGTAATGAATGTAGACCAGTGTTTGCCTCTCGATGTGTTTCTCGGCTGGCGGGCCGCACACCTGCGGGGTAAAACTTTGTTGAAGATGCATTAAGAAGGCTTACAGGCGTGGCAGGGCATATAAAATTTGCTTACCTTTGCGCTGACAAACTGATAAGTCGATTAATCATGAAAGAAGAAACTTCCGTTTTCTATAATGAACGCAGCTATCAGGCTTGTGTGGCCATGGCCTGGCGTACGGTTTTCAACGGCTACCGTGCTGTGCTGAAATATGCTTGGCCGCAAGCTGTCTTGTCCGGCGCTGGAATAGCCTTGATTGCTTTCCTGTTGTTCGTCTATTATCAATGGCTGACGCCGACGGCACTTGTCGTGTTGGGCATCCTTCTTCTGTTTTACGGGCTAGCCACAGCCATGTGGCAAAGTGCAGCCTACGTACAGATGGACTTTTTCCGTGCGACGGGCGAACTGCCGGTGCGTAGCTCATATGCTTTTCTCGACAATCTCAGACGGCGTCTGCCACGTTCAATTGTCAGTTTGTTGTTGTTCGTGCTGACGGTGGTTGCTTTTGTAGGCTGTGTGTATGCGGCTTTTCGGCTGAGTGCGTGGTGGTGGGTGGCCGTGGCTGTCGTGATAGCGCTTTCTGTGGTGGGTGGTCTGTGGTCGCAATTCATGCTTACAGAGGACTGTTCGCCCCGTCGTGCGTTCGACTTGTTGCGCAGTGAGGGGCTGAAATCCACGGGTAGCTGGTTCCTTGTTCAGTTTACAGGATGGGTCGCGGTATGTGTCTGTTCGTCGGTCCTTTTTCTTCCGACGGTCGTGCTGTCGGCCAGCTACTTTGTCTCACGTATCGGAGAGTTGAACGGAGACCTGCCGGGTATGCCGGCTTATGCGGCATGGCTGTATTTCATCGTAGCGTGGCTTGGAGGGACCGGCATGCACCTTTCGACGCTCTTGGCTATTTGGCCACGCAGCCTTATGGCGGCTTCAATAATCAGTAAGGCCAGGAATCGCGAAAAGCAGGAAGAAGAATTGCAGAAACTCCGTAACGAACAACAAGCGTTGCGGGCGTAATGCAGTTACCGGGCGCAGGATTCGTCATTTCCTGTCGAAGTGGAGCTTAGAGGGCACTTTGACTAACTTGCGCCCCTCGATGCGCTTCACTTCATTTTCGCCTATCACTTCATAGTCGAGTCCGCCTTCTGCAGTCGGAGTGAGCCTTACGGTTTGTGAGTCGGCGCCTTGGTCGTTCGATATGCGGATGGTGGCCTCATTGCCTTTAAGTTTGCGTGAAGTGATCATCCACACACCGTATATGTTGCCGCCCATGTAGCCATGGGTTTTTCCAAGGAATGACAGGCCGGGAACCTCGACAGTTTCTGCGCTGAGGTCGATGACGAGGTTGATGCGGTATTCTTTGTTGACGAACGTTCCCTTGAATTTCTCTTCGGGTTCAGCTGCCTTAGTGGTTGCTGAAAAGAATAGGGCTGACAATGTCAGCCCTATGGCGATGAGGCGTTTCATGTTTCTTGTTCGTAAGGTTGGTTGAAGATCAACGTGGTGGCGCCGAGCGTGATGATATCGCCGTCAGTCAGCCGGACCGATTCTTTCAGGCCGAGAAGATGGTCGTGCCAAAACGTGCCCGTGTTCGACGGGCCGTCGCGCAAAGTGGCCACCGGACTCCCGTTTCTGTCCGCTTTGAGGGTGATGATGCAGTGTGTGGTGTCAACGCTTGGGTCGACAGTCTTGATGGCGGCATTGGCTTTGGTGCCGTTCACATGGCGTCCAATGACGTTCTCACCTGTTCTGAGCGGAATGACTTGCTTGAAGTGGAAGGCATTTTCTATGACGGTGACGCTGGCCAGTGGCTTTTCCGCTTCATCAGGTTCTTTGGGAATGTTTCCTCCTGCTATGCGGATTTTGAATTCTTTGCGGCAGGCCGGACATTCGAATACAAGAATGCGCCCGGGGGCGTAGAGCTTGTCGTCGAACGTTATGGGTTCGTCACATTTCGGGCAACGTATTCTTTTCATTGGAGTGGGGATGGTGAGGTTCAGGGGAGCTGAAGCACCCAGGCTTCGGCGAATACTTCTTGTCCGTTCATGCGGTTCAGTGCGTTGAAGGCTTCGGTCTCGCTTGTGTAGTGGCCGAAAATCACGCGCACCATTTTCTGTCGTTTATAGACGGCAGCGTCCGTATATCCACACTCTTTGAGACGGGCTACATAGTTTTGGGCGTTCTTCATGCTAATTGCGCTGGCCAGCACGAGGGTGTAACCCGACTGTTGGGCCTCGTCAGAATGTGAGGCCGTTTCATGCTCCGTTGCGTTTGCTGCCGTTGGGCTGGCGGTTGGAGTATTGTTTTTTTCTGTCGCTGCGACTGGGGATTCTGTCACTGTGATTGTTCTTCCTGTCAGTGAAGTTGTTTCCCCCGCCGTCGTACCCGTGGGGCGCTCATCGCTGAAAATAAAACTGCCCGCCATGTTGGCTTCTTTGCCCGCATGGGTCGGCGAGAGCTGCACGGGCGTAGCCCATGCGAAGTAGAGCAGTAGCGTGATGGCTGCGACGGCTGCGATGTGCAGGGTGGAACGGCCCACACGGCGGACGGTTGTCCTTGAAGGCCTGCGTGAGCGGGTGAAGTGGTGCAATCCCGTCTTCCATGTTCTGCTTTTTTGGGGGGCGCGTTCGTCTGACCTGTGAACCAGCGGGACGCTGACTGCGTCCAATCCATAAAGTTCGGGAGATATGACTCCTGCTTCAATGGGGATGAAGTCATAGTGTCCGTCGAGGCGTTGCAGCAGTTTGCCGATGCCGTCGAATGTGAACTCGCCCTCGCGTAGCAGGATGTCTTTGACGTGTTCGACGTCGCGTTCAACGAGCCGTTGCGCGTCGGGATAGCTTATGTCGGCAGCCTGCATGTAAGACTGTGTCAGAAGGCCGTCGTTGATGGTCAGATGGGAGTTGAAGCCTACGCTGCGTGTCGGAGGAAGAAACAGGTTTTCTTCTCTGATCCAGCGGGCCGGACGGAAACTGGTGACGAAACCGCCAAGATGTGGGACGATTACGCAGTCGTTGCGCAGGAGGAGGCTCTCGATATGTCGGGTGAGTTCAAACATACTTGCAAAGATATGCTTTTCTTTTGAACTGGGGCATGTCGGGAAGCAAAAACATGGGGACGCGGACTGAGATTTTTATCCGTCCACCATCTTGCGTGCAATGGTGCGGGCCTCTTTACGGGCGGGCTTTCCGCTGACCGTGACAGGAAGCCGGTCGATGAAGAAATAGTGTTTGGGACGGTGATAGGCTGATAGACATTTGGCGCACAACGAGTTGAGCGTTCCCCCATCCAAAGGGCTTCCTTCAATGAGCAGGACGAGGACTTCGCCATACTTCTCGTCGGGTACAGAAGTGGCCATGAACGGACGGGCGAGCCTGAGGCGAAGTGCTGCTTCGACGTCTTCAAGTTGTATCTTTACGCCGCCGCTGTTGACGGTGTTGTCGCTTCGGCCTATAATACGGAACCGGCCGTCGGGTCGCAGTTCGGCGAGGTCATGGGTGGTGAGACGGGAGGGGTTGACACGAGGAACGTAGACCGTGAGGCAGTCAGACTCATTCAGGCCGACCTCGACGCCGGGTAGCGGAGTGTACCAGTCTGAGGCTTCGGGGCCGTTCAGGCGGCGTAAGGCAATATGGGAGAGGGTTTCGGTCATGCCGTATGTGCTCCAGACCGGATTGGGCAGTTCGCGCAGCCGCTCTTGTAAGTCTGGCGCTATGGCGCCGCCGCCAATGAGTGTTTGCCTGATGCCTTCGAAGCATCGGGCCTCTTCGGGTATACGGAGTGTTTCGTAAACTTGGGAGGGGACAAAGGCCGCGAAGTCGGGCGATTTTTCAAGTCCAGACAATGGGTGTGACGATGGTTCGACGGGAAGCAGGCGCAGACCGCAGGTAAGGGCGCGGACGATGACCATCTTCCCGGCAATGTATTCCACCGGCAGACAAAGCAGGGCGGACTGGCCCGGTCGTAGTCCGAGAAATTCGCAGGTCATCTGCGCGCTGGCCGCCATGCATGCTTTTCCGACTTCAATGGCTTTTGGCGTTCCCGTGGAGCCGGAGGTGTGCACCGTCATTGTCGGTCGGTCGCTTTTCCAGTCGGCGATGAAGGCGTCGACGGACTGAATGAAAGATGTGTCGTGTGTCATGCTTTGTACCAGAGGCGGTCGCCGATGATTTGCAGTGGCGAAGGAATGTTGTTCTCGTAGAGTTGTCCGGTGCCCAATCCTTGCGGGAGGGGCACGGTGTCGTGGAAATGGTGGGCAGTCCACTGTGCGATGGCGTTCAGTCCGACGTTGCTTTCCAGGGCGCTTGTCATCCAGTAGCGGATGCCTATCCGCCGCGCTTCTGCTGCCCATTCGGCCGCACCGCTCAGAGCACCATGCAATGACGGCTTTATTATTATATAATGTGGGCGCACTGTTTCGAGTAACGTTCGTTTGGCTTCGGGTGAGTGGATGCCGATGAGTTCTTCGTCGAGGGCGATGCTGATGGGGCTCTCGCGGCATAGTCGCGCCATGGCGTCAGGCTGGCCGGCGCGGATGGGTTGTTCGATGCTGTGGATGTCGTAGGCTGCGAGCTGGTTGAGCTTGCCGAGGGCCTCGTCGGGTTGGAAAGCGCCGTTGGCGTCGAGGCGGAGTTCGATATCGGCGGCGGAAAAACGCTGGCGGATGTGACGGACGAGTTCAAGTTCCTCGTCAAAACGGATGGCGCCGATTTTGAGTTTCACGCAATGATAACCTGCTTCCAGCTTTGCTTCGAGGCGCCGCATCATCGTCGTGAAATCGCCCATCCAGACCAGTCCGTTGATCATGATACCTGCTTCGCCTCGACTGAACGCAGTGTCGAAAAGGCGTGGAGAGCCGGCCTGTAAGTGGAGCCAAGCGGTTTCGAGGCCGAAAAGCATGGAAGGATAAGGACGCAGGCGATCGGTGTCGATACGTCCAGTCGCTTCAACGACCTGGCATTCCCGACGGAGCACCGTTTCGTAGTGACCGGGCAGGGCGTCGCAGCTCAGGTCGGGCAGGGGGGCACATTCGCCGATGCCTTCGTGCCCCGGGATTTCGTCGGCCGTCATGCGGACATACCAGACGTCGTGCACGCTGTAGCTGCCACGCGAGGTACGGGCTTCTTCCTTGAACTGCAGGCGGTGCGGGCGCAGGTTGAGATGAAGGCTCATGGCTTAGGGAAGTTTGGGAAACTTTTTGAAGTCAGGTTTGCGCTTTTCCAAGAAAGCCCGCCCGCCTTCTTGGGCTTCGTCGAGCATGTAATAGAGCATCGTGGCGTCGCCTGCGAGCTCCTGAATGCCGGTCTGGCCGTCGAGTTCGGCATTCAGGCCGGCCTTGATCATGCGCAGGGCGAGCGGGGAGTGTTCCATCATTGTTTCGGCCCAGGCGACGACTTCGTCTTCAAGCCGGCCGAACGGAACCACCTTGTTGACCATGCCCATGCGTTCGGCTTCGTCGGCGGAGTATTGGCGGCACATGAACCATATCTCGCGGGCTTTCTTCTGGCCGACGATGCGGGCGAGGTACGAGGCGCCGAAGCCGGCGTCGAAAGAACCGACGCGCGGTCCTGTCTGTCCGAAAATGGCGTTGTCAGAGGCTATGGTGAGGTCACACATAAGGTGCAGCACGTGGCCGCCGCCGATGGCGTAGCCGTTGACCATGGCGATGACGGGTTTGGGCAGTGAGCGTATCTGTTTCTGCACGTCGAGCACGTTCAGGCGGGGCACTCCGTCTTGGCCGACATAGCCCCCGTGGCCTTTCACATGCATGTCTCCGCCCGAGCAGAAGGCCTTGTCGCCGGCTCCGGTGAGGACGACGACGCTGATGTCCTGCGCTTCGCGGCAATGGCGGAGGGCATCGCTCATCTCGGCCACGGTGAGCGGGGTGAACGCGTTGCGGTAACGGGGGCGGTTGATGGTGATGCGGGCAATGCCGTGATAACTGTCGAAGAGGATGTCTTCGTACTGCTTGATGGGAGTCCAGCTTCTTTCCATAGTTGCTTGCTTTGAGGGTCGGATACGAAAGACGCAACCGCTTTCTTGCAGTTGCGTCGGAAGAGGTGCCCAGCAGATTCGAACTGCTGTAGACGGTTTTGCAGACCGTTACCTAGCCACTCGGTCAGGGCACCGTTGTAATTCGGGTGCAAAGATACGGCTATTTTTTATTCTCGCAAACTTTTTCTGAGCTTTTTTTGCCGCGTGAGGCACATTCGAGCGGGCACCCGTCGCATCCGCAGCCAGGTTTGCGCTTTCCGCGCCAGGTTCGGACGAGGCGCACGACAACCCACGCCACTGCGCAGAGCGCGAC
>HF989214.1:61401-67870 GCA_000431275.1 Prevotella sp. CAG:755 | reverse complement strand
TGTAAGGTGTCGCCGACGGGGAAGCCTGCCTCTCGGAGCCGTTTTTCGACGGTCTTGTAAGCCAATGAGGGGTGGTTGTTCTCGTCGCTCAGGTGGCACAGCCATACGTGGCGGGCGTCAGGACGCAAGTTCCGGGCCAGTTCGTCGGCAGCCTGCGGGTTGCTGAGATGGCCGTTTCCGCTGCGGATGCGCTGTTTCAGAAAAGGCGGATAGGGACCTTGTTCAAGCAGGGTGGGGTCGTAGTTCGATTCGATCACGAGGTAATCGGCGCGGTGGATGAAATCCGCCATTTCGTCGGTGACGTGGCCTACGTCGGTCATGAGACAGAATGTGCGTTCGCCGCATTCGATGAAGTATCCATTGTTGTCGCGGCTGTCATGAGGGATGCCGAAAGAACTGATCGCCATTGGGCCGATTGTCATGGTCGTGCCTTTTTCGAACACGACGGCATGCTGTTGGTCTACCTTTCTTGTGATGCAGTAGTTCTTCCTTATGCCCTCATGTACAAGGGCAGTGGCGTAGACGGGCACGTTGAATTCATGGCTGGCCACGCCGGCGGCCTTCACGTGGTCGGCGTGGTCGTGCGTGACGAGCAGGGCCTTGACGTGCGACATGGGGAGGCCGTAGTCGCGGAAGTATTTCTTGATTGTGCGGATGCTGATACCCGCATCGATCAGTATGCCATAGCCGTCGGCATCGAGGAAGTAGCAGTTTCCACTGCTCCCGCTGCCGAAGCAGATAAATTTCATCATATTTTCATCTTTACTGCAAAAGTAGCCAAAACACCTGATACCGCGAAGCCGGAGGATGCCGTTTTTTGCGGGTGACTGGTGATTCCGGCAAACCGGCTGCCAGTTTTCACGGGACGGCGACCCGGAAAAACTAATCGCCGGTTTGTCCGGCCTGTTTGTTACGAATGTGGGTGCGTTCGTCGAAAGGAAAGTTTTTTTGCCCCGTTTCACATTTTATAAGGGAGTAGGCGTACGACTTATCATTTTTATCCGTACTTTTATCGAGCATACTGTTACTTAAATCTTAGATAGCATGAAAACAGACTCCCTATTGGAAAACCTTGAAGCCAAGCACCGTGGTGAAAATGAGTACTTGCAGGCGGTGCGCGAGGTGTTGATTTCGATTGAAGACGTCTACAATCAGCACCCGGAGTTCGAGCGGGCGCAGTTGATCGAGCGCTTGGTCGAGCCCGACCGAATCCTTTCGTTTCGCGTGCCGTGGGTGGATGATGCGGGTAAGGTTCACGTCAACTTGGGCTACCGCGTGCAGTTCAACAACGCCATCGGTCCCTACAAGGGTGGCATACGGTTTCACCCATCGGTCAACCTGAGTATCCTGAAATTCCTCGGGTTCGAACAGACGTTCAAGAATGCCCTCACAACGCTGCCCATGGGCGGTGCGAAAGGCGGTGCCGATTTCTCGCCGCGCGGACGGAGTGATGCAGAAGTGATGCGCTTCTGCCAGTCGTTCATGCTGGAACTTTGGCGCATACTCGGGCCGGACGAGGATGTGCCTGCGGGTGACATCGGTGTAGGAGGCCGCGAGGTGGGATATCTCTTTGGGATGTACAAGAAACTGACGCACCAGCATACCGGTACGTTCACCGGAAAGGGTTTGGAGTTCGGCGGTTCGATCCTCCGGCCTGAGGCCACGGGGTACGGCGCCCTTTATTTCGTACGTCAGATGCTGGCTGACGTGGGCGATGATCTGGCCGGCAAGCGCATTGCCGTCTCGGGCTTCGGCAACGTGGCGTGGGGCGCGACAAAGAAGGCTGACGAACTCGGTGCTAAGGTCGTGACGCTTTCAGGTCCAGACGGTTATGTCTATGATCCCGATGGCGTGACGGGCGAGAAGATCGACTATATGCTCGAGCTGCGTGCGTCGGGCGAGGACATCGTGGCACCTTATGCGGAGCGTTATCCGGGCGCACAGTTCCATGCAGACAAAAAACCGTGGGAAGTTCCGGTGGACATCGCCTTGCCTTGCGCCACGCAGAACGAGTTAAACGCTGACGACGCCCGGCAGCTCCTCGAAAACGGGGTCAAATGTGTGGCCGAAGTGTCGAACATGGGTTGCACAGCCGAAGCCGTCGACCATTTCCTTGCCAAGCGTGCCCTCTTTGCACCCGGTAAAGCTGTCAACGCAGGCGGTGTGGCCACGTCGGGTCTCGAAATGACGCAAAACGCCATGCACCTCTCATGGTCTGCCGCAGAGGTCGACGAGCGTCTCCATCACATCATGTCGAGCATCCACGAGCAGTGTCTGCGCTTCGGGCGCGAGGGTGGTGGCGCGTATGTCAACTATGTGAAGGGTGCCAACGTCGCCGGCTTCATGAAAGTGGCACGCGCCATGATGGCACAAGGAATCGTGTGACGCAGCTGTACCGTTATATCAGAGAGAGCGCCTGCCGTCCGCTGAGGGTCGGCAGGCGTTCTTCTGTTGCGGCAGCGTCATCAGCGCATGATGCGTAAGGTGTACGAGGAATTGTAGTAATAGTCCCTGACGTCGAGGCGGACGTAATTGCCGTTGAAATTGTCCATGTCCGCCTCGATGTCCGCGTTGTATCCGTCGAAGCTGATATGAAGCTCGTGGCCATATCCTGTGTCGAGGATGCGCCATGAGCCGTATTCGTAGAAGCCGTTGCGGCCTTGGATCTCGACTGTGCGGTCCTCGTAGAAAGTCATGAAGTCGCCCTCTTCATAGGGGCAGTAGTTGCCGGAGAAGAAACTGATTTCTACAATCCGCCAGCGCCCCATCATGGCGTATTCGGCCATCTCGTCTTCCTCTACACATGATGTCAGCGTGAGTGTGCAGAACAGGGCGAGCAGCAAGCCGGCCAGATGCAGTCGCTTGGGTTGTTTAGTGTGGGTCATTGGGTGGTTTGTTGGTTCGTATTTTTATTGTGTGGACAAAGTTAGCTATTATTCCCATTCCACTGCTCGTTCCTGCGATGAAACTCTACCTTTTTTCTACTGTTTTTTGCCTCGCAGGAAGAGTGGTATTCGTTTTTGCATCGTAACTTTGTGGCATTATTGGTAAAAGTGTGCGAATATGGAATGCAGCGAACGTGGTGATGATGAGTTGAAGTATTGTTACAAGTATCCGCGGCCAAGTGTCACGACCGACTGCGTGGTTTTCGGTTTCAGCGAGGCGAGACTCAGCGTGCTGCTGGTGAGGCGCGGCGCTGAGCCGTTCAAGGACCGGTGGGCTTTTCCGGGCGGATTCATGGAGATAGACGAGAGTGCCGAGGAGGGCGTCAGGCGCGAGTTGCGCGAAGAGACGGGGCTTAAATGTGGCCGCGTGAGGCAGTTCCACGCTTTCACCTCGCCCGGCCGAGATCCGCGCGGACGCGTGATGACTGTGGCGTTTTATGCTTTGGTGCGCCCGGAGTCAGTCTGTGGCGGCGACGACGCCGCTGATGCCCGCTGGTTTGCGCTTGATGCTGTGCCAGCCTTGGCTTTCGACCACGACGAGGTCCTGCGTACTGCCTTGGTAGCGATGCGGCGTGACGCTTTTTTCGAGCCTGTCGGTATTGATGCGCTTTCCGAGACATTCACCATGGGCGAGTTCCGTGCGCTTTGCTCGGCTGTCGGCGGCAGTCCTGCGGCTGGTCGCCGCTATGTCGACCACGCCGTCCGGCTTGGGCTGCTCATGCCGGCCGAAAAAGAAGAGGAACTGCCGCGCCGGGATGTTGTGCCCCGTTTCCGCTTCAATTTGGCCCGCTATACCGTTCTGACGCACGGAGTAGAGACGCTGTCGCTTTGAACGGATTGGCGGATACTTTTCCCGTTTTTCCTATCAGCCGGCTTGTTTTTTCAGTCAGTATAATAGCATAAATCATTACTGATTCAAAAAGATGTATATTATTGAGAAACATCGTTTTGAGTTGATTGATGAATGCTATATAGATAGCGGTCAGTATTGCCAGTTACCGTCTGAAGCGAAGCAGGCAGCCTGCCGGAGCAAGCTGCCTGCCGTATTCACTGAACACGTTGCCAGTCGACGGTATCGTGTCATTTCCCGAGTTTGTCGTATTCCTCGTCGGTCACGGGTCCGAGCCATTCGTTTGAAGTGCCCTCGCCGGGAATTTCGAATGCCAGGTGGGCAAACCAACTGTCGGCCGCCGCACCGTGCCAGTGCTTCACATTGGCCGGAATGTGGATGACGTCGCCCGGGAGCATCTGTTGGGCGGGCTTGCCCTCTTCTTGATACCATCCGCGGCCGGCCACGCAAACGAGCATTTGCCCGCCGCCTTTGGTGGCGTGGTGGATGTGCCAGTTGTTACGGCAGCGTGGTTCGAATGTGACGTTGTTGAAGGGGATTTGCTCGCTCGACACGGGGGCAAGGTAGCTGTTGCCGATGAAATACTTGGCATAAGCCGTGTTGGGCTCGCCGATGGGGAAGATCATCTCGCGCTGGAAAGCTGCCTTGGCGTCGTCCGCGGCCGTCGAGTCGGCCCATACATCCTTGGTCAGGCGGAAAGCGCCCCAAGCGTTGGGCCATCCAGCGTAAAATGCAATGTGTGTCAGCATCTCGGCTATCTCGGTGCGCGTCACGCCGTTTTGTTTGGCGAATTGCAGGTGGTGGCTGAGCGACGAATCGATGATACCCTTACCCACGAGGGTAGCGACGGTGATCATACTGCGGTCGTGCGGGCTAAGTCCCGGTCGGTTCCAGACTTCGCCGAAAAGCACGTCATCGTTCAGTTCACCGAATTTGGGTGCGAACTCACCGAGTTGCGTGCGGCCGGCATTCTGGGTGATTTTTTCTTGTGCCATAATACTTTGTGTGTTAAAAGCTAATGCGATCAATAAAAGTAATGCAGTATTCTTCATTTGTTTGTGCGTAATTGGGGTTTGTTGATGTGGCAAAGTTCGTGTTTTGTACGTAGAGTCAGGCTAACCAGATTACAGATGGATGTAACTATTTTACAGATTTACCGTTTCGGTAGTGGGCTTTGGACACTTCTTCTATCTCATCTCATCGTCGGACCCAGGCGTTCCGTGGTATTGTTGCGTGCCGCATGGCTGTTTGGAGCATTCTTCGTGTGGTCGGACGCTTTGTCAGGAAAGTGATGCTGAGCTTTGCGGATTTATCCTTATTTTTACGCCATCTTATTGGGGTACCCACAATCAGGTGTGAGCGCTTTCCCCGTAGGATGAAGCAGTGACAGTCACCTGTATCGTATTTATAAAAGACTAAATAAATTGATAATGAAAGGAATAAAGCATTTGGTAATAGCTTTTTCAGCGACTGCGTCGCCGCTTGCGACCATCGCTCAGACACAGCCGAACATTGTATTTTTCCTTGTGGACGACATGGGGTGGCAGGAGACATCAGTGCCGTTCTGGCATGAGCGCACGCCGCTTAACGAACGTTATCGGACGCCGAACATGGAAAGGTTGGCACGAATGGGCGTGAAGTTCACCGAAGCCTACGCCTGTGCCGTGTCGTCGCCTTCACGTTGCAGTCTGATGTCCGGCATGAATGCAGCCCGCCACCGGGTGACAAACTGGACTCTTCATTACAGCCAGACCACCGACCAGCCGGGCGGCGACCTGATTCTACCTCAGTGGAACTGCAACGGCATTCAGCCGGAAGCCACTGCCACGCCGCACGACACGGCGCGTTCCGCGCTTATCACTCCATTGCCTGAGCTGCTCAGAGCGCATGGATACTACACCATTCATTGCGGCAAGGCTCATTTCGCAGCCGAGACCACAACGGGCGCTGATCCGCTTGCGATGGGCTTCGATGTGAACATTGCTGGCGGTGCAGCAGGAGGCCCGGCCAGCTATCTGGGCGAGCGGCAGTATGGCGAGGGGGTGTTCCATGTAGCCGGCTTGGAGGCTTACTATGCCGACAGTGTTTTCCTGACTGAGGCCTTGACACGTGAGGCTATCAAGGCTTTGAAAGTGCCTATCGCCCGGAATCAGCCATTCTATCTTTATATGTCTCACTATGCCATTCATGTGCCTTATGATGAAGACCGCCGTTTCTCGCCCAACTATCGCACGGTGGATGGCAAGGGAGTGTTCGACGAACTGCTCGGAGCGCCACTGGACGAAGCGGAAATCAAGCACGCCGCTCTTGTCGAAGGGATGGACAAAAGTCTTGGTGATTTGCTCGATTTCATTGAAAGTCAGCCTAGTGTAGCGAAGAACACAGTTGTGCTTTTCATGTCAGACAATGGCGGACAGGCAATCTGGCCGCGGCAGGGGACGTGGAATCGCGACCAGAACTTCCCGGCCCGGGCAGGGAAGGGGGCGGCTTATCTCGGCGGTGTACGCGAACCGATGATTGTCTATTGGCCAGGAGTTACTCAGGGCGGAACGGTGAACAGTAACCGTGTGATGATTGAGGACTTCTTCCCTTCGATTCTCGAACTGGCCGGTGCGACGGACTATCGGACCGTACAACACGTTGACGGACGCAGTTTCATCCCCCTGCTTCGGGA
>HF989214.1:40115-61310 GCA_000431275.1 Prevotella sp. CAG:755 | reverse complement strand
AGCCAAGACACGCAGACGGGTTATGGTGCCTATTCGGCCCTGCTGAAGGGTGACTATCATCTGCTCTATTTCTGGGAACCGCAGGAACTGCGTCTCTACGACGTGCGCCGCGACATCGGTGAGCAGCACGACTTAGCCCTGGAACGCCCCGAGGTGGTACGTCAGCTGGCCCGCGAACTCACAGATTCGCTGAAAGCCTATCGCGCCCAGCGTCCACTGCGTAAGGCTACGGCCGTGCCGGTTCCTTGGCCAGACGGGTCGGCGAGCGACTGAGCGTAAAGAGAATTTATTATGCCGACAGAAGCGACCGTGGCAGCCTCCGTAAGCACGGAGGCTGCCACGGAATGTTTATATGCATATGTAGCCTTAAAGGCTGCAAAACAGCGACACGAAAAACGGTACGGAAAGGTCGATGAGTATGCCGTGAAGGATGGCGGCAGGGATGATGTCTTTTCCCGCGCAGCGTGTGATGACGGGCAGGACAACATCCATCGAATTGACACCTGCGGCGGAGATGGGTGCCAGCCGGCCGAAGTATTTCAGCAGTAGCGGGCTTCCCAGGAGGGCTATCATCTCGCGCATCACGTTAGTGAGCAGGGCGATTGTGCCCAGTTCGGTGGCCAGCTGCAAGCCGAGCGAGGCCGTTTTGAACTGCGTGATGAGAACAGACGAAAGTGAGTAATAGGCAAAACCGCTGCCGACCGCCATGCAGTCAAAGGCGTTCCAGTCGCGCAGCAGCAGGCTGGCGCAGGCAGAGAAGGCGAGTGTGCCCACCACGGTAGCCAGCGGGATGAACAACATTTTCGGGCGCAGGCCGGCGAAGAGCTGTTTGAGGTCTTTGTGGCTGCCGATGCTGACACCGACTTGCAGCATCAGGGCGTAGAGCACACACATTGAAAGAGGATGAAAGTCAATGTCGGGCTTCCACATGACGCCGAGCATACATCCGGCACAAAACATCATGCAGACGAACAGACTATTTTTCATTGCTTGCCTCCTTTCTTGAAAAACAAGTTGAACACGAGCCAGGCCGCCAGCACGCTGCCCAGCGATCCAGACAGGGCCAGCAATGCGGCTTGCCATCCAAAGGAACCGAGGTTGCGGACGATGGCGGCATTGCTTCCGACGGAGAGTCCGAGGATGAAAAGCATGATGAAGATGGTGAGCGTAATGCTACGTCCCGTAAGTTTGACAAACCGGGCGTCACGGAGTAAGTAGCCAAGCACTACTCCGGCTAACATGATTAACAGGATGTTGAACATAATCGGTTTCGTTAAAGGTGACACATTGCCGCCTCCCCGCGTGAGGGGCGGGGAAGTGCGGAGGACGGATAAAGGCGAGACCGATTTTAGATGAAGCCGCTGAACCAGTGGACATGCACAATGCGGCATCCTGCCCAAGCGTCCGATATCGGGACTTGGGCGTAAGGGCTGTAAATGTGTAAGCTTGTTTCGTACATAACACGGTTCAGAACTTTTGCAAAAGTAACAAAAAGAAATGAGATGGACAAATAAAAGCCTGTCGGATTGTTTGCCATGTCCGACAGGCTTGTGTGTCGCGATAGCGCCGTGGCAAGTTACCCACAGCCTTCTTCCCCGTTACGCCATGCAGGTTTTACTGCGGTTCACTCGTCCGCTTCGAGGCAACAAGTGTAGCCGTCTGTGAGCTGGTGAGTGCCACGGCCGGAGACGACGCGTATTTCGTTTTGCCCGGGGCGGAGGCGGACGCCGTTCCAGCGTACTGTGCCGAGCGAGTCGGTCTTGGCGTGGCCGCAGCTCGTTCCGTTGACGAAGAGTTCGGCCTCCGGCTGGTTGGTGAAGGCCATGAAGGTTTGTACGGGGCGCGTGCGACGCGTGCAGCGGCGCTCGGCCAAGTAGAGGAGAGGGACCTCTTTATTCCAATTGGCTTTGTAGAAATAGAAAGCGTCCTTGCGCGTGCGACGGTCAAAGGTGACGAGACCCTTGTCGTTGATGCCCACACGGTCGCCTTCGTGTCGGTGGGCAGCTCCGAAGTCAAAAAGATTCCAGATGAAGCTGCCCCATACGAAAGGCCGCGCAGAGATTTCGCGCCAATTGGCCATGTGGTAGTGTGTCTGCCAGTTTTCGGGATGCCAGAAGCTTGTGGCCACAGTTTTCACAAGGGTGTCTTGCTGATGGTAGAGGCTGGCTCCCGCGCCGTATTCGCTGATGGCGATGCGCAGGTCGGGGTGAGTGGTATGCATGTGGTCGAGCCATTGCCCCAAGCCGGCGGGCGTGCCTCCGTACCAGCCGTCATAGCGGTTCCATGCCATTGCGTCTGTCACGAAGTTCAGCGCTCCGTCTGTGTTCGAGGCTGCCACAGTCAGTCGTGTCGGGTCTTCACGGTGCGCGAGGTCATTGAGTTCCTTGATGTATGGCACAGGGTCGTCGCCACGCATTGACAATTCGTTGAACAGGCCCCACACGGCGATCGAAGGGTGGTTATAGTGCTGGCGGATGAGCTCGACGAGCTGCTGGCGGCCGTTCTGTCGGAAGGCGGGTAGGTTGACAAAGCCTTCGTCGCTGTATCCACCTGGTCCGACAAAGGGAATCTCGGCCCAGACGATGAATCCGTAGCGGTCCATGAGGTCATAGAAGTATTCAGCTTGCGGATAGTGGGCTAGACGGACAGCATTGGCGCCCATTTCGGCCATGATGGCGGCGTCTTCGTCGTGATGCTCGCGGCGCAAGGCGTTGCCCACTTCGCTGCGGTCTTGATGGCGGCAGACGCCGCGCAGGGGCACGTGGCGTCCGTTGAGGAAGAAGCCGCGTTCGGGGTCGATGTGATAATAGCGCAGGCCGAGGGGCTGTTCCACGCGGTCCACCTCGCGTCCGTCGCGCCAGAGGCTCACTTCGGCGCGGTAGCGGAAGGGGTCGCGGCGACCGTCCCATAGATGCGGCCGGCGGAGGCTGACGGGCAATTCGCCCCCGACGGACGAATCGGGCGGCAGGGTGAGTGTCAGGCGCTGCGCGGCCACCTCACGGTCGCTGTCGAGCAGGCGCAGCAGCACTTCGGCCTGTGTGGCGGTGTCGCTGCCGTTCGAGAGGGCAACGAGGGCACGGATGGCTGCGTAGTCCTTGCTGACACTGTCCTGTACGAGGCGTATGCCGGATGAGCCGTGATCAAGCAGGGAGATGCACGTCGGACCGGTGCGGACGAGGTGGACGTCGCGGTAGAGGCCTCCGTAGAAATTGAAATCGCCCACGAGGGGCATCAATTCGAGCGTTTCGGCGTTGTTCACGCTGACACGTAGGGTGTTGGCCTTACCGTAGTTGACGAAGTCGGTGATTTCAAACACAAAGGCGCCGTATCCGCCCCGGTGCTGTCCCGCGTGGCGGCCGTTGACGAAAAGGTCGGCTATGCTGTTGGCACCTTCAAAGCGAAGGTAGAGCCGCTGGCCTTTCCAGTCGGCCGGAACGAAAAGGCGGCGTTCGTAGTGGCCGAGACCGCGTTTGTAGTCTGTTCGGCCCGAGAGGGCATCTTGTGCGTTCCACGTGTGCGGCAGATCGACGCGGACGGCCGAACCTTTCTCCACCTGGTGGCCGAAGCGAAACTGCCAGTTGTCGTTTAACAGCTGGTCGTGGCGTTGGGCGTCGGCGCCAAAGGCTGCCAGCCATGCGGCGAGGACGATGGGTAATTTCTTCATAAGGGCTGTTTGCTCGTATGGTTCATGTGGATGGTGCGTTGTTCGTGTATTTCTTTCGGTCAGAGGTCGTCGATAGCGTGTTGGCGGACGGCGTTGCCGTTCTCGCGGTCGAGGTAGGTCAGGGTGACAAAACCGTTCGTATAGGAGTCGTGGTCGATGCGCAGGGTGATGCTCCCCTCGGGCACGTCGAAGCGGCAGGAGTATTTGCAAGCATCCTGCCCGACCATAATCATGCGCATTTGGTCGTCGAGGCCGCCGGGCCAGTCTCTTTGGAAGCGTTCGGTCACGGCGTCGGGCTTGCCGTATTTTTCGGTGAGCATGGATTTCAGGTTGGCGTAGTCATTGTGGAGAGCGTCCCATTGGTCGTGCCCTGCAAAGGCCACCGTAATGCGCGCCACGAGGTCCTTGCCGCTGAGTGTGGAGACATAGAGCGTGCAGTCCTTGAACCCGGCAAAGTCGCCGCGCAGGACGGCGCTTCCTTGCTGGCTGTCGCTTTCCATAAGTTTGGTGATGACGCCGCGTTTCTGGGCGTCTTTGAATCCCTTGCGTTCCAAACGGCTGACGAAGAGGTTGAGCGGGCCGTCAAGGGGCACGTCTTTGAATTTCAGGTGCGTGCTTGTGGCCATCTCCGCTTCGTCGCGGGCGATGGCTTCGGCGTTGTCGGTGCGTGGTTGGACTGGTTTTCCGGCTTTCGCGCTGTCGGCTTCCGCTTTCGGGGACGAACAACTTGTGAGCCAAGCGACGGAATCGTCGCCAATGCGTTTCTTCGAATCGGGTGAAGGCGACGAGCAGCCCGGTATCATGATTAGACCGAACAGCAGGGTTGTGGTGATGTGTGAGGTTTTCATAAGGTATGTTTCTCGTAGTAAATGATGTTCCGGCTGGCTTGTGAGGAGATGCGGCCGGGGTGTTGGGCAAATTTACAACTTTTTTGCGTCGGCACGGAATGTGTGCCTGTTTATTGTACGTCTGTGCATGATGTGGCCTGTCTTGTGCGAATCAGTTCGGTTTGACGACACGTGGCGTCGGGTTTTCTGTGGCCATTTGTGTGAAGGCAGTGGGAAAGACAGGGTGCAAAGACTGGGAAAACGGACATAGCGTTAGCTTTTCCTGCATGGCTGGCAGTGCTTCCTGTCAGCCGCTTTGTGCGGACAGGAAGCCGACTGAGGCGGCGAGTTGCAGAGTTACGGCTTTTCAGGTCCACTCGTCGTCGCCTTCATCAAATCGGTCTTCGCCATTGTCGTGCCTCGAAGGACGCTGGTGTCGGGCGTCCCGTCCGCTATTTCCCTCGTCGAAGCGGTCGTTACTGTCCTTCCAGTGCAATCCGGCCCAATTGTCGCGGCGCAGGCGGCCGTCGTTCCATGTGTCGCTTGTGTAGCGCTGTACGATGTCTCCATCGTCCGTCACGATGAAGATGCCCTCGCGGCCTCTCCGCTTGGCCTGTACGGCATAAAAGCGCCCGTCCTGCGTGTCGACGGCCGAATTGTCGTTGTCGTCGATGCCATGAAAGGCAAATCCGGCGTCGCCAAGCGCATTGACGATATGCGGCGGAAGCTCGTCGCGTTGCAGTTCCCATAGTGTGCGGATCCATTGTCCGCCGTCGAAGGTGAGGATTTTCTCGCGGCCTTCATGACTGATTTTCACTTCTGTCAGGCCGTTGTCGGTGTCGTGGTCCAGGATGTGGCAGCCGGGGTATTTTTCTTGGACACAGGCGTCAATGCCGACGGGTTGAGTATGATGTGCGTCGGGTGTGGAGGCCGCCGTTCCGGCTGGGGCTTTCGTCTTTTCGCGCCCGGAGCATGCCGAAACGGTCGCGGTGCAGACGATGGCCAGTGTAAGCCAAAGGAGGCAAGATGCTTTCATGGCAAAACGGGGAAGGGTTACGGCACAAAAGTACGCTTTTCCTGCCAAACGGCAAGGTCTGGCGTGAAGAGAGCACGCAGCTTTTCCTTTGCCGTTGTTCTGGCTCGGCATGGTGGACGCCGCACGTCAGCGGACAGCGACTTTCGCTGTGAGCCCTCCTACCCGGATGAGGTAGACACCCGGCGTGGCGACTAGGAATCGGACTGTGCCGCGGGCGAGGGACCGGCCGTCGGGCGCGTGAACCTGGAAACGCCCTCCGTCGGACAGGGTGATTGTGCGGCCGCACACTATCACAGTAGGCGTTTGTCGGTCTGCGCATGGGGCGAGGCCAGTGGTCGCGCTGGCCGCATGGCCGAACAGCCAGTCGAGGCGGGATGGAGCGTAGCTTTCCTCGCATGTCTGCTCGTGTGTCCAGTCGTATTCCACGTCGAGTCGGGCCTCTCCTCCGGCTTGGATGAGACTGTCGATGAACAGGCGCACTGTGTCGAGGTCCATGATATGGTCGGCAGTTCCCATGACAGTGAGGACGGGGGTGAGGGCCACATTGCGGGCGCTGTGTCCCGACGGGTCTCCGGCTACGGGCATGGCGGCTGCAAATAGACCGGGACAACTATCGAGTAGAGACCACGTACCCGTGCCGCCCATTGAGCTGCCAAGGACATAGAGACGGCTTGCATCAATGCTGTCGCGGGCGGCATAATCCTCGACGAGGGCCGTGAGTACGTTGCTCATCGCTCCGGCCCAAAACTGGCCGGCTGGGCATTGTGGCACAATGAGCACGGCATGGAGTCCATGGGCCGACACGTGGCGGCTGATGGCGCTGACAGCCGGTTCGTCGAGTTGTGCGGTGTTGTCGTCGCCTCTGCTCGTGCCGCCGTGAAGATAGAGGATGAGGGCGGCAGGCTTTTCTTCGCCGATGTTGAAGGCCGCCTTGCGGTAAGGAAACCACGTGCCTGAATGGAAAAAACGTTCGCGTGAAAATGCCGGCATTCCTCCGTCTGCGGCGTAAGATTGCGCCGCAGACGGAAAGGCGAGGAGAAATGCGGCCATCACGCTCAGCGTGCGGGCAAGGATACCTTTCTTCATGGT
Source organism: Prevotella sp. CAG:755 (assembly GCA_000431275.1). Classification (GTDB taxonomy): domain Bacteria; phylum Bacteroidota; class Bacteroidia; order Bacteroidales; family Bacteroidaceae; genus Alloprevotella. Next base: position 54,694 of record HF989214.1, on the reverse strand, counting down.
AACGGTGTGGGAGTTTGCCGGCGGGCACGGTCGCGCCGGTGGCGGGCCAGCCGGTTCATCATCTGCCGTTCAAGTGTGTAAACGCGGCGGATTTGCTGCGGACTGAGGAACTGACTGTAAATCTTGTAATACTTCTCGCGTAAGTCGAGTATCTTCTGGCTGTGGTCGAAGCGGGCTTCCATTTCTTTCGCGGCTTCGGCGTCGGTCTGCGGGTGACGGCGCTTCTGCCCGGGGCGCGGCCCGAGAGCCCAAAGTTCCTGCTGGAAGTTGCAGTAGGCCGTGACGAATTTTTCGGTCGTTGCCTTGTCCATGGTCATTGAACTTGCGATGTGGCGGGCCTGTACTTCGGCCAATTCTTTACGGCTGAGCCGCTGTGTGCCGTCCTGTTCCTGGGCGAAGAGGGAAGACGTCGTGGCCAGCATCAGTACAGCCACGAGGAGGATGTGGAGAGTCTGTTTCATCAGTTTATGGATTAGTATTGGAAAAATGGGTCGTTTTCGTAGGTGGAGAGCAGATAGGTCTGGTCTTCTTGGCTGAGATTGTCAAAGGCTTGCTCAACAGCCGAATACGGGATGGCCTGCGGTGTCGCCGCGCGGGGGATGAGCATGAAGCCGATGACAAGGGCGGCTGCCACGCTGCCGACGATTCCCCACACCAGGCGGCGGAGGAGAGGCCGGCGGGCACGCAGGCAGTGGAGGTCGGGCTGTACTGCCTGCCAGATGTCGGCTTCGAACTGCTCGAAGAAGCCGTCCGGGACAGTATATGGCAGACGCTTTCCTATGTGAGTGAGGTCGGATTTTTTTATGCGGTCAGTCATTTTCACGTAAGTATTTGACGATTTTGTCTTTGGCGAGGTGATAATTGGCTTTGGCACTTGCGGGCGTCGAGGCCGTGATGTGAGCGATTTCGGCATAATCCAGTTCGTCGTAATAGCGCAGGTTGAACACCAGTTGCTGCTTGGTTGGCAAGGAACGGATGGCACGTTGCATCCGGACGGCCTCGGCGTCGTGGTAGTCTAATAGGCATCGGCCGCGAGGCAGGGGGCAGATACCGCGTCGTCGTCAAGCGATACGGGAGTGGTTTTCCGCTTTTCGATGAGACGCAAAGCCTCGTGTGTGGCGATGCGGTAGATCCAGGCGCTGAGCGAGGACGAAGTGTCAAGTTGAGCGATGGCGCGGAACACCCGGACGAATGTTTCCTGCGCTGCGTCCTGCGCGTCGTCGTGCGTGCCGACAAGGCGGCGTATGTGCCAGTAGATGGGTTCCTTGTATTTGGCCATGAGGAGGCGAAAGCCCTTCTCGGGAGTCTTGGACAGCGTTTGGACAATGTCGTGGTCGGAGGTGGCCATCAAGTGTGGGATTCAACGGACGAGGGTGTAACATTTTCGCTTGCCAGCCCCGACGGCTGCAATGCGTGTGGAACTGTCGCGGGCGAAGGTGTCGAGTTCAGCCCGGGCAGCTGATCTTGTCAGTCCGGTCAGGCGGGCATAGCGCTTGGCGCTGATCGTCTTGTGGGAAGAGAGATAGGCCTGCGCACGGGCTAACCGTTCGCGCAGGGTTGAAAGATGGACGATACGGACGGGCGGTACAGGCCGCGGGGGCGCTACGGTCACACGGATAGTGGGATGGGAGTGACGGTGACGCAATCGGGCGTCAGCTGGCTGCATGGACAAGAACAGGATGAAGGCGGTGAGGCCAGTCTTGAAGGGGAGTGAAGTTTGCATGGCGTGTTTGTTTAAGTCTGTGGTCGCCGGGCTTACCGTGAGGATGGGGCTGGACGGCCTTTCTATGGATAAGACCGTCGGTAAGACGAAAAGTCAAAAGTCATGGCGAGTTTTTTCTAGCTTGACCTGTATGACTTGAAGGCATTGGGAGCTTTCCGGCAATGCCTTCTGCGGATTTCCGGGCTTGAAACTTGCGTCGTCCGTCGGGAAATAATAACTTTGTGGACAAAACTTTTGATTAAATAAGGAGACAATGAAGAATACGGTGCTTATGATTGTGGCCTTGGCGACAGGCGCAGTTGTCATGGTGGTGCAAGGTCTGGTGTCCGGGCACCATGCACGTCCGGAGAAAAGTGCGCCCCGGATTCCGCAGGCGGCAGTTGACACCTCAGGTTTTACGGCATTGGCCTCCGAGACCAAAACGCTGGAACTTGGCGATGTGAGAGTGACATGGATTCAGGACCAGGCCGCTATGCAGCCTGTCAACCTGTTTCCCCAAGCCCCGGCGTCGCTCATCGACAGTCTCCACCTTCGTGGCGGCATCCCCTCGTCATTGAGCACGTTCCTTGTCGAGTCGAAGGGAATGCGTATACTCTTCGACACCGGCCTTGGTGGAAAAGACAGTCGCCTGCTCCACTTGCTCAGTCTTATGGAATTGACGCCGGCTGACATAGGCTTTATTTATCTGACCCATCTGCATAGTGACCATATCGGCGGATTGTTGGACGGTGGGCGGCCCATGTTTCCAATGGCACAGGTGTTTGTGTCTAAACAAGAGTTCAAGGGATGGATGGGAATGCCCGGGGAGAAGAAAGCACAGGTCGAGAAGATGGCCAAGGCTTACAGGCTGAACCTGCATTTCTTTGATTTCGGCGACTATCTGCCCGGCGGGGTCGAGACCATCGACGCCTCGGGCCACACGCCGGGGCACACGGCGTTCCGTGTGGGCGACCTGCTCATCGTGGGCGACATTCTTCATGGCGCGGCGTTACAGCTGGCCAACTTGGACCTTTGCCCGACCTACGACATGAATCCCGCTGAAGCCCGGGTAGCGCGCAAGCGGATTTTGCAGCTTGCCCGCACCGACAGCCTCGTCATGGCAGGGATGCACCTGCCTGCGCCGGGGTTCATGAAGTTCTGAGACGGGGAGCTGCCAACCCCGAGCTGAAATATGCTAGCCTTTGCCAGTCGGAGAGTACAGCCGGTTGGATTGACAGTTAGGAAACAGAAGAACGCCGGAAAACCATGAAAGTTTTCCGGCGTTCTCTATGCGTATTGTAGGGGGCTCAGATAAGCTCGACGCTGCGTTTGAGGAACTGGTCGAGTGCTTTGCCTTTGAGTAAGCCGTTCTGCAAGAGAGCGATATCGATGAGCTGATGGACGACAGCCTGACCTGCGCCGTAGTCGGAAAGGACCTTGGTCTTCTTCTCTTCCTCGGCGGCGATGTCCTTGTTGCACTGGGACAGGTTGTCGCGGTCTTCCTGCGTGATCTCGTCGGACTTTTTCTTCTGCTGCGCCTGTTCGAGGGCGGCGTGGCGGGCGTGGAGGCCTTTGAGCTCGGCCTCGATGGGGACGAGGGCGTCGCTGGTGTGGGCCTTCATGTCGTCAAGCACGCGCTTGACTAACCGGTGGTCTGCATTGAGCACGACGCTCATCATGCTCGGCATCTCGCCGTAGAACGACATGCCGGCTTGCAGGCGACTCATCTCTTTCATGCGGCGCATGTATTCGCTCTGCGTGATGAGCACGGGGGCTGCCTCCTCACCGAGCGGGGCCACTTCGACGTGGAACTCGACCTTGTCGAGCTTGGGCATCTGTGTGGTGAAGAGGGCGGAGAGGTTCGAGCTGTCTTCGGCGGCGAGGCCGCTGTCCTTCACGTCTTCTTTGAGGATGAGGCGGTCGATGGTGTCACCGTCGACGCGGGCAAAACGGCTCTTTTCGAATTTCTGTTCGAGCATCCCGACAAGGGCTGTGTCCAGTTCGCCGTCCATGAGCAGTACGCTGTAACCCTTGGCGCGGGCGGCCTCGATGTAGCTGTACTGCTCGTCGAGGTGGCCGGCGTAGAGGTAGACGAGGTTGCCGTCCTTGTCCGTCTGCGTGGCCTTGATGAGGTCGCGATATTCGTCGTAGGTGAAATACTTCCCGTCGACGTCTTTCAAGAGGGCGAACGCCTTGGCCTTGTCATAGAAGTCGGGCTCGGTGAGCATGCCGTAGTGGATGAAGATTTTCAGGTCGTCCCACTTGCTTTCGAAGTCCTTGCGGTCGTTCTTGAAGAGGGAGGCGAGGCGGTCGCTGACTTTCTTGGTGATGTAGGTCGAGATCTTCTTGACGTTGGCGTCGCTTTGCAGGTAGCTTCGGCTGACGTTCAAAGGAATGTCGGGCGAGTCGATCACGCCGTGGAGCAGGGTAAGGAAGTCGGGTACGATGTTCTCGACCTGGTCTGTCACGTAGACTTGGTTGCAGTAGAGTTGTATTTTGTTGCGGTGGAGCTCAATGTTGCTCTTGATTTTGGGGAAGTAGAGCACGCCGGTAAGGTTGAATGGGTAGTCCACGTTGAGGTGGATCCAGAAGAGGGGCTCGTCGGACATGGGGTAGAGGTCGCGGTAGAATTTCTTGTAGTCCTCTTCTTTCAGCTCGGCGGGTTTGCGGGTCCATAGGGGTGTGGTGTCGTTGACGATGTTGTCTTCATCGGTATCGACCTGCTTACCGTCTTTCCATTCCGTCTTCTTGCCGAAGGCAACGGGGATAGGGAGGAAACGGCAGTACTTGGTCAGCAGTTCCTTGATTTTGCCCTTTTCGAGGAACTCCTTGCAGTCGTCGTCGATGTGCAGAATGATGTCCGTGCCGCGTCCGTCGCGTTCGGCGGGTTCGATTTCGTAGGTCGGCGAACCGTCGCAGGTCCAGCGCACGGCAGGGGCGTCGTCACGGTAGCTTTTGGTGAGGATTTCAACTTTCTTGGCTACCATGAATGAGGAGTAGAAGCCGAGGCCGAAGTGGCCGATGATGGCGTTAGCGTCGTCCTTGTACTTGTCGAGGAAGTCGTTGGCGCCCGAGAATGCAATCTGGTTGATGTACTTGTCGATTTCCTCTTCTGTCATACCGAGGCCACGGTCGCTGATGGTGAGCGTGCCCTTGTCCTTGTCGAGGCTGACGTGGATGGTCAGGTCGCCCAGCTCGCCCTTGAAGTCGCCTTTCGAGGCATAGGTTTTGAGCTTCTGCGTGGCGTCGACGGCGTTCGAGACGAGCTCGCGCAGGAAGATTTCGTGGTCGCTGTATAAGAACTTCTTGATGACAGGGAAGATGTTTTCTGTCGTTACTCCAATGTTACCTTTTTGCATATCAGTTATGTTGAATTTTCTGACTGATTACACTACAAATGCCGTGCCACGTCTGGCTGTGTCATGAAAAAAGCGGGTAGCGCCGCTTAGGACGCTGCCCGCTTGATATGGAGATGTTCAATTTGCTTATTTATTGTAAAGTAGCCATGCGTCGGAGTATGTGGACCGCAGGGCATCGCGCGACTGTACGGCTGAGGCCTTGTCCGCAAAGGTGGAGGCGATGACGCGGAACCACCCTGTGATGCCGTTGATGGTTTCGTTGGTCTTGACGACCTGAGCATTGTAGCCTTGTGATTTGAGTGTGGCTTGCAGGCCCTCGGCGTTGGCTTGTGTCGAGAAGCTACCCACTACTACGCTGTATGCTTGCAGGCCGGTTCCACTGACAACCGATACGCCGCCGCTGATGGTGCGCACATCGCTGTGGTCTTCTTGGACGGGAGTTGTGACAGGCGTTACGGTCACGGTTTCCGTCGTGGTAACAGGAGTGACCGTAGCCGTCGGCTCCTCAGTCTGTTGGTTGGCGGCAGCCATTTCCTGGGCCTTGGCTTTTTCGTATGCTTTCTTATAAGCGCTTTCACTTGATTTGCATGACGTCATGGCCAGTGCAGAACACAGACCCACGCCGAAGAATAAAACCTTTTTCATCTGTTTAGGTGCGGAATAATGTGGATTACAGGTTTGTTTATACGATGTCACGCGCAAAGTTACCATTCTAAGCCGGAATGGCGTGCTTGGTTCGGTTAATTAATGCTAACAGATGAAATTTTCGCAAGAAAGCGGAAAAGTATGGTGAAAATGCGTCGTATTCCAAATTAAACCCGTATCTTTGAGCCGTACACTGAACGCGTACACTCATAATTTATTCATTAAAACGATAGAACTATGAAAGGATTGAGCATTTTGGCCGCCTTCTTGGGTGGTGCAGCCGTCGGAGCTGCTTGTGGCATTCTGTTTGCACCGGAAAAAGGTGAGGATACCCGTACGAAAATCGCTGAGGCTATCCGCAAACGCGGCATCAAGCTGAACAGCAAAGAAATGGAGAACCTCGTTGACGACATCGCCGACGAACTGTCTGCCGCTCACTGATCTGTTTGACTGTGTTATCCAGTAACAAGAACATAGAGAGCTTGCAGGAGTTGACACGTGAGGTCATAGCCTACGTGAAGCTTCAAAAGCGTTATGCCCAACTGGATATAGCTGAGAAACTGACGGTGTTGTTGGCGACCATGGCGTTGAGTGCCATTCTCTTTTTGCTAGGCGGCATCGTTGTCTTGTTCCTCTCTTACTTGTGCGTGTCTGTTTTGCAGACGTATCTGGGCAGTGAGGCTGCGGCCTATGCCGTGGTGTGTACCGTCTGGGTGGTGGTGGCTTTTGTGGTCTACGCCCAGCGCAAACGGCTTATTGTTAATCCGATAGCCTCGTTCGTGGCTAAACTTTTTGTAGGACCGGAAAAAATTGACCATCATGTCCATGAACACCGCTAAACCAGAACCCGCACTAAATTCCCTCGAAGCCATCGTGGTCGCAAAGGCGCAAGTGCTTGCAGAACTACACGAAAGCCGTGTGCGTATGAACGACAAGGCGAAAGGGATATTCGCACCTGCAGCAGCCGTCGAAGGGCGTGCTGGAAAATGGATGGGGAACATCGAGCGTGCTATCGCGATCTACGACGGGGCGATGTTTGGCATCAAAGTGATGCGCCGCCTCCGCCTAACGCGCTTTTTCAGGCGTAAACGGTAGGATAGAGCGAGAGAACGCGATAACAGAGAGACAAAGGGGAGCTGTTTTTATATGGGCGGCTCCCCTTGCTGCATTTGGGGGGGAATACACTCTCCTGACGTCAAGGGTGGTAACTTGGTCGGTTTTCCTGAACCTATTAATTTAAGAAAGGCTCGAATTATCTTCTCATGTGGGGTCGGTTTTTTTACTCTCTTATTCCTTTTATGTTTCTTGCTTAATTTTTTCTCTTGCATGCATGACGAGGCCAATGGGACGTCCTGACTACGAACGCATTTGCCGCCGTCGATGTGAGGTATGTACGGACGCAAAAGTATAGCGGAAGGATTTATAGTTCAAATCGTCATAACAGATAGAATATGTATGTATTGTTTGTCTGATATGTACGGATTGGAAGAAGTCTGTACGCAAGTCAACGGGTTGCGGATTAGAGGGATTCGCGTATCTGCCGTGTACACGATACATATGTACGGTCAGATATGAGGAGAAGTGGGTAGCATGGAAAAGGCTTCCGTTTGACAGAGGTGTCATTCTTTATCCGGAGAGGTGGTCTTGGCATCGTTTCCGGAGCTGCGACGGAGCCAGCGGAACATGTCGCCAAAGCGGGTGAAGTCGCGTTTTAGGATTAGGCCGATACCTTGTGTAGAGAGCGATGATTTGGTGAAATAGCGGTCATTGGATTCACTGTATGCTTTGAGGCTCACGCTTCCGGAAGGAGTGAGGAGCCACTGTATGTCGAAGTCACCGACGAAACCGGTGGAGTAGGCAGCCCTGTCCCGATAGCCGAAGTTGCCGTTGATGAGTAAGCGGTTGTTGAGTAGCCGGCCGCTGAGCAGGCCTTCGACTTCCATGTCGCTCCATCCCACTTCTCCGGTAGCGAGGTTGGTGCCGAACGACCAGTTCGACGAGCCGATTGCGTTCGAGATGATATTGTTGAGCTGTCCTGTCAGGGTGTTTGACAGGAATGACTTCATGGCCACGGATGACTGGCTTTGGGTTGAGGCAGTGGCCGTCGATCCGTAGTCGTACGTGTAAAAGCGCCCTACACCGAGGAGGTAGAGGATTTGCATGTTCATGTCCTCCTCTGTGCTGATGATGTTGCGCACCATCTGTTTTTCGTCGGCGTTGACTGTTGGCAAGTCTAGGTCGAAGGACAGTTGGGGCGAACTGACTTTCCCGCCGACATTGAGCAGGCAGTTGACACGGACGGTACTGTTGGTGAAGTTCGATCCGATATTCAAGTCGGCGAGCGAGGCCGAATTGACAGTATAGACGGCTTGCAGGTCGAGGTCGCTGTTGCCAGGGTCGCCTGTGAAAGTGATGGAACTACCGGGCTGGATAGTGAACTCTTTGCGGATGACGTCTTGCAGGCTGAGCTTGTACGTGCCGTGGTCGACGCTGTACGTGCCGAAGAGCTGGAAGTCGCCTTTGTTGTAGAACGAGGCACGGATGGCGCCTTGCCCCGCAAGGTCGATGGCATCGCCCGCTTCTTCGTCCATGAGCACACGCACGTTAGCCTCAGGGTTCATGTCGATAAGGAAATTGAGGCGGATATCTGTTGCAGTCGGCATGGGCTGCGTCATTGGGGGGAGCTTTGTCCCTCCCTTTGTTGAGGCGACCAGACTACGGTCGCGGAAAGTGATGAACTGGCTGCTGTTTGTCGTCTCCGGACGGTCGAGAATGTAGGTTAGCTGTGTGCCCCGCTCGGGGCGGATGTCAATGTCGGCATCGAATGACCCCGGCCGCCCTTCCATACGCAGGTTGCCTGTGACTCGGGCTGTGGCGAAAAACGGCATATCGAGTTCCTTAGAGCGGTTGTAGGCCAGGAGGTTGCGTGCCCGGAGATTGAAATCGTAGGTCAGCTCGCGTAGGTTTTGGTGGCGCAGTTCACCATGTCCGGAGCCTTGCCCACCCATGGCATCGGCAAGGCGGATGTCGTGGATGACGAAACAGCCTGGGGTGATGACGACCGAGTCGCTCTCTATGGTGTAGTCCGCACCGGTCGGGACTACATGGCACTCCATGTGGACGGCTTGCTGCCCTTCGAGATCGAGTGCCTTGAAGGGGCCGTGAAGGCGTAGGTGACCGCTGGCACGCCCTGTGACATCAGAGAAGATACCTTCGAGGTAGCGGTTAATGAATTGCAGGTTGGTGCCCTGTGTCCGGAACTTGAGATCTAACCCTTTGAGGCGTGGCGAGATGAATCCATTGATGTAAGTCTGGCTCAGTCCGGGTTCAGCCATGATGGCGGCCAGATCCACTTGGTTTTCGTTTCGGTTCCAAGAGGCTTCGACAGCCAATGAGCCCATAGACGCTTGGTTGAAGAGAAAATCTGCAATGTCGAGATGGGCGGATATGTGCGGGTCGTCGATGGAGTTGGTGAGCACGACGTGCCCAGTGGCCCGTCCGGCGAAATCTACGGCATGGAAGTTGATGAGGTCCATGATGTATCCTATCTCGATGTCCTTCAAATTGGCGGCCAACGTGTCGCCCGACCCACGTTCGAGGCTTCCGGCGAGGCTGAGCTGTTGCGTCCCGTGGCTCAGACTGAAATTGTCGATGTGCAGGCGTCGGTCGGACCAGTCAAGCCGTCCACGTCCGACGTTCCAAAGCGTATCGTTGATATAGACACGACCGGGGAGCATGTTGACCCCAACTTCTTTCTTTTCGGTTGTGAAACGGGTGAAGTCGGCCGACAGGTGGACGTCGCCGCGGTATGCTTGCCGGTCGCTGTCGGCCCAAGTAAGGTCTGCATGGAGGCGGTCATCGCTGGCTGTGAGTTCCACCGACGTCCGGATGTCTGTGTTCTTCATGGGCTTCGAGGCTTGGACGACGGCGTGTGCTTTCCGTCCGTCACCTCGTCCGAAAATTTTGATGTCGTCTACCGCAGTTTCGCCGATGCGTATTCCTTCGGTCGTAGCTGACAGAGAAAAAGATTTGGCGTCGGTCCAGTAGCCCTCGGCCGTGAGTGGGGCCGTGAGTGTAACGGGCATGTCGGCCAAGCGCTCGATAAGACGGGTGTTGTCCACATGTACGCGGAAGGTTCCGGCCGATGCGGGCCGGAACATGTCGGCCGGGGACGACAGGGGAGTAGGCAGGTAGGGGCGCAGGAAACTGGCCACGTGCGGAAGGCTCTCAACAAGTGGTCGGCGGCCATGGTAGTCGGCTGTGGCGAAATCACTACGCAGACGGACATAATGCCCTTGTGTATCCCGCCCTATATCAAGAGACAGCGTGTCGAGGAGGCATGTGGTGTCAGCCGTGGCCATCCTGAAACTTTCGAGGCGCATCTGCCCTTCTGAATTTGTCCACGACGCGCCGCTCACATTCGCAGTGAGGTGGCCGGAGAATGTGGTCGAAGGGTAGCGCTGTGTCCATCCGAGGGCATGTGGCGAGAGGGCAGAGACGTCTGCTCGGATATTGATGCCGTCGAGCGGATGGGGGAGTGAGACCGAACCGCTTGCCTTTAGACACAGGTCCGGGTCGTCAGAACTGAGAGTGGCGCTTAGACGTCGGCCGTTCCATGCCCCTTCGGCCTTCACATTGGAATAGTTGTGGCGTTCGAAGCGGAAGTGCTTGATGCTGGTCTTGAATGTTGCTTGGTCGCGTCTTTCTCCTTTGGCCGAAAGCTCGGCAGAGAGCAGGCCAAAGCGTGTCGTGTCGGCCATGACCTGCCCCAAGTCAAAATCGTCGGTGCGAAGGTGTGCCTCGAAATGATTGTCGGCATAGACGCCGCGTCCGTTTATCTCGCCTGCGGCTGTTGCTATTTTTCCGGTGAAATCTAGTGTTTTTTTCTCATAACCCAGTTGTCCGGACGCATAGACGAGGCCTAAACGTTCTAAGAATTTAGGCAGTTTGCGCGATGTGAACCGGTTTGTCAGGCTTTGGGCAAAGCCGGGAGTGACTTGAAGTTTGTGTAGGGTGGCATCGATGCGTTTGCGTGCTTCGCGTTGCAGGGTTACATCGGCCAGGAGACCGAATTCGCCGTCAGTGCTTTCCAGTCGCATGTCCTTGAACAACCAGCGAGATGAACGAAGGTCGAAGCGTGATGACAGCGTGAACGTCAGATTATCATTGATGTTCTTCTGCGTGACTAAAAACGTTAAGTCTGAGAGGGAAAGAAAGCTTTGCTGTAAAGTACCTTTAACATTGAGGGAGTGCAGGAATCGCTTTGTGTCGTATTGGAACCTTAGTTTCTCCTGTGTTAGGTGGCTGTTGGGCATGTCGAGGATGAAACTGGCTATATATCCTTCCCGGCGATTTGCAGCCAGACGCATCGCCAAACGTTTGATTTTCAGTCCGCTACGCTCGTTGAGACTAAGGTGACGCACGCGCAGATTCAGGCTATCCTCCGTTAGTACTTTTAGGCTTATACTTGCGTCTAAGTTTTTTATATCTAAATGGTTAAGATCGATTGTTGAACTTTTTTCCGGAATAAAGCTGCGTGTCCAGTTGACGTGCGTCCGGCGGACGATGAGGGAATTGATGCGCAGGTCGAGTGGAGACTTTTTGTCTGTTTTTTTGCTTTTGAACGCGTCAAGTACGAATTGGAAGTTTGCCGGCGCGTCTTTTGCGTCCTGTCTAAGCCGCACGTCGAGATCGAGCAGGGAGATGGTGTGGAGTGCAATGCGCCCTTCTGTCAGGATGGCCCAAAGGTTGATTTTGGCAGAGAGAAGGCGTCCACTCAGCATGGGACGTCCCTGCTGGTCGTCGAAGCGTACGTTGTGAAGCATCACCCGATTGAAAAGCCCGATTTCGAGGTCTTCAATACTGACGTGCGTATTCAGTTTCTCGCTCAACGTCCGCGCAGCCACGTCAGTCAAATAAGCACGGCAGGGCGGAAGGTTGAACAAGGTGTACATCACGACGTAGACGCCTATGACGACGGCTACGAGGCACTGCATTATTTTTCGGAAATGTTTGATGGCCTTATTTTTAGGGCAAAGATAGTGTAAATGGGTGGAATGACGGCCGGAAAACCGCAGGATTTTCGAACAATCGCAAGCGAGGCAGTTATCATTGATATTGATAATATGGTTAGGACAGAGAGTTAGACGGCGTTTTGAGCTTTCTACTTATCAAAACGAGACTAACTTCAATAAAAAAGATTAAAGGAAGAGATAAAGTCATCCTTACACTTGTCTGATATCCAAATAACGGGTACATTTGCACTGTTTTTCATGGTATTAGATTTTAAGGTTAGTAAAGATTGGTTGTCGTGAGACAATCAATTTTTGTTTTATATCTCCCTTTTGTCTTTTTAGCTTTTTAGCGGAAGAAGTCGTGAAGTATTCCGCAATAATGAATCCATGCTTTTGACCGCATTGGTTTTTCATGAGACATCGTCAGACCACCAGCTTTTACATGTCGTTTTGTAGAGGATTGTAGAGCCTTTCCATTTCCAAGATTTCGCTGCCGATGGCTTCGCGCAGCGCAGCTGGACGGAGCACCTCCACCTCTGCTCCACGCGACAGGATTTCCTGCATGAAGTCGAGCGTGGGACGCATGAAGTAGGCAAAGACCGAATAGTCGTCCGCAGTTTCCACCTCATGCTGAGATGTGTGCAGCGGCAGCGCCCGAATGTAATCGCGGTGCGATGAGTAGACTTTGAGCTCAATCATTTCGGGTTCTTCACCGCCCACGGTGATACCAAAACTGTCGGCAAAGTAGGCCTCTGGATTGAAGTCCTTGGGATATTTGAACTTGGCGTGCGTGGCCTGCAGGCCGTGGATGCGGTCGAGCGCAAAGATGCGAAGGGCGTCGCGTTCGAGGCAATAGCCCAGCACGTACCACCGTTGGCGGAACACTTTGACGCAGTAAGGCCGCAGGGTGTAGGCCGACGGCTCGTCGGCCCAGAAGCCTTGGTAGTTGATGCGCAGTTCCAGGCTGTCGCGCATGGCTTCGATGATGGGCGTCAGGTGTTTCCGTCCCGAGGGGATTTGCTCGAAGAGGATGCGCCGTTTCAGGTGGTGGCTCTCGTTGATGAGGTTGTTCACCGCAAAGGTGTTGAGCAACCAGTTGCGGACGCCACCGCGCTCCATGTCGTCGGCATGTTCAATGTAATAGCGGTAACCACCTTTGCGGCGGCAGCCGATGTTGATGTCGAACACCTGCTCGATGGCGCTGCGCCAGTTGTGGAAGGTGCGGCGGGGCAGCGGCTCGCCCTCGCTCAGGCTCGAGCGTTGCCAGCGTTCGTTGATTTCTTCGAAGGTGATGCTCCTCGAGCGGTAGATCGTGTCGACCAGCCAGATGTACCTGTTGAACAAATCTTTGACCATAGCGTTTGGGTTTTGAGTTGTGCTGCAAAGGTAGCGCAGCGGTGTGCCAAAACAAAGCACAAGCGCGAGAGAGATTTCTCCGGCTTTGCCCGTCCGTGGGGTGAGGGTGGGACCAATCGGCTGCTGCGACGACAGGAAACCCCGCCGCCCAGCCATAAAAAACTAGTCGGCTACTAAGAAAAACCATTGCCCCGACCGGAAAAACGGTCACTCCGGGCGGTCTTTCCCCGTGCGCCGACAGGGGGGCTCAGCGGCCTGTCTTGGCCGCCGGAAACGGCGTGGTGCGCGGCGGTCGGGGAGGGGACGGCGCGCACCGGCGTGACATCCTGACACCGCCGCAGTGGAAAACTTTTTCTTTTGTTTGGCGCTATTAAGTATTTTCCTTAATTTTGCTTCGGCTGTACCGATGGACCTTGCCACCTCAGGGCTGATGATGTCCAAGACCCGTTGCGGGCGGCCGGACGGCCGGCGCGACAAGGCCGTCGGCGAGGCCATAAAAAGAGACACATTAATTATAATCTTAAATAGTTTGATTTATGTTTGAAGGACAACCAAAAGGTTTGTATGCCTTGGCGCTGGCCAACACGGGCGAGCGTTTCGGCTATTACACCATGCTGGCCGTCTTCACCCTCTTCCTGATGGACAACTTCGGTTGGTCGCAGGGCGTGGCGGGCGTCTGGTATGCAGTGTTTCTCGCACTGGTTTATTTCCTGCCCCTTGTGGGCGGCATCGTGGCCGATAAGATCGGTTTTGGAAAATGTGTGACGACGGGCATTATCGTTATGTTCCTCGGCTACCTGCTGCTCTCCATCCCGGCGGGTAGCGGCATCGTGGCCGTGGGCATCATGGCGCTGGCGCTGCTCATGGTGTGCGTAGGCACGAGCTTGTTCAAAGGCAACCTGCAAGTAATGGTGGGTAACCTCTACGACGACCCCAAGCTCGAGTCGAAGCGCGATTCGGCCTTCTCCATCTTCTACATGGCCATCAACATCGGCGCCCTCTTTGCTCCTTCGGCCGCAGTAGAAATCATGCGCTACGTCGAGTCGAACTTAGGCGTATCGCGCGCCGATGCTTACCATTATGCGTTTGGTGTGGCCTGCCTCTCACTCATCTTGAGTATTATCATTTATTACGCCTTCCGCAGTACGTTCAAGCACGCCGATTACAACTCGAAGACTGAGGCAGCCAGTGCGGCCGCCCACACTCCCGAACTTTCGCCCCGCGAGACGAAGGACCGCGTCGTGGCGCTCTGCCTCGTCTTTGCCGTGGTCATCTTTTTCTGGATGGCGTTCCATCAGAACGGTTCGACGCTGACGTTCTTCGCCAAGGAGTACACCGACACCGTGGCTACGGGCTTGGGCAGCATGATGTTCGATGTGTGGAACCTTGTGGCCGTCATCCTCATTGTTTATGCTCTCTTTGGCCTTTTCCAGTCAAAGACGGGAAAGGGTAAGCTCGTTTCGGCTGTCGTAATTTTAGCTGCGTTGGCATTCCTCGGTTATA
>HF989214.1:37094-40049 GCA_000431275.1 Prevotella sp. CAG:755 | reverse complement strand
CCCCCATCTTCCAGCAGTTCAACCCGTGCTTCGTGGTGGGCCTGACGCCTGTTTCGATGGCCATCTTTGCCGCTCTTGCCAAGCGCGGCAAGGAGCCCTCGGCGCCGCGCAAGATCGGCCTCGGCATGCTTGTGGCAGCCTGCGGTTTCATCATCATGACGCTCGGGTCTGTCGGCTTGACGGCCGGTGATACCGTCTCGCCCAACTGGCTCGTGTCGACGTATCTTGTCCTGACCTTTGCCGAACTGCTGCTTTCGCCGATGGGCATCTCGTTCGTCTCTAAGGTGGCACCGCCTAAGATGAAAGGCATGATGATGGGCGGATGGTTCGTGGCCACGGCCGTGGGCAACCTGCTCGTCTCCATCCCCGCACTGCTTTGGGGCAATGTGCCCCTCGTCGTGGTATGGGGTGTGCTTGTCGTGCTCTGCCTCGTCTCGGCACTGTTTATCTTCTCGATCATGAAGCGTCTGGAGAAAGTATGCTGACGCTTTGAATGATAAGTGCGGGGGCTGCTTCCGGTGTAGGAAGCAGCCCCCGCCTGTTTGTCGGCATCTGGTGTTTTAGTGCGGAAAGCCGGGCGAAACCGCCGATGTTGCCGTCGGGGGCGTTTTCGGTTTGGGAAGGATGATTATTTCCTTTCTTCCTCATCGAAAGCCTCGTCCGCCATGGCCGTATAAAGGACGCGACGTTTTTCCGCGGACATCGGGGCTGCCAAGCTCTCGGATTCTTCTTTTTTGAAATCCGACAGTCGTGAGAAGAAGTTCATTCGCGTGTTGATGTCCTTTTCCATGCAGAATCTTGTGCCTTCCTCGTTATGTTCGAAATTGCGCGAGTTGCGGATAGACATCTCTGCGGCTACGCTGGCAGCGTCCTGGTTCGCCCCCATATACGTGAAGGTCCATCCTTTGCCGCGCAGGCGTTCCACCAGTTCCTTGATGGCGGTCCCGCTGTATTCCCGCGAGGCGTTTTCATAGCCGTCGGTGATAACCGTTACGACCACCACAGTGTCTGTCATGTCCTTTACGTGGCGCTGCATGGCGGTGAGTGTGAAGCCCATCGCGTCGTAGAGTGGCGTGCCGCAGCATGGCTCGTAGTCGTCCATAGTCAGCGGGCGGGCTTCGGCTGCCGGGACTTTATCGAACACCTGTCGCATTTCGCAACTGCAAAATGTCACGAGCGTCACGTAGTGGTCCTGCGTGTCGGCGAAGTTCTCTTGCGCTTTTTTGATACCGGACAGGGTCTCATTGAATCCGTCCACGGCGGCGCGACGTAAGCATCCCATCGAGCCGCTGCGGTCGAGGATAATCACGTTGAACACCTGCGTTTTTTTGTGTCTGTTCCTTTGCTGTTTTCCATAATCGTAGAATTATTTGTGAGTACATTTTTTGCCCTACATCGTCTGATCGTTTTATGCAGGGGAAATAATAAGAGATGGTAAAACTCTTTATGGATGGGGTTGTCCGTTGTTTGTCAGTCGCAGAAGTCGTTTTTCGGTGTCGTCCGGATTTCTCTGACCTTGCTTGTACCTTTGATTCGTTAGGCAAAAATACGCAAAGGTGAGCGGCGCAGCAAGAAAAAGTTCGCTTTTTTTGCCTAGTCTGGCCATGTCTTGTTTTCGAATCGCATGAATACGGATAATAGCCGACCCCGGCCATTACGGACGCTGTACCACGGTGGTCCTCCATGAAGCTGGCGCTTCGGAGGAGCTTCCGGGGGCAGGCGTCTCACCGCATCGAGGGAGCGTGAAATCATCGGTTTTGGGTATTGCTTCAGCGCGTGTCGAAGGCCTATCTTTGCACTTGCTATAAATTTTAATCAGACTGATGATGAAAACGATTGGTATTTTTTATGGTTCTACAACCGGTGCTACGGAAGCGGTCGCACAAGAGATTGCCCGCCAGTGCGGCGTGGGCGCGGCCGATGTGCGTGATGTGTCGAAGATGACGGCGGGCGCGTTGGCTGCCTACGACGTCATTCTGTTCGGAAGCTCGACATGGGGTGCCGGCGACTTGCAGGATGACTGGTATGGGGGGATTGATGTGCTCCGTGGTTGCGACCTCCGTGGCAAGACGGTCGCTCTCTTCGGCTGCGGCGACAGTGAGTCGTACCCCGACACGTTTTGCGGCGCTCTGGGGACTCTTTATGATGCCGCCTGCGCAGCAGGTGCGCATGTGGCAGGCACTGTCCCTGTGGATGATTATAGCTTTGAGGACTCGGATGCCGTCCGCGACGGCGTTTTTGTCGGGCTGGCACTTGATGAAGTGAACGAGGGCGCCAAGACGCAGGCTCGCATCAGTGCTTGGCTCGCCGACCTGAAAAACGAGTTGGCCTGACCGCGTAATCTGTCAGTGCGACAGGATTTTCTGTCAGCCGTCCGCGCAGAAGCGGAGCTTGTTCATTTTCCGCTGCCATTTGTGTTGACGCCTGTGGCTCGCCACCATAGCTTAGTGAGTGATGAATGCACCGCCCTCGCCGTTGTCATGGACATCGGTGAGGGCGGTTCGCGTTTGTCAGCGGACAAGGCGTAGCGTCCCTCCGTCGGACTGGGCGTAGCGACGGAGCAGCTCCCTGATGCGTTCGGCTGTGGCTTGGATACCGTCGGCCGAACCGTCGTAACCGTTGACGATAGCGGTGAGGCGGCGGGTATGGAGCGTGAGTTTGGTGCGTTCGTTGTCGCTCGTCGGAGTTCCCACTCCGCCAGTGTCGTCGCGCCAGACGGGCATCCCGGCGATGTTTAGCCCGCCGCGTCCGATGCCGTAATAGGGCTCGTCCTCTCGGCCTATTCCGAGACGCAGCGTGTCGCCTGTAAAGGTGTCGGCGTCGAAACCACCGATGGAGTAGCCTGACGCGAGAGAGGCCAGGTTGATGAGGTCGACAAGCGTGTCAATACGGTAGAGTTCCTTGCCTTGCAGGATGCGGCGCACCAGCTGTTCGCCCGACGGGCGGTAGCGGCTC
>HF989214.1:0-37079 GCA_000431275.1 Prevotella sp. CAG:755 | reverse complement strand
GGGCGGTAGCGGCTCGGATCCTTGCCGCAGCGCCGGTAGGCGTCGCGCGTAGCGGACACGGGACCAAGTGTTTTCAGTGTGTCGGGGGTCAGACTTTGGCGCAATGTTGCCGTTTCTTTTTCAATTTCGAACCAAAGGGCTTCCGGCGTCGCGCTGTTCACCACGTCGGCTTCGACAATGGCGGCCACGTAGTCCGGACAGCAGCGGCGTAGTTCGTCGGTGATTTCGTAGTTCATCTTATGTTTTTTCAGAATCTGCATAGCGTGGCGAAGGGGCAGTTCGCGCAATGTTCGGCGAAAGGCGTGGCCGTGAATGGCCGGCCGGTGTCCATGATTTCGGTCAGCAAGCCTGTGAGTGCCGAGCGGAACTCACTGGCAAGTGGGGTGAAGTCTGCCAGCGGTGTGCCTTCGGGCCCGAACGGGATGTAAGGATTGTAGTCTTCGCCGGCCGATTGGTGTACGAAGAAGAGCGCCGGAGCTATCGGCCGTTTTGTCGTTCCGCAGACGGTCAGCGCATAGACGAAAGTCTGGAATACATAGTGCGGATGGTCTATGGCTGGTGTCACCAGTTGGGCCACGTCGGTGGCTGCTTCGGGCTTTCCTCCTGTCTTGTAATCCACGATGCGCAACGTCGTGACTCCGTTCAGCTGCACTACGTCGAGGCGGTCGATGATGCCGCCGGCACGATACGTCCGTTCGCCCAGCGGTGTGGGTACGGTTATATCCGTATAGCTTTCTTTTTCCATGCCGACAATATCGAAAGGCGTCAGCCGCTTGTCGTTTTCCAAAAGTTGCATGAGGTACATGCGCACCACTTCCGTAATGACCGGATTCTCCACTAGCCCTTCGTCTGCGTAAGCCTGTCTGATATGTCTGACTAGGAGGCGTCCACCGGCTTCGGTCAGGCGGTCGAGCTGTTCGCGGGTGACGGCTGGCGAGGCCGACGTCAGTTCGCGATAGGCCAGTTCGGCAGCCTTGTGGAAGAGCGAGCCGAACGTGTTTGGCTCGATGACGTCGGGTGCGGGTTGCGGTTCGTTGAGGCGTGCTACGTGGCGGAAATAGAATTGCAGCGGGCAGCGCATGTAGGTGTTGATCGCTGAGGGAGAGAACTGCTTGAAGCGGTCGGGCAGATCGGTCGGTTTAGGGATGACGGGCGGTGGCGTGGATGTGGTTTGCCGTTCTGCTGACAGGGCCATGCGGCGTACGGGTAAATCCGTCTCGACGAGCATCTGGGTCATGAAACGCGACATCTCGCCCTTTGCAAGGCCGTCGGCTGTGCAGTTGTATACCATCGTCACATGACGGGCACGCTGGACAAGGCGGTAGAAGTAGTAAGCGTAGACAGCCGTGCGGTGTTCCGAGGTCGTGAGGCCGAAAGCACGCCGCAGTGCGTAGGGTATGAAAGAATTGTCGTTAGCGGCTGCGGGCAGATTGCCTTCGTTCACCGAGAGTATCAGCACGTTTTCAAAATCGAGGCAGCGTGTTTCGAGCACTCCCATCACTTGCAGGCCCGCGGCCGGTTCCCCGTGAAAGGGGATGCTGTCTTGGCGCATCACCTGCCGCAGCAAGCGGCATAGCGTCGTGCGCCCCACGTCGAGCCAGCCGCTCTCGGCCAGGAGACGGAGACGCCCTACAACAGTGTAGGCCCGGAAATAGGATTCGGCATACAACTGGGCGAGGATGTGTCCCCTGGTGTCGGTCGCTTCGTCGCGGTTGCGCTGTTCAAGGGCTGTCTGGCGGATGTGTCCGGATAGGTTGTCAAGAAAAGAGCAGGTGTCGAACGTCTCTTGGTCAGCCTGTTCCTTTATGTATTGTTCGACGAGCGAAAACGCAGGCGTATGGGTGAGCGGGAATCCTTTTGTCACGTTGATTTCCCGCACTTCTGGCGGAAGGGCATGCAGTATGGGCTGCAAGAGCTGTTCGTTACACATGACGACGGCCGTACGCTTCTCGTCGGCGGTCAGGTGTGTTTGCAGCCACGGTGCAACCGCCCGGGCTTGTGCATTTTCGGTCGGGGCGGACATGATAGTAATGTCTTTTTCCCCCCGCAGATTGTCGAAACATGTCTCGGGCAGTGCGGACGGGAAGCGGGCAAGATTGCGACGCAGGAAGGTGCCCGCTTCGAAATGGTCGTCATCCCCGGTATATGCTACGTCGTAATCCCAATAGAAGAGGGCTTTCCCGCGTTGCGAAAGGTAGTCGAAAAGAGCGGTTTCCACCTTGTCGAGCACATTGAATCCGACGAAAACATACAGGTCGGTGTCCGGCGGAAAGGCAACGCCTCCTTCTTGGAGCGCTTCGGCCACACGGCGGTAGACGGCACCCTCATAGGCCAGTCCGTCGGCGGCAAGAGAGGCGTTGAATTGCTTGTAAATCGGAAGCAGTGCCTCCCACAGGCTGAGGAACCTCTGTTTCACTTCGGAGTTCTTGGCCAGTGAGAAGTCGTGGAAGAAGTCTTGCAGAACGTGTTCCTGTTCCTCACTGAGCAGGTCGGCTGCGTCGAGGGCCTTGATGTCCCGCAGGTTGCGGAAGAGGCGTTCCGTGTCGGCCATGTTCTTGTCTACGTCGTCAAAGTCGGCCAGCAGGCGTTCGCCCCATCCGTAGAAGAAATCGAGCGTGTCGTCGCTTCCGGTGGCCTCGCAGTAGGTGCGGTGCAGGCGGCAGACGGCCTCGATCGGATCGGCCACGCGCAGCGGCGAGAGCGAGCGGAAGAGTTCGCTGATGGTGCGGTAGGCCGGCGCCCAGACGGGCTGGTTGCTCTCGGCAGCAAGGTAGTCGTTCAGGAAGAGGCTGGCGCGCTTGTTCGGAAAGACGACGGCCACTCGGCTCAGGTCGCGGCCGAAGCGGTGCAGCAGGTCGCGTGCCACCAGCGTCAGGAATGGTGTCATGGTCGGTCAGGAATTAACTTCAACAACTGTGTTCGTAAAAACGTACCAAAGGAAACCGCGCGGCGACGGACGGCCCATGTCGGAGAGCAGGCCGAGGTATTCACGCACTTGGGTATTGTGTTCTTCGCGCTGCTTCCCGAATTTGAAGTCGACGACGACGGTTTCGTCGTTCCGGACCATTACGCGGTCGGGCCGTCGGACAAGTAGGCGGCCCTCGGTGTCGCGCGAGAGGATGGCCACTTCGCGGAAGAGCTGCCACGACCCGTCGAACCACTGGGCGGTCTGTGGCGACGAAAGACGGCGGCAGATGAGGCGTCTGAGGCTGTCTTTCTTGATCTGCTCACCCAACAGGCCTTCAGCCTCAAAGGAATCGAGCACACGGTCGACGTCCGCAACTGTATCGAGCGCCGAGAAAATTTTATGGAGCAGTATGCCTTGGTCGATGTATTCTCCCTGGCGGCGGTCCGGGTCGCCAGCCTGCGCGATGAACTCTTGTGAGCGATTGGACTGGCGGAAGGACACGCGGCTCGGATAAGTATGGAAACTGATGCCAAGGGGCTCCGGTCGCGCAGTGAGACGGTTTCCGTCGTCTGTGTGTCTGTGTCCGACGACGGTGGTGACGGGAGAGCCGCTTTCAAAGGTGTCGTCAAGCTCATCGCCGAGCGTTTTCTTGATCAGGTCGCAGATGGTTGATGTGCCCTTTGGGCTGGCGTATCCCTTGGTCCAGACAAGAAGGTTCTTCTCGGCTCGGGTAAAGGCCACGTAGAGCAGGTTGAGGTTCTCAATGCGGCGTTGGAAGTGTTCGTGCTCGTAGTCGGCGGCATATATACTGTCACGCGCCATCGACCTTGTGGGGACGGGTACGAGAGGAAGTTCGTTGTATGGCGCTTCTTCCGGTTCGCACCAGAGCAGGTCGTCGGGCCGGTCGCGTTCGATGGGCCAGTCGCAGAAGGGGAGCAGTACGGTGTGGAACTGTAATCCTTTCGACTTATGGATGGTCAGGACCCGTAGTCCTTCTACTTCTGCCGCTGGGATAGAAACTCCTGAGAGTACGTCGTTCCAGTGTTCAAGGAAGAGGCGTACGTCTGATGGGTTGTCGTCGAGGAACGCGAGGACTTGGTCGAGGTATGCCATGAGGTATGCGGCCTGTCCCGGACGTTGGTCGAGTCCGAAGAGGCGGATGAGTTCTTCTTGCAGTTCGTAGAGCGGCAGGGTCAGCAATGCTTCGCGCCGTGAGATGAACTCCGTGTGTGCGAGTGCTGTCGGGCGGTCGCCCTCACAGGCGGCCCAGTCTGCCGCGACGGCGTTGCCGTGGCGGGCCACGAAAGCCAGCGCTATGGTGTCTGTCGGGTCTGCAAGGTAGCGCATGGCATGGATGAGTAGCTGTACGGCCTCAGAGGCTGCCAGCAAGAAAGCCTCGTCCGACACGAGTGGCACGTCGGGGCAGTCCGTCGCGAAGCGGTCGATGAGGGCGGCCGCTTCCTTGTTCCATCGGACAAGGACAGCCATGGCAGAATAGGGTAGGCCTGCTGCATGAAGCAAGCGCACCTGTGTTTCAAGGTCGTCCATGCGCAGGTCATCGGCCGAACGGTTGTCGTCTCCCGCAGCGCGACGGTCGGTGAAGTGCACGCGGACATATCCCCCGTCGCCGTCTGCGGCGCACTGTTGCGCTACGTCGGCGTAGAGGCGGGCGATGCGGTCGTCTCCTTCCGTCGGCGAGAGTTCGTCAAGTATTGCGGCGGCGCGGGCGAAAAAACGGTTGTTGAAGTCGATGACCCGCTGCTGGCTACGGTAGTTCGTGGTGAGTTCCTGCACGTCGACAGGGTGATGCGGAAACTCTTTCCGGATTCCATCGAGGATGCCCCAGTCACCGCCGCGGAAACGGTAGATGCTTTGCTTCACGTCGCCTACGAGGAGGCAACTGTTTCCTGCGGCCATGTTTTCGAGCAGCAGGGTCTTGAAGTTGCGCCATTGAAGGGTTGACGTGTCTTGGAACTCGTCTATCATCACGTGCAGGAAGGTTGTACCGGCTTTCTCAAAGACAAACGGGGCGTCGTCGCTGCCGATGAGTCGGTTCAGCAGGATGGGCACCTTGGCCAGCATGAAACGGTTGGCCTCTTCGTTGATGTGTGTGAGTTCGCGGCCGATTTCGCCCAGCAGGCGGAGCGGACCGAGGTTGGCCGTAGTGAGAACGTAGTTGCTGTGGGCCTGAGCATATTCCTGACGGAAGTTTTCGACCGTTTCAAGAATACTTCGGAGTTCCTCGCAGACAGCCACGAGCTCGGGGCGCTTTTGATCGGCCTTGCGGAGCCATTTCTCAGGGTTCGAAAGGTATGCTTCGACCGTGGCCGACGGAGCGTCGGGCAGCCTGTCGACCAGTTTGTGCAGGTATGTGGCCAAGGCCGATCCGCGCGAGAATGCTTCGAATCCCAGTCCGTGCTCCTCCATAACCTCTTCAAGGTAGCGTGCGGCACTCTCCATGTGGTCTGCGGCTGCCTCGTCCTGCTCACGAAGCCTCTGGCGGAAGCCGTTGAGACGCTCTTCGTCACTGAGCGCGTCGCGCAACCGATTTTCGAGCATCAGGTAGCGTTCGCGGAGCAGGTTGCGGGCCAGGCGTTTTACCTCGCGGGTGATGTCCCACCGGCGGTTGTCGTCGATGCGTTCACGGATGTAGCTGATGACCCAGCGGAGCACGGCCGTGTTGGGCTGCAAGCCGGCCATGAGTCGGTCTACGGCTTGGTCGATGACGTCGGTGTCGTTGATGTCGACGCGGAAGTTGGCCGAGAGGCCCAGTTCGTGCGCCATGTTTGTCACGACGCTTTGAAAGAAAGAGTCGATAGTCGTCACGCGGAAGCGGTCGTAATCGTGTACGATGCGGCGCAGCACGTCGGCTGCACGTTGGCGGATTTCTTCGTCGCTGAGGCCGGGCAGGGCAGGACGGACTGTGTTGAGGTAATCGGCCGACGACGGCAGACCGCGGCTGAGCCCGAAAAGCTGCCCGAGGATGCGCTCTTTCATCTCGGCGGTGGCCTTGTTGGTGAACGTGACTGCCAGTATGTGGCGGTAGCTCGACGCCGGAGCCGCCAGAAGCAGGGCTATACACCTTGTGGCCAAGGTGAACGTTTTGCCCGATCCGGCCGAGGCTTTATAGACAGTGAGGTTTCCGTTCATGTGTCAGGATGGTGGTGTTTTCTGTCGGTGTGACGGTCGCGACGGTCGGTGTCCCCGTCCGGACGGTCAGTGCGTCTGTTTTCGTCGTCAGGGCTGCTGCTGCGGCCGATCCCGTGCAAAGATAGTGCAAACGGGCGTAAAGCCAGTGGCGTAGCCTTATGATTTTCCCAGTTAGCCTGAAAAGCGTGTTTTTCCTTGCCTTGCCTCTCGTCTTTCAGTATCTTTGCAGCCGGTCAGTGAGGCGGAACCTTTTCATGCTGGCCTAAACCGGACAACGATATGAGCAAAGAACATTTGGAAACGCATTTGGAGCAAGGCAGAGCAGCCCTTTTTGACCTTGACGGCGTCTTGGTCGACACGGAATCACAGTACACGGAGTTTTGGGAAAGCCTCGGGAAATCTCTCGTGCCTGACGTGCCTGATTTTGCCAATCGGGTGAAGGGAGAGACAGACCGGCGCATCTTTGAAGTGTATTTCCCGGACGATTATTCCAAACAGGAAGCTATCAGAGCAGCCATAGCGCGCTTTGAGGAGAAGATGAGCTACGACTTGATGCCCGGAGCGATGGCTCTGGTGGACGCCCTGCGGGATAGTGGGTGGCATGTAGCAGTGGTCACCAGTTCAGCAAGAGGAAAAATGTCCCGCTTCTACGCCGCCAATCCCGATTTTAAGTCGCATTTCGACCGCATTTTCACGGCCGAAGACACTCCACGGTCGAAACCAGCTCCTGACCCTTATCTTGTGGCGGCGCGCTATTTCGGCGTGATACCGGAACGCTGTGTCGTGTTCGAGGACTCTTTGAATGGTGTCCGTTCGGGCGAAGCGGCCGGAATGGCGGTTGTGGGTCTTTCGACAACGCTGCCCGACGCGACGATAGCTCCCCATTGCCGTCGTGTCGTACCGGAACTGTCAGCCCTGACGCTGGCTGACGTCGAAGCCCTGCTCGCCGTGTGAGGGGCATGACCACCTTGCACGGTTGTGGGAAAAGCGCTAACTTTGCACCCGTTTTGTGGAAGGGCGGACTGCTGCCCGCCTTTCAAAAAGAATACAAAGATGTCAGGATATTTAGTTGAAGACACGCGGAAGGTGACAACCCTCCGTCTGAAAGAGATGAAAGAACAAGGTCGCAGAATAGCGATGCTCACGTCGTACGATTACACCACGGCCAAGATTGTGGACGGCGCAGGCGTCGACGTGATTCTCGTGGGCGATTCGGCGGCCAACGTGATGGCCGGCTACCAAACTACGCTCCCCATAACGCTGGACCAGATGATATACCACGCCCAGTCGGTTGTCCGGGGTGTCAAGCGCGCGCTTGTTGTCTGCGACATGCCTTTTGGCACTTATCAGGTAAACGCCGTCGAAGGCGTGCGCAATGCCATACGTATCATGCAGCAGACAGGCTGCGACGCGCTCAAGCTTGAGGGTGGTGTGGAAATCATTGACACCGTGAGGGCCATCATTGACGCCGGCATCCCCGTCATGGGCCATCTCGGACTGACGCCTCAAAGCATCAATAAATTCGGCACATACGCCGTGCGGGCCAAGGAAGAGGCCGAGGCCGCCAAACTCATTGCGGATGCACACGCATTGGCTGATGCCGGATGTTTCGGACTGGTGCTCGAAAAAATTCCAGCCACACTGGCCGCCCGCGTGACCAGCGAAATCGACATTCCCGTCATCGGTATCGGCGCAGGCGCCGAGGTCGACGGCCAGGTGCTCGTCGTGGCCGACATGCTCGGGATGAACGTGGATTTCAAGCCCAAATTCCTCCGTCGTTACGCCAATCTTTACGAAATCATGACGGATGCCGTCGGCCGTTATGTGGGCGACGTGAAAGACGGAAGTTTCCCCAATGAAAACGAACACTATTGACGCATCCCCGGCAGGGCGCCAAGGGCATTCGGGGGCATTGGCCGTGTGCGTGGCCGGCGCTCTCGTCGGCTTTTCGCTGGCTGCTCTCGTGGCCCTGACCACGTGGCAGATGCGCCATGCCGGCCACGGCGGCCTCCTCGTTGGAGCGAATGTATTGGCTTTTGCCTTGGGGGTGTGGCTTCCCGGCCCGCTGAACGCCTATCTGATAGAATGTTTCTACCGCAAGCGGCTGTTCTACGGTGCGGCCGCAGTGCTGATTGCTTCGGGATTGGCGTCCGGACTGGCTGGCACCGTGGCTGAAATCCTTGCATTGCGGATGGTGCAGGGTGGGGCGGCAGCCGTCGCGTTGTTGGCCTTGGGCACGCTGGCGAACGACCTGTCGTCCTCAACGCGCCGCACGCGCACCGACACGTTGCTTTCGTGGTTTCGGCGGATTGCTTTGCCGTGCGGACTGGGCGTCGGTGCATGGCTTCCTGGTGCAGTGGGAGCGAATTTGGCGTTTGTCTTTTCCCTCGTTCCGGCAGCCTGTGCCATGCTGGTGGTGGCTCCGGTGCACGTGCCGTTCAGGGCTCCCTTACGCCGGAGGCGATGTTCGTGCGACCGTTTTTGGCTTCCACGGGCTCTCCCGTTAGTCCTGAATCTGCTTCCGGCGGCTGCGGCGGCCGGCCTGTTTTTCGGGACTGTCACTCAGCCATCGGAATATGGCTGTATGGCCATAGGTTGCCTGCTGGGCGTATGGTGCGAGCGTGTGGCGCTGGCTGGTGCCGACGAGCGGGCGCAGATCGGCAGCGGCTTGCTCATGATGGCGGCAGGAACGCTTCTTTATGCTCATGGCGCGACAGCTGCGGCGATTCTCTCCTTGCTCCTGCTCGGCGCGGGGATAGGCCAGGTGATGTCGCGTTTCCTGCTCTATTTCTTGAAACTGCCAGGCCACTGCCAGCGGGCGACGGCGCAACATACGTATATGCTGACGGGCGAAACTGGACTTGCCCTCGGGTATGCGGCTGCCTGTGGCGGTGTGTCAACCTGTTGGGGGATCTTGACACTTGTCGGTTTCGCTTTGGCCCTCTATGTCTGGGTGGCCCATCCATGGTTCGTCAAACATCGTGACAGGGATTTCAAATTCCGTGAAGTTTAATACGCCCAGCCATAAACCGACTGGCACAAAAAACTGTAATTACTACGCTCCATTCTGCCGTTTTTATTAATTTTGCGGCAATTATCGAATAGTAGCACAGAAGCATAAGATATGGCAAAGAGATTTACCGAACGCAGTACGTTCAGCCTTCCTGAAATCAACAAGGAGGTGCTTGAAGAATGGGATGCTGCCGACCTGTTCCATAAGAGTATGTCTGAGCGCGAGGGATGCCCCTCGTTCGTATTCTTCGAAGGCCCCCCTTCAGCCAACGGCCACCCTGGCATTCACCACGTCATGGCTCGTACGATCAAGGACGTATTTTGCCGTTACAAGACAATGCAAGGATTCCAAGTCAAGCGGAAAGCCGGTTGGGATACGCACGGACTGCCTGTTGAACTGGGAGTTGAGAAAGAACTGGGTATTACCAAGGAGGACATCGGTAAGTCTATTTCGATCGAAGACTACAACGAAAAGTGCCGCAAGAACGTCATGAAGTTCACCCAGGAATGGACGGACCTCAGCCATCGCATGGGCTATTGGGTGGACATGGAGCATCCGTACGTGACCTACGAGAACGCGTACATCGAGACGCTTTGGTGGCTTTTGAAGCAACTTTATGAAAAAGGCCTGTTATATAAGGGCTATACCATCCAACCCTATTCGCCTGCGGCAGGCACTGGACTGAGTTCGCACGAACTAAACCAACCCGGATGCTACCGCGACGTGAAGGATACGACGGTGACTGCGCAATTCCGGATCATCGATCCAAAACCCGAAATGACGGGCTGGGGAACGCCGTACTTCCTGGCGTGGACCACGACTCCTTGGACCCTGCCTTCAAACACGGCTCTCTGTGTCGGTCCAAAGTTTGACTATGTGTGCATCCGTACATATAATATATATACGGGTGATGCCATTAGTGTCGTAATGGCCAAGGCTCTCGTTCCGTCATACTTTGACGTCAAAGGCCTCGAAGCGCCCCTCGACACCTATAAGCCGGGGGATAAGGTCGTTCCTTACCGTGTGGTAGGTGAATGGAAGGGAACTGAGCTTGAAGGCATGCATTACGAGCAACTGATGCCCTATGTTAATCCGGGTGAAGGAGCGTTCCGCGTCATCCTCGGCGATTATGTCAGTACCGAAGACGGTACGGGCATCGTACACATCGCCCCGACGTTCGGTGCGGATGACGCTTTCGTGGCCAAGCAAGCCGGCATTCCGCCCTTGCAGGTGATCGATGCGAAAGGGAAACGCTGCCCGATGGTTGACCTTAAAGGCCGGTTTTTCCGCATTGAGGACCTCGATCCGGTGTTCGTGCGTGATTATGTCAACGTTGACGCCTATAAGGAATACGCCGGCCGTTTCGTGAAGAACGCATACGACCCCACGCTGACCGATAAGGACGAGACACTTGATGTCGCTCTTTGTATGGATTTGAAGAGTCGTGGTCTTGCATTCAAGATAGCCAAGCATGTGCACAGTTATCCGCATTGCTGGCGTACGGACAAGCCCGTGCTTTATTATCCGCTCGACAGCTGGTTCATCAAGAGCACGGCTTGCAAGGAGCGCATGATTGAACTGAATAAGACTATTCGCTGGAAACCTGAGTCGACGGGTACTGGACGTTTCGGCAAGTGGCTCGAAAACCTGAACGACTGGAACCTGAGCCGGAGCCGCTATTGGGGCACGCCGCTGCCCATTTGGCGCAGCGAGGACGGCGAAGAGATCTGTGTCGGCAGTATCCAAGAACTCTATGACGAAATTGAGAAAAGCGTGGCCGCAGGCCTGATGAAGTCAAATCCGTTGAAAGACAAGGGTTTCGTGCCCGGCGATTACAGCGACAGCAACTATCATAAAATAGACTTGCACCGTCCTTATGTTGACGACGTTATCCTTGTTTCGCCAGCGGGAAAGCCGATGAAGCGCGAGACCGACCTGATCGACGTGTGGTTCGACTCCGGTTCCATGCCCTATGCTCAGATCCACTATCCGTTCGAGCATAAGGACGAACTCGATAACCGCACAGTCTATCCCGCCGACTTCATCGCCGAAGGTGTCGACCAGACGCGCGGCTGGTTCTTTACGCTGCATGCTATCGCAACGATGGTTTTTGACAGCGTATCTTTCAAGGCTGTCATCAGTAACGGGCTTGTGCTCGACAAGAACGGTAATAAGATGAGTAAGCGCCTCGGTAATGCTGTCGACCCCTTCGGTGCAATTGAGAAGTATGGCAGCGACCCCCTGCGTTGGTATATGATCACCAATTCAGCTCCTTGGGACAATCTGAAGTTTGACGAGGCCGGTGTACAGGAAGTGGCGCGCACGTTCTTCGGTAAACTTTATCAGACCTACTCCTTCCTTGCAATGTATGCCAATGTCGACGGTTTCGACGGGACGCAACCTGATGTGCCATTTGCGGAGCGTCCGGAAATTGATCGTTGGATTGTGTCGGAGTTGAATACGCTTGTGAAAGACGTGACCGCCTGCTACGAAGACTACGAGCCGACCCGCGCAGGCCGCTTGATAGAGAAGTTCGTCATTGATAACCTATCGAACTGGTTCGTACGCCTGAGCCGAAAACGTTTCTGGGCGAAATCGATGGATAACGATAAGTTGAGCGCATATCAAGCTTTATATGACAGCCTGCTCACTGTTTCCAAACTCATGGCTCCTATCGCCCCGTTCTACGCAGACCGCCTCTATCGCGATCTGACCGGCGCCGAAAGCAGTGCGGTGAGCGTTCATCTTGCCAAATTCCCTGAGGCTGACGAAACTCTCGTCGACAGCGAACTCGAAAAACGTATGGAGTTGGCGCAGGAAGTGACGTCAATGGTGCTTTCGCTCCGCAAAAAAGAACACATCATTGTCCGCCAGCCCTTGCAGTGCCTCTCCATTCCGGCCATCGACGCAACGCAGAAAGCTCGTATAGAAGCTGTGCAACAGCTCATACTTGACGAAGTGAACGTCAAAACGTTAAAGTTCGTGGACGGCAGCATGCTTGAAAAGACCGTCAAGTGCAACTTCCGCGTCATGGGCAAGAAATTCGGAAAACTCATGAAAGGCGTAGCCGGCGTTGTCGCCGCTTTGTCACAAGAGGATATTACCCGTCTGGAAGCGGAAGGACGCATAGGCCTTTGCGTTGAAGGTACTACTGTCACGGTCGAGCGTGCCGATGTCGATATCGTGAGCGAAGACATCCCCGGATGGGTCGTGGCGAATGAGGGAAACCTCACTGTGGCTTTGGACGTGACGCTTACTGACGAACTGCGGAATGAAGGCATGGCCCGGGAAATCGTGAAGCGCGTACAAGCTTATCGCAAGGAAAGCGGCTTTGAAATCACAGACCGCATTCGTGTGAAAATCCAGAGCAATCCTGAAATAGCAGCAGCCTTGTCCGCTTATGGTGACTACGTCGCCGGACAGGTCTTGGCCGACAGCATAGAGCTGGCTGACAGGGTTGAAGGTACGGAGTTCGATTTCGATGGCTTCAAAGTGAACGTGAATATCCAAAAAACTAACCAAAAATAAAACTACCATGGCCGAAAAAACACGTTACTCGGACGAGGAATTGGCTGAATTCAAGCAACTCATCCTCGAAAAACTCGAAAGAGCAAAACACGACTATGAACAGATGATGGACGTCCTGCGCAATCAAGACGGCAACGACGTGGACGACACCTCACCAACGTATAAGATTCTCGAAGAGGGCTCAGCCACGCAGAGCAAGGAGGAAATCACCACAATGGCGGCCCGCCAGCAGAAATTCATCCAGGGTCTGCAAGCTGCTTTGGTGCGGATTGAAAACAAAACGTATGGAATCTGCCGCGTAACGGGTAAACTCATTCCCAAAGAGCGGTTACGTGCTGTGCCCCACGCCACGCTGAGCATAGAGGCCAAACAGATGAAGAACCGCAAAGACTGACAGACGTTTTGGCAAAACTGATGCAAACGACGCGAATGCGTGCTCTTGTGGCAATCGCCATAGTCGTAGGCGTGCTGTGCTGTGACCAGCTCATCAAGCTGTGGGTCAAGATGAACATGTGCTTGTACGAGTCTATCCACGTCGCCGACTGGTTTTACATCTACTTCACGGAAAACAAAGGCATGGCTTTCGGTATGGATTTTATCGGAACCATGTTTTTGTCCGTTTTCCGGATTGTCGTGGTGAGCGCATTTGTGTGGTTGCTTGTCAAGGTGGTGCGCGGACGTTATCCAATGGGATTGCTTGTCTGCGTGGCGTTGCTCGTTGCCGGTGCGTCGGGCAACATTATCGACAATTGTTTCTACGGTCTTATCTTTGACGAAAGTACACCTGTCGAGGTCGCCCATCTTGTGTCCGCAGGGGACGGGTATGGCGGCTTCCTGACAGGTCATGTGGTCGATATGTTCTACTTTCCCCTTATAGACAGTTATTGGCCGGAGTGGGTTCCAGTTGTGGGAGGTGAGCACTTTGTCTTTTTCAGCGCTATTTTCAATTTTGCCGATGCCGCCATCAGTTGTGCAGCAGTGGCGTTATTGATATTCTATCCAAAGTATTTGGTAGGAAAGAAGGAGGATTGACAATGAGGCGGACTGCATGGTGGATGCTGCTCGTTGCAGCTGTTTTCCTGGCGTCGTGCGAAACGCGCACGCCGGAGGGCATCGTGCCTCCCGATAAGATGGAAGACCTGCTCTACGATTACCACCTTGCTCAGTCCATGGCTCGCCAGGCCCCCGACAGCACCGCCTATCGTTACCGGCTCTACACCGAAGCCGTCTATCGCAAGTACGGTATCAATGTAGTGCAGTTTGACAGCACAATGGCTTGGTATACAAGACATTCTGACCGTTTGTATAAAATTTACGAACGTGTCAATCGGCGTCTTGTCGAAGATGTAGGAGCCTCGGGCAACGGCACATTGCGCTCACGTTATACATCGCTTTCATCTACCGGCGACACGGCCAATGTATGGACAGGTATTCCGCGTTGTATCTTGACTCCCATGGGCGGCAACAACGTCTTTACCTTCTCCATGCCGGCCGACACCTCTTTTCATGCCGGCGACCGCGTGATGTGGCATTTCTATGTTGATTGGATTTGTCGCGAGGGACAACGTTCGGCGCAGGCTGTCTTGGCCCTGACGCTTGACAATGACTCGGTCGTCATTACCAATCAGTCTATTTACGGCAGCGGGGAACAGCGAATTACGGCACCACGTGCAGACCGCAGCATAAAGCGCGTGTCTGGCTTTGTTTACGTGACTGACACGTGGAGCGCCTCATTCAAACTTATGATTGTTTCAGATTTCTCACTGGTGCGTATGAGGGTTCGCGAGCCTCTTCCGTCATCAACCCCGGCCCAGTCGGCCGATACGCTCCTGCGTCGGTCAGCCGGCAATGAACGTGCAGACAGCGTCCGACCTTCCAAATCGTCCGACACGTTGCGCCACGGCCGCCCGATGCTCAATCGTCGCCTGATGATGCCCCGTCAGGCGAATCGTCAACGCATGACCCAATGAGTGCATTCCGCCGTTTTGCCGTCAATCGGTTGCACCTGCCCGACGGGCGGGTTTTGCCTAATCATGTGATTGAGTGTCGCGATGGCCGTGTGACTGCTTATTTCCCCTTGACCGAAGAGCTTCCTTCGACAGAGTGGCTTGGAGGAGATTATTACCTTGGCGAAGCCGAGTGACCCTGTTTTTCACCTCCGGCCGCCTTACGGGTGCATTTCTCCAATTCTGTCAGGCGTTCTTCTGCATTCTTTCCGCTATTCACATTCTCTTGTCGTTGAGTCCCGAAATTTTTATGCAATTTTGGCTATGTGTTTTGGGTAAATAAAGACTATTTCGTATTTTTGTTATCAGTTCGTTACACATTCGACACACTAAACGCAGAATTTTGCATCAGAGAAGAAAAAAAATACCGTCATCATCCATGAGAGTGCTGTTTGTAGTCCAAGGAGAAGGGCGTGGCCATTTGATGCAGGCCATTGCGGTGTCGCGCATGTTGAAGTCTGCGGGCCATGACGTTGTCGAGGTGTTGGTTGGAAAGAGTTGCGGACGCGTCATACCGCAGTTTTTCTATGAGCAAATCGGGGCGCCAGTCCATTGTTTCGACAGTCCCAATTTTATGCCGACTGTCCGTAATCAGCGCCCGCCGCTGCTTCGTAGCGTGGCCTATAACATAGTCCGTCTTCCGCGTTATGCGCTTAGCGTGCGCTTCATCTATCAGCGCATCCGTGCCGGGCGTGTCGATATGGTGTTGAACTTCTACGAGCTGCTCACGGGCATGCTCTATTTCTTCTGTCGACCGTCGGCATCACACGTGTGCGTCGGCCATCAGCTCCTTTTCCTTCATCGCGATTTCCGCTTTCCCGGAGCGAACCGCCTTTCGTGGTGTTCTCTGAAACTCTTTACGTGGATGGCCAGTTTTGGAGCTGAGCGCAAACTTGCTTTGTCGTTCCGCGAAATGCCGGACGACGAGTCCCACGACATCTTTGTCGTTCCGCCCCTGCTGCGTCGGGAAGTTGTCACTGCCCGTCCGTCTGACGGACGTTACATTCACGGGTACATGGTCAATGCCGGATTCAGCGAGAGTGTGGAAGCATGGCACAGGCAGCATCCCGAGGTTGAGCTTCACTTTTTCCGCGACCGCGGTGGCGACGGTGGAGCAGAGCGCGTCGATGCGACGCTCACGTTCCACGCCATCGATGACCGTGCCTTTCTCCGCTCGCTCTGTGGTTGTGCGGCCTATGCTACGACAGCCGGTTTCGAGTCTGTCTGTGAGGCCATGTATCTCGGGAAGCCTTTGCTTCTTGTGCCTGCACATATTGAACAAGAGTGCAATGCTTACGACGCTGCGTTGAGCGGCGGCGTCGTGGTGGCCGATGATTTTCGGGCGGACGACCTCTTGAGGATAGCCCGCCACCACCGTCGCGACATGGACTTTGTCCGTTGGGTCGACAGTTGTGATGCCCGTTTCATGGCACATCTCGAAGCGGCCGTGCCACTGCGGGTGGCGCGTGTGGCATGGGCCTGACCGGCGTTCCCAAAGACACTGTTTACACCCATAGGCTGTATCGCCTTGCAACCGCCGTGTTCCTTCCGAAAAGTCGGCTGACGGAAAATCCTGTCACCCGGACGGAATTTCTCGGTACGCAGACTGTTTTTTCTGTCAGTCAGGGCATCATGGCAGTTCTAGTCGGCGGTGTAGTACGTTTCCTTCCAAGGACAAGACGGGGAGTGGGCTTTTTTTCGCGCCGTTATAACTGCGAAATGAGGTACTGTACGCTGTGTATGCGATTTTCTTTCAGATTAGTCGCTCAATCCATCAGAAAAACATAAATTTGCCTGGAACAATCTAGTAAACACATTGATAGCGAATGAAAGCCAAAAAGATGATAGCCGCGCTCCTATGCTGTTTCGGCCTTAGCCACGGCATGGTTGCGCAGGAGATTTACGACGACGGGTGGGCAGCGCCCGAGGATGGTTTCGGCGTCGAAATACCCGGATCGAAGCATAGCGTCATGACGCGTTCCTTTTGGAGCAATTGGTACGTGTCGGCCGGAATTACCGACAATGCGTTCTATTCATCGCAGGAAGCCAGTGCCCTTTCCGGAAATCCGTTCGTCAAGGAGCGCAACGCTTTTGGCTTTGAGCTCACCTTGGGCAAGTGGTTCACTCCCGGCATCGGTCTGCGCACGCAGTTCGACGGCGTGTGGGGCAAGAGCCCGACGGCCGACGGTTCCGTCAGCAAGTTCCGCTACATGAACATCCACGAGGACGTCCTCTTCAATTTGTCGAACTTATTCTACGGTTATAATCCCGAGCGCGTCTGGAATTTCATCCCGCACACCGGTTTGGGCTTCGCCCGCAGCTTCTCGGCCAATTGCAATACACTTTCGTACAATGTGGGCATTCAAAACACGTTCCGTATCAACAGGCATCTTTCCGCCTACCTTGACGTGTCGGCCATGCTTGCCCCTGCCCGGTTTGATGGCTGTTCGGCAGCAAATCCCAAAACGTTCCGTATGCGCCATTGGGACAAGGCATTGACATTTTCGGTCGGAGTGACCTATTCATTGGGCAGGAAAACAGGCTGGGAAAAGTCTCCCAATCTCGAAGCCTTGCTGGCCATGGACCGCGAGCAGATCAGTGCGCTCGAAATGTCGCTCGAAGAGCAACAACAGGAGAACATGCGTCTGGCCGCTCTGCTCGAAAAGGATGGTTCCGGCGGATATCCCAGCGAATCGGTGGATACGCTCGCACTAGGTTCCGGCGGGGAGGACATTCCGCTCGACTCTATCTTTGTGCCGTCGCCAGAGGCTTTCGTGCCTCAGTCCGTTTTCTTCAACCTCGGCTCGGTGGAAATAGCATCCCGTAAGGAACTCGTCAATCTCAAAGCCGTGGCCGAATACGCCAAGGCGAACGAACTGCGCATCGTGCTGACCGGATATTCCGATACGCGCAGCGGAACGCCGGAAGTAAACCTCGACATCAGCCGGAAGCGGGCGCAGACGGTGGCCGACGAACTCGTGAAGATGGGCGTACCGGCCGACGACATCCGCGTAGTAGCCGGCGGCGGTGTCGATACACTCACTCCCTATTCCTACAACAGGCGTGTAGTCATCACGCTTGAACAATGAACCCCGGCGGCGGACGGTACAAACCTCCGCCGCTTTTCTTGTGATAAATCATGATGCAGACAAATCGCGTAATCCGTTTCTTGGCCGGGGCCGTCTTTTCTGTAGTGGTCGGGCTTGTGCCGACACCCCTTTGGGCGGTTCCCTCTGACGGCGACAGCCACACCGTGACGCTGGCCGTCTTTTCAATCAACGATTTTCACGGCAGTTTCCTTGCTGATGCCGACAAGGGCATCCCTGGTGTAGTGGCCTTGTGTCATACACTTGACTCGTTGAAACAGGCCTATCCTTACCACGTTACGGTGGCAGCCGGTGACAACTTTGGCGGCAGCTATTTTTCGACGGTCACTGAGGCCGCGCTTCTTCCTGTAATGTTCAATAAGATGGGTATCACCGTTTCAGCCATCGGAAACCATGAATTCGACAACGGGCAAGATTTCCTCGCACGCCGTTGGGCCGGAGCACCGATGCGGCCAGCAGGATGGGACTTGACTTATGTCTGTGCGAACGTCACGGACAGCCTCGGGCGCACACCAGGCTACGTCAGCCCTTTTGCTGTGAGAGAGGTGAAACTATCTCCGACACGGTCTGCAAATGTGGCATTTGTCGGACTTATCACGTCGTCGACTCCCGAACAGACGCGCGCTTCAAACGTGAGAGGACTGGTGTTTGACGGACGTTATGATGCCGTGCTCGACATGCTTAAAACGGCACGTGGCTTCGACAGCGTGCGGAATGCGAACGTCCGCCTGCTGCTGACGCATATCGGCACGCGGATGGATGGCGGAAAAGCTGTGTGGGACGATCGTGATGCCGCGCATCTTGAAGCCATCAACGATACGCTATATCACGGCATTCTTTCGGCCCATTCGCACCAGCCGGTATGCGGCACCGTAAGCCAGAGGCACTATCCCGTAGTGCAAGGCGAGTGGCATGGCGACTATATCGGAGTGATGAAAGTGCAGCTCGACACAATGTCGATGCGTGTTGTCGGCGCAGAACCGGTCTTGGAACGGGTGCCCTTAGGACGCTGCTATACTGACGCCGAAGCGCAGGCGTGGAACTGCCTGATCGACAGCCTGATGAATTCAACACGCATTGCCGGTGGTTATCCGCTTGGGCGGGTCTTGGCAACTTCGGAAGTGCTCCTCACTCACGACCGGGCCGACAAGCACACTTTCACGGAGCTAGGTACGCTCGTGTGCGAATCCTATGCCGAAGCTTACCGTCGGGCTGCCGGGGCAGCCGACGGGGACGTCGTGGTGGGTGTCTGTCACTACGGTACGGTACGCGCTCCTCTGCCCAAAGGCGACGTGCGGGTGATGGACGTGGGCGAGGTGCTTCCATTCTCTAACCGGATACGTACATTCCGCATGACGGGCGCTGAACTTATGCGCCTCGTGGAGTTCGGTCTGAACAATCGTCGTTATGGTCGGATGCAGTTCGACGGCCTCGAAGTCCTGGCCGACAGTGCCGATACGTTCCGCGTGCGCTCGTTGCGTTATGTGCAGCCCTCCGGGAAGCGCCGCGTGGAGATAAAGCCCGAAACGCCGTGCGTTGTGGCGGCCGACGAGTTCATGACGACAGGAGGCGACGGCTATCCCACAAGCCTGTTCCCCGATGTGGAGGAAATCAAGTCCGACCTTCCTACGACGACCGAGGCGTTCATCCAGCACATCGAGCGTTTGGGTAAGGTGCACGGCGACCCGGACCGTGTGCGCAAGTTATTCATCGCGAAGTGAACGGCCCGCTGCCACTGCAATACAGAGCTCCCCGTCTCTTTGGCAATTGTCAGAGAGACGGGGAGCGTTTTCCTGTATTCCTTGCGGCGGAATGGTTGAGGCGCTTGTACTGACTGTTTTTCCGGTTAGCCGACTTGTACGCGCAGGTCGGCTGTTTGTTTTTTCAGAGTCCGGTGGTCTGCCGGCTGTCATTACGGCTCGACGTAGTCCTCCTGCCCGCCGATAGTCAACTTTTTCAAGTCGTACATTGAACCGTTATAGATGTCGAAATCTACAAAGCCGTTGATACCCGGCAGACGGCCTCTGTCGGTGTGCTGCCAGAACTTCCATTTTCCCTTGTAGGTCAGTTTCGGCACATAGTAGTGCGCAATCCAGTAGGGATAGTCGTCGAAGACTTTGTCGCTGAGGTATTTCTGCTTGAACTTATAATAAGTGTAGATAATCGGTTTGACACCGACTTCTTTTTCCACCAGCCGCAGCCACGTGAGGGCTTCATGTTTGATTTGCGCGGCGTTGAGGTCGCCCACGTTCTCGATGTCGAGTACAGGCGGCAGGTCGCCGTCTTCGAGGTGTACTTGTTTGAGAAAATAGCGGGCTTGGTCGCGCGCCGGAACCGATGGCGAATAGAAGTGGTAAGCGCCGCGGATAAATCCGTTCTCACGTGCCTGATAGAAGTTGTCGTTGAAGTTCTCGTCAAGCAGTGAGCGCCCTTCCGTGGCTTTGATGATGATGAAACGGACGGGGTTGCCGTTGATTTTGGCATTGCGCAACAAGTCCCAGTCGATTTCTCCCTGATGATGGCTGATGTCAATGCCTTGGATGGAGTAGCCTTCGGGATATGTAGCGTCGCCGTAGATGGCTTGCCAGCGGAATGAAAACGGATCGACAAAGAAATGATAGAAAATGGCGGCGTAGATGACGGCAATGCCCAGTCCGCCGCTCCACAGCGCCCAAGACGGCAAGCGGCGAAGCAGGCTTTTGGGCTTTCTTCGTCGGTTGGTGCGCCGGATACGTTTGGGCGATGACTTGCGCGGGGATTGCGTCGTACGGGAGGCCACGGTGTTTCGGGTTTATGGTTGCCAATAACGAAGCGGGTGGGCCAGACGTAGGTCGGCCCACCCGGCTTCTATGCGTTCAACGGGTAGGGATTATTTTCCCTGTTCGAGTTTCAGGGTCGCGGTGCACTGGTCGCAGACTTCCGTCGGGCCGAAGTACTGGATTGGGCCGGGATAGACGAAGCATGTGTCCTTGGCCCACTCGTCGCGATGGGCGGCAAATGTCTTGAAGGGGGCACCGTCGAGCTTGACGAGGGCTTTCTTGATGACGGGCTTCATCTCGCCGTGGCGGCGT
Organism: Prevotella sp. CAG:755; assembly: GCA_000431275.1. Classification (GTDB taxonomy): domain Bacteria; phylum Bacteroidota; class Bacteroidia; order Bacteroidales; family Bacteroidaceae; genus Alloprevotella. Next base: position 16,296 of record HF989214.1, on the reverse strand, counting down.
TCCATGTTCATCATCATCGTGATGGGCACTCCGCCGGCCACCCATTCCTCTGCGGGAGCCGTGGTGTTCTTGACGATGGCCATGTATCCGGTCTTGCCGTTGGCGACAAGCTGGGCAGCGCTGGTGCCGAGGGCGTAGCAGTAGTCGGCATCGTAGTTCGAGGGTGCTGCACAACGTCCTTCGTAGCCGAAGAAGTGATGCTGGGCAGCGAACTTACCTGCATATTTCCCTTCTTTCTTCCACTGGGCGAGTTTCTTGCTTACCATTTCAGAGAGGAGCTTTTCTGTCTCAATGAGCGACACCTGTACGTTTCCGTGCGGGTCACGTTCCATTGTCAGCTGACGGGCTACACCTTCGGGAAGCGAGGCGTAGATGTCGGCATTCTCCTTGCTGAGGTTCTTCATCACCCATTCGCGCTGTTCGTCGGCCTGAGGTTCTTCATCCCCCATTCGCGCTGTTCGTCGCCTGCCACTTTTGCGGCTTCCGGCTTGGCGAGCAGGTCGTTCAGTTCGGCGATGAGTTTCTTCATAGCGGGGATGAACTCGATGAGGCCTTCGGGGATGAGCACCGTACCGAAGTTGTTGCCGTCAGCGGCTCGCTGCGCAACTACGCCTGCAATGTAGGTGACGATGTCGTCGAGGGTCTGGTTTTTCGCTTCGACTTCTTCGCTGATGATGCAGACGTTGGGCTGGCATTGCAGGGCACATTCGAGCGCGATGTGCGAGGCAGAGCGGCCCATGAGCTTGATGAAGTGCCAGTACTTGCGGGCAGAATTAGCGTCGCGTTGGATGTTGCCGATGACTTCGGCGTATGTCTTGCAGGCAGTGTCGAAACCGAAACTTGTTTCAATCTGCTCGTTTTTCAAGTCGCCGTCAATGGTCTTGGGGCAGCCGATGACCTGCACACCGTAGTTGTTGGCTGCATAGTATTCGGCAAGGATGCAGGCGTTTGTGTTGGAGTCGTCTCCACCAATGATGACTACGGCCTTGATATTCAGTTCGCGGATAATTTGCAAGCCGCTCTCAAACTGTTCCTTGGTCTCGAGCTTCGTACGGCCGGAGCCAATCATGTCGAAACCGCCGGTGTTGCGATACTCGTCGATGATGTCGCCGGTCAGCTCCATATATTTGTGGTCCACCAAGCCGCCAGGGCCAAGGATGAAGCCGTAGAGCTTGTTGGCGGGATTCTGCTTCTTCAATTCATCGTAGAGGCCGCAGATGACGTTGTGGCCGCCGGGGGCCTGTCCGCCTGAGAGAATGACGCCGATGTTCATCGGGGCGTACTCGCGTTTCTCCGATGAGGGAACGAATTCAACCAACGGCATGCCGTAGGTGTTCGGGAAGAGTTTCTGGATTTCTTCCTGGTCGGCCACGCTCTGCGTCGGGGCGCCTTCTTTGATGGTCACGTTGCCGCGCAGTCCTTGGGGAAGTTTGGGCTGGTAAGCGGCTCTTGCGATTTGCAAAGCACTCTTTTTCATAACTAATCGAATTGTCGTGATTAAAATTGCTCCGCAAATTTAGCCCATTTTTTCAGGACAGACAAGCCGCCTGCCCAAAAAATGCGACGCAGCGCCCGGAGTGAACCGCGCATCATCGCGGAAAACGGACATATAAGCCCTCTCGGCCATAAGGCTGGCTGTAAATATCGTCGCTGTGACAGGATTTACGACAGCACTGACAGAAAGTCCTGTCGCAGCACTCCACGCCTTTTGCCGCCGTCGCGTGTCCTTTTGCGAGGGAGGAACTACGGGGGCACGTGGTGGTACGAACGGCTCAGGTTGTGGCCGTCTGTGTCAAGACTGTTGCATGAATGGCGGTTGTTTGCGGCGAAAGTCGTATATTTGCGGAAATTTATAAAGAAAGACGAAGCATGACACCTATCTTTATCGCCGGTCCTTGCGTCATTGAGTCAGCAGAATTGCTCGACACGGTGGCACAGCGGCTCGTCGCCCTGAACCGGAAACATGGGCTTGACATCATATTCAAAGCCTCGTTCGATAAGGCCAATCGCACGTCCATACGTTCGTTTCGCGGACCAGGGCTCGACCGCGGCCTGCAAATGCTGGCCGACGTGAAGGCACGTTACGGTTTGCGCCTGCTCACCGATGTTCACGAGAGCCAGCAGGCCGAAGCTGTCGGAGAGGTGGTCGATGTTATCCAGATACCCGCTTTCCTCTGTCGGCAGACCGACCTGCTCGTGGCTGCCGCCCGTACAGGCTGTACGGTTAACATCAAGAAAGCACAGTTTCTCTCGGGCGACGACATGCGCTATCCCGTCGAGAAATGTCGCGACGCCGGCGCTCGCGAAGTGTGGCTGACCGAACGCGGCAATATGTTCGGATATAACAACCTCGTCGTCGACTTCCGCAACATCCCCGCCATGAAGGCCTACACACCGACCGTCATCATGGACTGTACACACAGCGTGCAGCGTCCCGGCGCAGCAGGCGGGAGCACCGGTGGCGACCGGCAGTTCGTGCCGGCTATGGCCCTCGCGGCCAAAGCCTTCGGTGCTACGGGCTACTTCTTCGAAACCCATCCCGACCCCGACCATGCCCTCAGTGACGGCCCCAACATGCTTCCTCTCGACGAACTCGAAAATGTAATCACTTCCCTCTTATGAGCAAATGGACTGACACTGCTATAAAATGCCTGCAAGACGAAGCGCAGGCACTACTTGACCTCATTCCCCGGCTTGACGCAGATTTTGACCGGGCAGTGGAAATCATTTTGTCCTGCAAGGGCAAACTCATTGTGACCGGAGTGGGAAAAAGTGGACATATCGGCGCCAAGATAGCCGCCACGCTCTCTTCGACAGGTACACCGAGCTTCTTTATCAATCCGCTCGATGCCTTTCATGGCGATCTTGGCGTCATCACTCCCGCCGACGTGGTCCTCGCCATCTCCAACTCAGGGCAGACAGACGAGCTTCTGCGTTTCCTCCCTTACCTGATGGAGAAGCATATCCCCGTTATCGGCATGAGCGGTAACCCCGATTCACTCCTTGCACGCTATGCCACGGCCCATCTCAATGCCGGCGTGGCGCATGAAGCCTGTCCCCTCGGCCTCGCCCCGACGTCATCGACGACGGCTGCCCTCGCCATGGGTGATGCCTTGGCTTGCGCGTTGATGGAAGCCCGCCACTTCAAGGCTTCGGACTTTGCCCAGTTTCATCCCGGTGGTACGTTGGGCAAGCGCCTCCTGACGCGTGCCCGCGATGTGATGCGGACGGACGACCTTCCGGTTGTCCCGGCCGGCATGAAGTTGGGCGAGGCTGTCATCCACATGAGCCGAGGCCGCTTGGGACTTTGTGTGGCCACGGCCGACGAGCGGGTGGAAGGCATCATCACCGACGGCGACGTGCGCCGTGCCATGGAAAACAGCCAGGACCGTTTCTTCTCCTTGACTGTGGCTGACATCATGACGCGCAATCCGAAGACAGTGGCTCCTGATGCCAAGATTACGGAAATTGATGCACTGATGCATCGTCACAAGATTCATTCCGTGCTTGTTTGCGACGACAACAGACGCCTGCTCGGCATCGTCGACTCGTTCAGCACCATGTTCTGATGAAGCGCATTGTCCGTCTGTTCCGTCGCCTGCGCGTGGCCGTATGGCTCATGGCTGCGTCGGGAGGAGGTGTCCTCTGTGCACAGGAGACCGTGCGGTGTGACTCGACCGTGGTCAACTTTCTTCGGCGCGAGCATCACATCCGCTTCACGACGAACAATCGCATCGTGCCCCTCGAAAGCGGACAGGAGAAGTTCGACGACCTCTTCAAGGCTGTCCGTGACGCTCGCGAGAGCATCCACCTTGAATACTTTAACTTCCGGAATGACTCCATTTCGACTGAACTCTTCACGCTGCTGGCCCAAAAGGCCAAAGAGGGAGTCGAGGTGCGTGCCCTCTTCGACGGCTTCGGCAACCGGTCAAACAATCGTCCCCTCCGGTCGCGCCACCTCCGCCTGTTGCGCGAGCACGGCGTCGAGATCTATGAGTTCGACCCCGTCCGTTTCCCCTATTTGAACCATGCGCTGAGCCGCGACCACCGCAAAATCGTTGTCATTGACGGCATGGTAGCCTACATTGGCGGTATGAATGTGGCGGATTACTATATTAATGGTAAGGAGGAGTTTGGTGCATGGCACGATTTCCACATGCGCGTCGAGGGCGATGCCGTAGGCGAGTTGCAGTCCATATTCCTGCACATCTGGAACCAGACGGCTCGCCAGCAGGTGCGTGGCCCGCAATACTATCCAGGCTGTGTAGATGCCCGCGAACGCTTTGCTGACCTGAAACCCGACACTACCGCTACGGCCGGGCACAAGGTGGTGGGCGTAGTGAACCGCGAGCCGCACATCACGCCCACCGTCGTGCGTGAGACTTTCCTTACCGCAATCGATGCAGCCCAGCGACACATTCAGATCATCAACCCGTATCTCACACTGAACCGCAAGTTGCGCCGTGCTTTGCGCCGCGCGGCTAAAAGAGGCGTCGAAGTCGAGGTGATGGTTTCGGAGAAAAGTGACATTCCCATCACGCCGCGCATCGTTGAATACAACGCCAACAAGTTGATGCGCAGCGGCGTTAAGGTCTACGTCTTTCAGGGAGGCTTCCACCACACGAAAGTCATGGCCGTCGACGGGCAGCTCGCTTATGCCGGCTCGGCTAACCTGAACAGCCGCAGTTTGTCGTGGGACTACGAGTGCAATCTCCTCGTGGCCGACACGTGTTTTGCCCAGCAGATCGGCGACCTCTTCGAACGGCAGAAGCCGTCGTGCTACTTGCTGACGCCCGAACGCCGCCGCCAGATTCCTCTTGGCCAGCGCGTGGCGGGCTGGTTCTTCCATTTTCTGCAACCTTTTGTGCGCAACGACGCCCCAGCCATCTCCGCACCCGGAGTTCCCGTCGTATTCAAAACTCATCTTCTACCTGACGACAGTTATGCGTGACCGTACGTTTTCCATCTGCAAGGGCATTGGCATCATCCTTGTCGTGTTGGGCCATGCCGGCCTCACCGGCTATGGTACGCGCTTCATCTACCTCTTCCACATGCCCCTCTTTTTCATCTGCGCAGGCTATTTCTTCAAACTGCGATACGTGGACGATGAGAAGCCTTTCGTTATCCGTCGTCTGCGCGGGCTTTATGTGCCTTTTGTCACGTGGAGCCTCATCCTGCTCTGTTTGCACAACTTGCTTTTTCCTTTGGGCATCTTGAATGAGACCTACGGCAATGCCGCCGGTGGCGTTACGCATCCCTATTCATGGCATGCTTTCCAGCAACGGTTATGGAGTATCGTGTTCAATATGTCAGGCTACGACGAGTTCCTTGGGGGCACGTTCTGGTTTTTCCGTGCGCTGCTCGTGGCCTCGCTGGGCTATCTGGTGCTCTTTAAGCTGCTGCGGCGTGTGCGCTGGTTGCGTTCGACCGAGTCTGTTGGCTGGGCCGTTTGTGGAGTCGCTTTGCTTCTGACACTGTGGAAGGTGACGGCAGGCTTGCGCGTGACTGGATTGGCCCAGGGTGGTTATCGCGATCTGATGGGACTCTTTTTCTTCGGGACGGGATTTCTCTACGCGCGCTACCGCGACCGCATCCCAATGGATTGGCGCGTGGCGCTCGCCGCGCTGGCTGTGCTTGTGCTGGCCACGTTCACGTTCGGCACGTCGCTTGGCGTGAACGCCACGTTCACGCAGTTCGTTAGTTATCCTGTGCCGGCTTTGGCTGGTTTCGTGCTCTGCCTCTATGTGTCGGAGCGTATCGACACTTGGGGCGGTTGGCTGGCCCGCGGACTGGCCTACGTCGGCGAACGTACGCTTTGCGTTTTCGCATTCCACTTTGCGGCGTTCAAATTGGTAAGCGCCCTTGTCGTGGCGTGGTACGGCCTCGATTGGCTTCATGTCGGGGGGCATCCCGTCGTCTATGCTGACGGTGTGTCGGCATGGTTCATTGTGCTATACACAGTGGTGGGTGTCGCCGTTCCCATTAGTGTGCGCGAGGCCTACCGTCGCTTGAAACCACAACGCGCGATGACGCTTCGCGAGCTGAAAGGGTGGGGGCGCAGTGCGTTGGCATCCATACGCCGCGTCATCGACGCCTCGTTGCCCAAGGAAGATTAACGTTTGGATATTGGCGCTTAATGTCGGACACCATTTTACGGCGCCTGGTTATCAATGTACGGCCGTAGCAGACACATACTCAACATCGGACACGGTTATTATAAAAAAGGATTTACGCTTTTAGTACGCATAAAAAATAAGTCCCCTAGAAGTCATGACTTTTAGGGGACTTATTAAATGATAGGCGGAGAGAGAGGGATTCGAACCCCCGGTGCCTCTCAGCACGGCAGTTTTCAAGACTGCTGTAATCGACCACTCTACCATCTCTCCTGATGTGAATCGCGGTGCAAAAGTACGACAGTCTAACGAATGGAGCAAATTATTTGGATAATAATTTATGATTGATACTCTTTTTTTACTGTACTTTCTGATCTTTGATGTAATTTGAGCGTATGTTCGGGGTTAAGAGACTTGTGATTTGCTACATTTATGTACCTTTGTACAAATTTTCAAGAATAAACGACAATGGTCTATCCAGACAATTACGAAGATAAAATAGGGTTCAACGATATTCGCAGGCTCGTCAAGGGACGCTGCATCTCCTCCTTAGGTACGGAGAAGGTAGACAAGTCTACTTTTTTCACCACAAAGGACGATGTTGAGCGTGAGTTATGTAAAATCAAAGAGTTCACATTGCTACAAAATGAAGGTGCGGAATACGATGAGAACTTTTTTGATGTGCGCGATGAATTGCTACATATTCGGCCAGAACGCACATACATGGAGGAAATACCCTTATTCAACCTAAAACGTTCATTAGAAACTATCTGTCAACTTGTCGCGCTTTTTTCAGAGGACAAGAACGAAGGAGGGGATGAACCGGAATACAGGTTCCCTTATCTTCATTATGAGGCTGAAAAGGTGGAAACTTTTCCTGACATAATCAAGAAGATTGATGCTATATTAAATAAGTTCGGGAAGATCAAAGATACGGCTTCGCCTGAACTTTTATCTATTCGGCACGAAATGGAGAGTGTCGTGCGCAGTATTTCCTATTCGCTCCGCAACATCATACATGAGGCGCAGGACGAGGGCTATATAGACCGCAACGTTAGTCCTACAATGCGAGACGGGCGACTGGTCATCCCCGTCAACCCGGCGCTCAAACGCAAAATCAAAGGCATCGTACATGATGAATCGGCAACTGGGAAGACCGTATTCATCGAGCCAGCTGTCATCGTGGAAGCTAATAACAAGGTGCGCGAACTTAAAGCGGCAGAAAAGCGCGAAGTCATCCGGATTCTCCAAAATATCACAGCTGAGATACGCCCGCATATCACTCCAATGGTGGAATCGCTTTTATTTCTTGGCGAAGTGGACTTTATCCGGGCCAAGGCATTGTTTGCCCAATCTATCAAAGCGGTCATTCCTGAATTGGTAGACGGCCCCCACATTGAATGGTATCAGGCCTTTCATCCTCTGCTCCGCCTTACGCTTGACAAGCAAGGCAAACAGACCGTCCCGCTTGACATCAAACTAACCCCTAACGGACGTATCTTATTAATCTCGGGGCCGAATGCCGGTGGTAAATCAATTTGTCTGAAAACTGTCGGGCTGCTTCAATACATGGTGCAATGCGGCTACCCAATTCCCGTCCATGAGAGCTCGCGTGTCGGTGTGTTTGGGAATCTTTTTCTTGACATTGGTGACGATCAAAGCATTGAGAACGACCTGAGCACGTATTCGAGCCATCTCATCCACATGAAGCAGATGATTAAGGCCAGCGATAGCCGAAGCCTCATTCTTATCGATGAATTCGGTAGCGGCACGGAGCCACAGATCGGTGGCGCCATCGCAGAAGCTATCCTGAAACGGTACCTTGCCAGTGGCGCATACGGTGTCATTACGACGCATTTCCAGAATCTCAAAGCTTTCGCAGAAGCGCACGACGGTATCGTCAATGGTGCCATGCTTTATGACCTTGCGCATCTTCAACCCCTCTTTATTTTGCAGACAGGTAGCCCAGGAAGTTCCTTTGCCTTAGAAATAGCTCGAAAGATAGGCATTCCCGAGGACGTCATGTGTGATGCAGCCGACATCGTCGGACAAGATTACATCATGTCTGACAAGTACTTACAGGAAATCAATCGAGATAAGCGTTATTGGGAAAACAAACGTCAGAACATCCGCAAACAAGAGCGACAGCTCGAAGAAATTCTTGCGCGTTATGAGAGTGAAATGAAGCAGCTTCAAACGCAAAAACGCGACATCATCAGCCAGGCCCGAGAGGAGGCTTCCCAATTGCTCAAAGACTCTAACGCCAAAATCGAGCAGACTATCCGAACCATTCGCGAAACGCAGGCCGAAAAGGAACGCACCAAAGAAATCCGTCGCGAACTTGAATCCTTCAAAGAAGAAATCGAAAGTCGAGATCCGGAGGAAGAAGACCGTATAGCCCGTAAAATCGAGCAAATCAAACAGCGACAGCAGCGCAGCCGTGACCGTAAAGCAAAAAAAGCGACCATTTCACAACCTTCGTCAGAAGTTCCGACATCTTCAAAACCTGTGTCGAAAGCCTTGCACGCTGGTGACACCGTGCGCATCAAAGGACAAACTACGACGGGGCGTATCGTCAGCCTGCAAGGACGTACGGCACGCGTGCTTTTTGGCGTGATGTATACCACTGTACCTCTCGCACGTCTCGAATCGTCAGAACCGGCCACGGTAGCATCCATCAGTAGTATTGTCGGTGCCGTCAACAATTCTACGCGCCATACCATTGATGAACGCCGGGCCGCTTTCAAGACAGACATTGACTTGCGTGGGTATCGCGGCGATGAAGCCTTAAATGCCGTACGTTATTTCATTGATGATGCCGAGATGCTTGGCGTGCCTCGCGTGCGCATCCTGCACGGAACGGGAACCGGCGCACTCCGCCAACTCATCCGTCAGTACTTAGCCACCATTCCCGGCGTTCACGATTTCCGCGACGAGCACGTACAGTTTGGCGGTGCTGGTATAACTGTTGTTGACCTTGACTGACCTTTTGTCATGCAAATTCCGTAGAAAAACAAGACTAAGGTTGGCATACTCCCGGTTTTTTCCTACATTTGCCCGTAACCATAGAAAAACGAACCATATTTACTAAACACAATAAATCTATCCAACCATGGAATCCAACGAACTGAAAAAAATCGTATCGCAGTTTGACATCAAAGGTACGGTGAACGAGATCAAGCCCCTTGGTGATGGGCTCATCAATGACACATTCAAAGTAGTCACCGCAGAATCCGACCAGCCAAACTACGTCCTGCAACACATCAACAACGCCATTTTCGAAAATGTTGAAATGCTGATGGATAACATTATTGCAGTCACCACTCACATCCGTCGCAAACTTGAAGCTGCCGGAACCAACGATATCGATCGTAAGGTGCTGACGTTCGTTCCTCTCACATCGAACGGTAAGTTCTATTATGTTCATACCGATGGCAGCTATTGGCGTATTATGCTGTTCATTCCGGACGCAGTCACAAAAACCGGCGTTACGCCCGAAAGTTCCTACGAAGTGGGCGAAACGTTCGGCAATTTCCAAGCCATGCTGGCCGACATTCCGGTCGAATTGGGCGAGACAATTCCCAACTTCCACAACATGGAGTTCCGTCTCCAGCAGCTTCGCGATGCAGTCAAGGAGGATAAAGCCGGACGTGTGGCTGAGGTGAAAGACTTGCTCGAGGAAATTGAGCGGCGTGCAGACGAAATGTGTAAAGGCGAACGCCTCCATCGCGAAGGGAAATTGCCCAAGCGCATCTGTCATTGTGACACCAAGGTCGACAACATGATGTTCGACCAAGACGGCAACGTGCTTTGTGTCATTGACCTTGACACCGTAATGCCCAACTTTGTTTTCTCAGATTTCGGTGACTTTCTCCGTTCGGCAGCCAACACTGGAAAAGAAGACGACAAAGACCTCGACGCCGTCAATTTCAATATGGAAATCTTCAAGTCGTTTGCCAAGGGTTATTTGAAGTCCGCCCGCTCGTTCCTCACTCCCGTTGAGATTGAAAACCTGCCGTATGCCGCCAAACTCTTCCCCTACATGCAGGCTGTCCGTTTCTTGGCTGACTACTTGAATGGCGACACGTATTACAAAACGGCCTATCCCGGCCATAATCTCGTCCGTACCCGCGCTCAATTCAAGCTTCTTCAAAGCGCTGAGGCCCACGAAGCTGAGATGCAGGCATTTATCGCTACATGCTGAGAAGCGTGCTCATATAGGGCAAAAATTTCGGGCATATTAGCCTGAGCTTAGTGCATTTTGAACGGGGTTCTGTGGAGAAGCACCATAGAACCCCGTTCTTGTGGTTAAACGAATATCTGTTCTACCATATAAAAATAACAGAGAGGCGGATTTTGCCAATCCTCAATTATAGTTTTTTACGATGTGGTGTATGATGCTCCCCACAAGAACTCTAAAAATTAAAAAGCCTTGCGCAATCTAGCGCAAGGCGAATGACGTGATTCCGTTGGGGTTCGAACCCAAGACCCACGCCTTAGAAGGGCGTTGCTCTAATCCAACTGAGCTACGGAACCAAAACCGCGTGCAAATTTACGACTTTCTCTCGTTATTCACAAAGATTTGGCGTGTTTTCTGAACTTTGCTTCATGTGTTGCACGTAAATTCTGTGCATCATTTTGGCGGCCGCATCATTGTCGGTTGGTGTGGTGAACGCTTCGAGCAGGACAGGGCGGGATTCACCAGGCCGTGACCATGCTGCCATAGCACAGTCAAGTTCGTCGGTTCTTTTCACGCTAAGATAGTTGACTCCATATGAGTTGGCTATGCCTCGTGCCGATGTATGATGAGCGGCTGCCACATATTTATGGGCAGCTGGACTTTCTCCTAGTCCGGGCAGGGTCGAAAAGATTTGTCCACCGCTGTTGTTAAGCAGAAGAATGCGAAGATTTCCATGTAATTCACTGTTCCATAAGGCATTCTGATCATAAAAGAAACTGAGATCCCCGATAATCACATAAACCGGGGAGTCACTGGCCAACGCATGTCCAACGGCTGTCGAGAGTGTGCCTTCGATGCCATTTGTGCCTCGGTTGCAGTATATAGGAAAGGGATAACCATCAACGAAATGGAGGGCATTCCGCACAGAATTACTGTTGGCGAGATGCAGATGGCCGGGGAGTTCACGCATATACTCGAACGCTTTCTGAATGATGCCCAAATCGTTGAGCATGTTGGTGCAGAAGCGCTGTGGCACGGTCTGAAAAGTTCTGAGATAATCCATTGCGTGGCGGACAGTCTCTTTCTCCGGCATGTTACGTGCAGCATGCGCAATGGCATGCAGTCCATCAGTAGCCGTAAGGGGGACCACTGCCGTAAGGTGATTGAAAGTGTCGACGAGTCCGTTGTCTTGGCCGATGCGCACGACGTCCGCGTCCGCACGACGCAAGTATAGTTTGACCTGCTTGTTCACAAATGTGCCGCCGACATGAAGCACGAGGTCGGGTTTGAACACCGATTCTGGACCTATTTCTTCGAGCACTTTGGTGCGATGGTTTCCCGGCAGGCCAGACAATGCCTCTGGCAAAACAAGGATTGCGCCAGAACCGACAAGCCCGCGCAGCTCATCGTCAACGCGCAGTCCGTCAATCTGGCCGACAACCAGAATAGGGCACCGCGCCTCTCTCAATCTTTCTATGATTTCGTCCGGAAGCTGAGCTTTTGTTGTTGGCTCATAACGGGATACAGGGCGTACTGGTGGCAATTGGGATGTTGTGAAACTGAACAACGGCTCAGTGACAGGAACGTTCAAGTGGACCGGTCCGTGAGGCAGAGCCAGGAACGCTTCGTTGAGCATGCGGCATAACCATATTCGCGATGCTTCGTTCGTGAGTTCGTGCACTTGCGCACTGTACGCGGCGTAAGGAGCGAGGGCGTGAGGTTGGGGTAGGGTCTGTCCATCTTGCTGTCCGATCCATTGCTGCGGGCGATCGGCAGAAATGATAAGCAGGGGAAGCTGACGATAATGTGCTTCCGCTATGGCTGGCAGTGTGTTGAGAAGTGCTGTGCCGGAGGTGACGCAGACAGCAACTGGCGCGCTCAGGGAGGCTGCCATTCCGAGGGCTACAAAAGCGGCACTGCGTTCGTCCGTCACTGCGTGGCACGTGAACGCATCGCAGACAGCAAAATTATGAACAAGCACAGCATTGCGCGATCCGGGACAGACCACGACGTGCCGTATGCCGTATGCTGCCATGTATGCCGTCAGGATGTTTACGTTACTTTTGTCACAAAACATAGTCACAAGGTATCGAAGAGATCAAGCATCGTGCGTAACTTTCTTTGTGTCTCACTCCATTCGCTCTCTTCGCGACTGTCTGGGAGCAACCCGCCGCCAGCGTAGCAGTGTACTGCGTCGGCTTCTATCTCCATGCAACGTAACGAGACATAGAGCGCGCATTCGCCATTCAGGTGCAATGGTCCGCTAAATCCGGCGTAGTAACGGCGGGCGTGTGGCTCTGTATTACGCAAAAAACAGCCCGCCTCTCTTCGTGGCTGGCCACATACGGCCGGGGTGGGATGAAGGCGTTCGAGCAGCCGCCCCGTGGTCCATTCCGGTGGGCAAGTGAATCGGATATCGGTGCGCAAGTGAGCCACACTTGCGGCACGCACTGGATGAGGCCTGCCGATGCTGATCGTTGAGGCTATGGGCGCAAGTTGTTCTTGCAGGTAGTCGGTCACCACTTGTTGCTCGTGGCGATTCTTTTCGCTCCATGCGTGTAGGTCGGGATTGGCGCTCTCGTCGTTCCACGTCATGGTTCCGGCGAGCGACATTGTCTGCCATCCGGCGGCCGATCCGGAGAGCAGTTTCTCGGGCGTGGCTGTGAGCCAACATCCCGTCATGGGGGTTGACCACATGGCGACATACTGATGAGGATAGGCTTGGCAGGCTGTCAGGAAAAGATGGAGCGGATGGGGGAAATCGCCCGAGTGAACATAGTCGGCACGACGTGAGAGGACGAGCTTGTCGAACCGGCCGGAGCGGAGGGCGTCAAGGCAGGGCGAGAAGCTGGCACAATAGTCCGTTCGCCAACTGTCCGCGCCCGGTGCGGGGCGAAGGCCTACGGTGAGGCGGGATGCAGTTTGCGGACATGCCAGTCGCAGTACCCGGTCGGGGCGGATGAAGACGACAGGCGTTTCCGCTCCGATATGGAAAGGAGCCACGACATAGCCCGTAAGTTCGTCGGCCGCCATGAGCGTGAGTGCAACGTCTGGCCATACGTCGTTCTGAGCAATAAATGTGAAGTCCGAAGCATCAGGCATCCGGAAGAGCGCATAAGTGCGCCCTCCGAGCTGCCCGACGAGATTTTCGGTCTCTTCCAGTCCGGGCGTCATGTCGCAGTCTTAGTATTTATAGGTAACGGAAGCTGGCTGGCCTTCGTAGCGGAAGTTGCAGAGCACGACATTGCGCCCGGCGACGTCGGCCGAGTATTCAAATTCAAGTGTATAGTCGCGTTCGGGGTAAAGGGCGTGTTTTACTTCCACTTTTTTGACGAGGTGTGTGGTCGGTCCTCCCATCAGGCCTGCGTAGTAGAGGTGTTCAAATCCGAGGCAGCCCATCTGCCGCGTGACGCCTTCGGGCAATAGTCCGTTGACATTGAGCCGCTCGTCAGGCGTAAATGTGAGGGTCACGGTGTTGAGTGGGTTGTTCTCGTTCTCGGTGTAGTCGATGTGGTGCAAATCGCCGTTTTCATAAAAGAGCGAGGCCGAGGACGTATATTGTGGGATGGGCGCAAAGCCGTCGTCGACAGTGATTTTACGCCAGTTCGAGAGTGCCCCGTTCCAGTAATTGAATTCATAGATACTATTGTCCACCGTAATGCGGCTGATGAGCTTGTCGCCATTGAGGTCGATGGTGTAGCGAGACTGTCCGCCGCCGCTCATCGATACGCTCTGCGTGCCATATCCCAAATTGAAAGTCGATGCCAGCGACACGTTGTTGATGAACGAGGTTCCAGTGGCGGAGGTCAGCCGTCCGCCGCCGTAGGTCAGCTTCCAGTCGCAGCAATCAGGGAGATTGCCGTTGTGGACGATTTCCTTGACGGGGTCGCCGCCGCTCGTCGGCAGCGTGGGTTGCAAAGCGGGAGCCGGGTCGTCGCTGCAGGCGGTGAGGCCGGCTAACGTAAGTCCCAATGTGGCTGTATGTGCAAAACGGATGAGTTTCATATCTGCGAGTTTGTTTGTTCGTTGCAAATATACGCAAAGGCGGGCGCAATAGCAAAAGAAAGTCTACTTTCTTACAGACCAGGCCGCATCCCTCCCGTTTTGCATGGCAAAGAGAGTGGGGCTGCTCAGCGCGGCTTACGCCGGAGAGGGCGCTGCCGTTCGGGGCTGACGGCAAGGTAGACGCCGGTGATGATGCAGACGGCGCCGAATATGGCGTAGGCCGAGACGGGTTCGCCGAGAAAAAGATAGGAAAAGGCCAGCGTCGTCACCGGGTTGAGGTAGATATAGTTGGCCGACGTGATAGCCCCAAGCCGTTCAATCACTTTGCTCCACAGCCAGTAGCACCCCATCGACGCGACAAGGCCGAGAAAAAGCAAATTGCCCCACACGACGGGGCGGGCCAGCAGGGTGGGATCGATGTCGACCGGACGGAACAGGAAGTAGACGAGGATGGTGAGCAGTCCGTAGCCAAAGACTTTGCGCGTCAGCAGGGTGGCACCGTAGCGGTCGCACAGCCGTTTGGTGACCAATTGGTAGATGGCCCACGAGAAAGCTGCCGAGAGTGCCAGCATGTCGCCTGCGAGATGGAAAGCCAAGTGGCCCTGTCCGTTCATCACCACCAGAGTCACGCCCGCCAAAGCCAGTACGGATGCCCCCCAGAGCCGCACGCCCGAGCGTGAGGCGCGGGTCAATGAGGCGAGCAGGGCGGTCAGCAGCGGCGCTGTGGCCACAACGAGCGAGACGTTGCCGGCCAGCGTGTATTCGAGCGCCGTGTTCTCGGTGAGAAAGTAGAGCGAGCCACCCGTCATCCCGGCCACGAGCATAAGCCCCTCGTCCCGCCAACCTACGAACCAGCGGCGGCGGTAGAGCAACGCGAGGCACACGTAGGCTTGGACAAAGCGCAGCAGGAAGATCTCGGCCGGCGGCAAGCCGTGCAGCAGGAGCACCTTGGTCGAAACGAACGTCGTGCCCCATATAGCTACTGTCACGACGGCGAGCAGATGGAACAGGGCGTTACTTCTCGGCATCTTGGCCCGGGGCTTCCTGACGCTTGGCCTCGTCCCATATCTTGTCCATCTCGGCCAGGGTCATGTCTGTCAGTTTGCGTCCTTGCTTGATGGTGTGCGCTTCGAGGTAGTTGAATCGGCGCGTAAACTTCTGGTTGGTGCGTTCGAGCGCAGTGTCGGGGTTGATGCCATAGAGCCGGGCGGCATTGACAAGGCTGAACAGGACGTCGCCGAACTCCGCTTCGGCCTTGTCCGCATCGGCGCGGGCCACCTCGCGTTCAAACTCGCGGATTTCCTCCTTCACTTTGTCCCATACCTGGCTGCGCTCTTCCCAGTCGAAGCCGACGTGGCGCGCCTTGTCCTGTATGCGATAGGCTTTGATGAGCGACGGGAGCGATGCGGGCACACCGCCGAGGACGGTCTTGTTGCCGTCCTTCTCCTTTTGTTTGAGCTGCTCCCAGTTGTCTGATACCTGGTCTGCCGTTTCCGCCTCGACCGTCCCGAACACATGAGGGTGACGGAAAATGAGCTTGTCAGAGAGGTTGGAGCAGACGTCGGCGATGTCGAAATCCCCTTTCTCCGCTCCGATTTTGGCATAGAAGAGCACGTGCAGCAGGACGTCGCCCAGCTCCTTGCAGATGTTCTTCCGGTCGTCGTGAAGAAGGGCGTCGCTGAGTTCATAGACCTCTTCTATGGTGTTTGGCCGCAGGCTCTGGTTGGTCTGCTTCCTGTCCCAAGGGCATTTGATGCGGAGCTCGTCGAGGATGTCGAGTATGCGGCTGAATTCGTCTAACTGTTCCTTGCGTGTGTGTGGCATGTTCAAATGTGCTTTATGTGTGGTGTTTGCGCGCCAGACGCTTGCGGCGTGTGGCGGCAAACGGCCTGCAAACTTACGAATTTTCCCTTGCAGGCTGTCGGTTTGCGCCCCGTTTTTTGCAGAAAGCCATCCTGCGTTTGCGAGATATAGAGTCAACAAGCAAGTGCAATATTA